>JBLHKV010000063.1:0-15763 GCA_047618115.1 Halieaceae bacterium | reverse complement strand
GGCAGAGCGCTGCAACACGGTAGCTTTTCCCCGGACAGCGACGAATCGCTCGAGTTCCAGGTGGAGAGTTATCTACGCTATCAGGGTGCGGTGTTCTCCGATCAGTTTGACGCCAACACGTATCTGCTAATGACCCACGCTCTCGACTACTTTGATTTGGCCAGAGAGTATAACGACGACCCCGTAGCTGCCTTCAGTCACGCTATGTGCAGCTTCCTGGTAGTGTCTTTTACCAGTGACTGGCGATTTTCCTCCAGCCGTTCGAGAGAGATAGTCGACGCCCTGATAGCCGCAGGCCGGTCCGTCACCTACGCGGACATCGAGTCCCGGCAGGGTCACGACTCCTTCCTGTTGCCCATAGCCCGCTATCACCAGTTACTCTCGGCCTACATGATACGGGTCCGAAAGGAGCTATGACGATGCGCCTTGATCTGAAAGTTGTCGAGCGGTGGGTGACACGGGGAGCGCGGGTTCTCGATCTCGGCTGCGGCGACGGCAAGCTACTACAACACCTCGTTGACACTCAGGGTGTCGATGGTATGGGCCTGGAGATAGACGCCGAGAACATCACCACAGCGGTAGCCGCGGGCCTCAACATTGTCGAGCAGGATATGGATCGCGGGCTGGCTAATTTTCGCGACAAGAGCTTCGATTCGGTAATATTGGCCCACGCGCTGCAGGCGGTCCACAACCCACACCTGGTTATCGAGGAAATGACTCGCATCGGTAAAGAGTGCATCGTCACCTTCCCAAATTTCGGCCACTGGCGTTGTCGCCTGGACCTGGTGACCCGGGGTCGGATGCCGGTCTCCAGGTTTATGCCATATACATGGTACGACACGCCTAACATCCATTTTTGTACGGTACGAGACTTCGAGGCACTGTGCCACGACTGCGGTGTTCGCATCCTCGATCGTAGCGTTGTTACCCATACCCGCAGCTACTCGTGGCTGGCCAACCTCTGGCCCAACATGTTTGCCAGTACCGCAATCTACAGGATCAGTAAATGAAGCAGACAAATAGCCGCCCGACCCCGACCCTAGGCACCTTAGTCTGCCTGATACTGTGGGCACTGAGCTCCCCAGCTACCGCACAGCAGTTCACGCGTTTCGGTGAGGTCGACGTTCACTACGCCGTGGTCAACACCTCATTTTTAGAGCCGCAGGTGGCCGCAGCATACGGAATTACTCGGGGCAAACGTCGGGCTATTGTTAACATTTCGATACTGGAGGCCGACTCGAGCCCGGTGCCAGTCGCCCGGAGCGCTATCGTCAGCGGTCGTGTTCGAGACTTGATTAGTGCCCCAGCGCTGGATTTCACAGAGATTCGTGAACAAAACGCTATTTATTACATCGCCGACTTCCACATACTCGACAAGCAGCTCCATCGCTTCGAAGTCGACATTCAACTCGACCCGAATCAGCCGCCCTACCAACTGAGATTTGAGCAGAAAGTCTATGCCGACTAGTGCGTTACGCAGGGAGCTGGTGCTGGCTTCGGGTAATCGAGGCAAATTGCGGGAGCTACAGTCCTCCCTTGAGCCGCTGGGTTGGTTGGTCAGCAGCCAGGGTGATAACGCGGTTCCGGAGGTCGAGGAAACCGGACACACCTTTGTGGAGAACGCCCTGATCAAGGCCCGCAACGCCAGCGCCTTTACCAATAAGCCCGCGTTGGCGGATGATTCCGGTCTGGAGGTGGATGCCCTCCAGGGAAGACCGGGCATCTATTCAGCGAGATTCGCCGGTCCCTTGGCAACCGATGCAGATAACAATGAAAAACTACTTGCTGAGCTGTCGGGCATCGACCCTCCACACCGAACCGCCAGATTTCACTGTGTTTTGGTCTGGGTCCGCTTCGCATTGGACCCGGTGCCATTAATCTGCAGCGCCGCCTGGGAGGGCATAATTCTGGAAAGCCCTCGGGGCGAGCAGGGCTTTGGCTACGATCCACTTTTTTTACCAACGGGATCGGACCTCACCTCTGCGCAAATGCCTTCGGCAATCAAAAACCGTCAAAGCCACCGCGGACAAGCCATGGCTTCGCTGGTCGCCGCTCTGTCGGCAGAATAAGACCTCCAGCTCATGTTGGCTACCCCACCGCTAAGCTTGTACGTGCACCTGCCCTGGTGCGTCCGCAAGTGCCCCTATTGCGATTTCAATTCACACGAAACTAAGGAACTGCCCGAACAGCAGTATGTTGGGCGCCTGCTCGACGATATGGCCGCGGAAGCCAACAGGGCAATGGGCAGGCGCCTACATTCAATTTTTTTTGGCGGCGGCACACCAAGCCTGTTCGCCGCGGAGTCTATCAATACCATCATTTGCGCAGCCAGGGAGCGATTCGGCTTCGAACCCAACATCGAGATCACCCTGGAGGCCAACCCCGGTACAGCTGAAGCCGCGCGATTTGCCGGCTACCGCCGCGCCGGTGTCAACCGGCTCTCTCTAGGGGCGCAAAGCTTCAGCGATAACCAGCTACAACTGTTGGGCAGGATACACAGCGCCAGTCAGGCGGTAGACGCATTCAATCTGGCGCGCTCTGTAGGGTTTGACAATATCAACATCGACCTCATGCACGGTCTACCAGCGCAAAGTCCACTGTCGGCCGCTGACGATCTCGAGCGCGCCCTGACGCTCGCGCCAGAGCATATCTCCTGGTACCAATTAACCATTGAGCCAAACACCCAATTTTTTTCCAGCCCGCCGGTGCTTCCCAACGATGACCTGCTCTGTGAAATTCAGGACCGCGGTGAACAGATACTCTCCTGCGCAGGGTATGCTCACTACGAAATTTCCGCCTATTCTCGCCCCGGACGCGAGTCGTCACACAATCTCAACTACTGGACCTTTGGCGACTACCTCGGTATCGGTGCCGGAGCGCATGGCAAATTGACAGACAGTGCAAAAGGTATCGTGTCGCGCGTCTGGAAGCGCAGACAGCCCGTGGAATATATGAATGTCGCCAAATCGACACTAGCAGGACAACGAAACCTGACCCCGACGGATTTACTCGGTGAGTATCTGATGAATCGACTCCGGCTACACAGCGGCTTCAGCGCTGAGGAGTTTCAGTCGGCTACGGGGCTGGCAGAAGAACAGTTGAGTAAGCGTATCTCACCGCTTGTGCAGCGCGGCCTTCTTGAGAAAAGTGGGTCGATAATCCGCACCAGTCCCCTCGGTCGCCGCTTTCTAAATGACGTTCTGGCCGAACTTATAGACGAATAAAAATAAGGTCCCACACACCGTGGCCGAGACGCGCTCCGCGACGCTCGAATTTGGTTATCGGCCGCGACTCGGGTCGCGGAACATAGCCACCAGTGGGGTTGCTATTCTGAAGGTCTGAATTTGCAGAAAGTACTTTGAGCATTTGTTCCGCGTACGACTGCCAGTCGGTTGCCAGATGGAGCTGCCCGCCAACCTGCAGTAAAGGTATCAGTTTCTGTACAAAGCCACTTTGAATCAGGCGCCGCTTGTGGTGACGTTTTTTGTGCCAGGGATCCGGGAAAAATATCTGGATTGACGAAAGACTTTCCCTGGGAATACATTGTGCTATGACTGCCACTGCATCTGCGCAGTAGATGCGAATGTTGTCCAGCCCCATTTCATCCATTGAGTAGACTAATCTACCGACGCCAGGACGATGTACCTCTATCCCGATGAAGTTTTTATGCGGATTTTGAGCGGCGGTTTCCGCCAGGGACTGGCCCATGCCAAAACCTATCTCCAGCACTACCGGCGCATCGCGACCAAATGCCGCCGACAGGTCCACTGGTCCATCGGCCAGATCCAGCCCCCAATTAGGCCAGTGTTCATCATAGGCCTTTTGCTGACCCGCCGTTATCCTGCCGCCTCGGGTAACGAAGCTGCGAATAGCCCTCCTGTGCGGTGTGGTCGCACCCTCATCTGTCATCGGCTGTCATTCCCTGTCCCGCCGTCGCCTCGGGCCGCCAGTACCAGCGCCAACCACCCGACAACAAAACTCAGTCCACCCAAAGGGGCAACGGCACCCAACCATCCAATGCCGCTAAAAGCATAAAGATACAGACTCCCTGAAAACAGAATCACGCCCAAGATAAAGGCATTACCACTGACTTTGAGCAGCTTGCTCGTCGGATGCAAAGTCATAGTTATCGAGACGCCCAGTAACGCAAGGCTGTGGTAAAAGTGGTATTGAACCGCCGTGTGGTACACGACCAGAGATTGCAGCGACAGGCTCGATTCCAGAGCGTGGGCACCAAATGCTCCCAGCAACACTGCTGTCGCTCCCGATAGTCCCGCGGCGGACAAGTAAAAATTAGACATTAACGTAGATCACAGATGTGTGAGCGTGAGACTCAACCCGACCGGCGGCTAACCGCCAGTCTATGCCCTCAGGCCGACAAGCTTACCTTTATTTTACCCATCGCATTTTTTTCGATCTGGCGAATTCGTTCGGCAGAGACACCGTACTCGTCGGCAAGCTCGTGTAGCGTATCCTTTTCCTCGTGCAACCAGCGACGGACAAGTATGTCGCGACTGCGCTCGTCCAGGTTGGCGAGAGCGGTGTGCAGCTGTTCGCTATTATTCTCTTCCCAATCGGCATCTTCGAGTTGTTTGGCCGGATCGAAGCGCATGTCCTCAAGGTAGTTGGCGGGGGCCTGAAACGCAGACTCACTGTCCTCGTCCTGAGGACCATCAAAGGAAGCGTCATAGGCGCTTAAGCGGCCTTCCATCCGCTGAACCTCGCTGATATCGACATTGAGGTCCG
Organism: Halieaceae bacterium; assembly: GCA_047618115.1. GTDB lineage: Bacteria > Pseudomonadota > Gammaproteobacteria > Pseudomonadales > Halieaceae > CALJGI01. The sequence goes on along the minus strand of JBLHKV010000063.1, from coordinate 11,017 downwards.
CGGCGACACGTCCGGCCTCTTCGTGGCTCAACCAGCCCAGGCGTTTTTTCTGGCCACGTAAATTGAAAAATAGTTTCCGCTGAGCTTTTGTTGTCGCAACCTTGACGATACGCCAATTGCGCAGAATGTACTCGTGAATCTCAGCTTTGATCCAGTGCACCGCAAACGATACCAGGCGAACGCCTTTCTCCGGATCAAAACGTTTTACCGCTTTCATCAAGCCGACGTTTCCCTCTTGAATAAGGTCCGCCTCGGCCAACCCATAACCAGAATAGCTCTTCGCAATATGGACAACAAAACGCAGATGCGCCATAACCATTTCACGGGCAGCGTCCAGGTTCCCATTATAAAAAAGGTCCTCTCCCAGCTCCCGCTCCCGCTCTGGGCTGAGGATAGGAAAACTGCTGACAGCTGTCACATAGGCGGACAGATTTCCACCAGGTGAGAGGTGATCAATAGCTTGCAGGCTCGTACGCATGTCTTTACTCCAATTTCGGCGGGCAATTTTAGCACTCTTTGAATTAGAGTGCTAATTTGAGAAAAGTTCAGTTAATTCCTTGTCTTAGATCAAGAAAAGGCAGCCAAACGGAGGGTTATCTGGGCTCAATGACGGCCAAATGTCGGGCCAATGTCACCCAGGCTCCCAACAAGCCCAATGTCGCCCCAAACAACAGTAATTGAAGGCCTCGTATCAGTCCAAGCTCGGGAGCGAGCGCAAAGCTCTGATACTGCACCGCTAGCGTTGTCAACGGCCCGCGCAAGCCCCAAAGAGACGCGCCAACGAGAATCCAGGCCATCAGGGCGCCGCCGAAGCCATACCATATCCCGGTGTACAGAAAAGGCCGACGCACAAATGCATCGCTGCCCCCCACCAGCTTGATAACCACAATTTCGTCCCTGCGCCCTTCGATAGTCAAACGGATAGTATTGCCTATGACCAACAAAACCCCGAGTGTAAGCAGCCCGCCCAACACCAAGACGCTTCGCCGCCCTAACTCCATAAGGGTTCTCAGCCGACGAACCCACTCCATATCAACTACAACCCGATCAACACCAGAAACAAGGGCAAGCGCATCTGCCAACTCGCCAATGGCGACTACATCACTGCCACCCACAAGAGGGGTTACCAGCAACAGGGATGGCAGCGGATTCTCGTCCAGGTTTCGCAACGCGTCCCCAAAACCGGAGAAAGCTTGAAACTCGCTCAGCGCCTGATCCCGGCTAACCAGCTTTATCCTGGCCACATCGGCTCGCTGCCGGAGCGTCTCGGCGAGATCTTCGGACTCGGACTCGGAGATTTCCCTCTTTAAAAACACCGACAGCTGTTCGCCACTATCCCAATTGCGACTGAGGCTATCGGCACCGTCGAGAACCACTGCCATACCCACAGGAAGCGCCAGCGCGATACCGATAACCGCCCAGGTCATCAAGCTCGCCCAGGGAGTACTCAAAAGTCGTCGTAGACTGTCATGGGCCATCGTTTGATGATGCCGTAGCCAGGCCTGAAGTCGTAATGAGATGCCAGTACGGGCCTGACTGGCGCCATGATCTTTGCGCACTACAGTCTCGGTCCTTCGCTGTAGCCGCTGCCGTTTCAGCATCAGTTTCGATTCCCGATCAGCACGCGACCATCACTGAGCGTAATAATTCTGTAGTGAAGCTGCGAGATCAGCGCCAGGTCGTGACTCGCAATCAACACCGTCACGCCAACCTGATTAAATTGTTCGAATAACCGCATGATTTCCGCGGACAGCGCCGGATCCAGGTTCCCCGTGGGCTCATCGGCCAGCAAAACCCTTGGTTTATTGACTACCGCCCTGGCAATGCCAACCCGCTGCTGCTCACCTCCTGAAAGCGTCACTGGCGACTGGCGCTCCTTACTGAGCAGGCCAACTTTGTCTAGCGCTGCGCGCACCCGACGGCCAATATCTCTGGGATGAAGGCCAGCGATCAGAAGCGGCAATGCGACATTGTCATAGACACTGCGGTCAAACAGGAGCTGGTGATTCTGGAACACCACACCGATATCGCGTCTGTGCTGAGGTATGCGCCTGGAACTCAAGTCGCGAAGTTCGCGACCATTAACGGTGACCTGCCCTCTACTGGGGCGCTCCATCATCATGATCAATTTCAACAGCGTACTTTTCCCAGCGCCGGAGTGCCCGGTCAGAAACACCAGCTCATCGTGCTCTATCTCAAAACTAACTTCACGAAGGGCATCATAACCACCGGGATAACGCTTGCTGACCCGATCAAAGCGAATCACGGGCTGGCATCGTCGCCAAAAAGCGCTGCGGCAAAGTCCTCGGCAACAAAGGGCCGGAGATCATCGACCCCTTCCCCTACGCCAATGTAACGCAAGGGCAACCCAAGCTGGTCTACGATGGCGAAAACGACACCACCTCGAGCCGTCCCATCGAGCTTGGTTAAGGTGATACCGCTGACCCCGACGCACTCGCGAAACTCTTTGGCCTGACTGAGGGCGTTCTGCCCGGTGCCGGCATCCAGCACCAACATAACTTCGTGCGGCGCGCTGTCGTCGAGCTTGCCCAGCACACGCACCACTTTTTTCAGTTCGTCCATCAGATTGGACTTATTTTGAAACCTTCCCGCCGTATCCGCTATGAGAATATCGATGCCGCGGGCCTTGGCTGCCTGTAGTGCGTCAAAAATCACCGAGGCGCTATCTGCTCCCGTGTGCTGCGCGATAACCGGCACCGCATTGCGCTCACCCCACACTTGCAGTTGTTCAACGGCAGCGGCGCGATAGGTATCCCCGGCGGCCAACATTACCGAGTAGCCCTCGCTTTGATAGCGCTTGGCCAACTTGCCGATGGTGGTCGTTTTTCCCACCCCATTAACACCGACCATCAGCATGACAAAAGGCCTGTGGTCGGGCCCTATCTCTAATGGTACCGAGCCTTTTTGTAATAGCCCTGCAAGCTCTTCTCGCAGCGCTGAATATAGGGCTGCCGAATCATTTACCTCCTTGCGCGAAACCCGCTGTGTCAAGGTCGCAACCAGTTTTCTCGTAGTCTCGATGCCAACATCGGCCATAACCAACTGGGTTTCGATATCCTCCAGTAGGTCTGCATCAATTTCTTTCCTCCCCAGGATCAAGTCTCCGAGACCTGAAGAAAAGTTATCGCTGGTTCGGTTTAAACCCTTGCGCAGGCGCGAAAACATGCCCTCCGAGGGGGTTTCCTGAAGTTCGGGCTCTGGCGGCGGGCTGCTTGGCTTGCTGAAAAATTTCATGCTGGTCGTGGTAGAGTATGTCTATGCAAGTGGTAAAAATATCAGGCGACATCCTATCACCTCTGGCGCGACATTCGTAATGACTTCAAGACCGCGAGACCAAGTGCAAGCCAAACCCAAGACGCAAGGCCAAGTAAGAATCATCGGCGGACGCTGGCGCGGGCGCAAACTTTCATTTACAGCCAGCGATGGCCTGCGACCTACGCCGGACCGGGTTCGCGAAACTCTGTTCAATTGGCTGGCCGCAGAAACCGAAGGCGCGAGGTGCCTCGACTTGTTCGCCGGTAGCGGCGCTCTAGGGCTCGAAGCGCTATCCAGGGGGGCGGGGTCCTGTCACTTTGTGGACGCCTCTGCCTTACACTGCCAACAAATACAGCAGCACCTGGGCAAGCTCGAGGCTGGTAGCGGGGTTGTCGAGTGCCGCGAGGCAATCGCCTTTCTCGATTCCCACCGGGAGGCCTTTGACCTCGTTTTCCTGGATCCACCCTTTGGCGAAAAATTGATAGACCCCTGCTGTTCGGCGTTACTGACCGGGGGTTTACTGACACCCGGGGCCACCCTGTATATCGAAGTCGGCATCGGCGAACCAGCGCCCCAGCTACCCGAGCCCTGGCACCTATATCGGGACAAGCGAGCGGGGCAGGTCAGCTATCGTCTCTATCGCCGCATAATGGGCTGATATTTGTCTCTTGTTTTGTTCTAATGCCGACACCACAAAAAAAATGGAGAGGACTATGCATACCATAATTTATCCCGGCACCTTCGATCCTATTACCAATGGGCACGTCGACCTCATCGAGAGAGCGGCGAAGATGTTCGACAAAGTGATTGTGGCTATCGCCTATAGCGAGAAGAAGTCTCCAATGTTCAACCTGGAAGAGCGCATTGCCCTCGCCGAACAATCCCTCGCTCACGTTGATAACATTGAGGCCTGTGGGTTTTCAAACCTGGTGACGCAGTTTGCACAAGCTAAAGGGACAAGCACTGTGTTGCGTGGACTCCGCGCCGTTTCAGACTTTGAATACGAACTACAAATGGCCAACATGAACCGCGCCATGCTCCCCGGCTTTGAAACCGTCTATCTGACCCCTGCCGAACACCTGTCGTTTATCTCTTCCTCGCTGGTTCGCGAAATAGCCAGCATGGGGGGCGACGTATCCCAATTCGTACCACCACCGGTAGTCGAGGCACTGCGGGTCAAAACCAGCTAGGCAAATTCCAGGCTAGGTTTGACAGCCACGGCAGTAAACAGTGGCTCTCTGGCCGAGGCGAACCTCGAGTAAACTCTGTCCACAGATCTGGCATGGCTGGCCGCCACGGCCATAGACCGCCAACTGTTGGCGAAAGTACCCCGGTCGACCATCACTGCCTACAAAATCTCTGAGGGTTGTCCCACCTTGGGTGATCGCCTCTTCCAAAACCTCGCGAATCACCCTCGACAGGTTTTGGTAGCGGCTGGCCGAGATATTCCCCGCAGCCCGCAAGGGGCGAATTCCAGCTCGAAACAGCGCCTCATTAGCATAAATATTGCCCACTCCAACGACGATGTGCGAGTCCATAATGAAGGCCTTTACGGCGAGGGTTCGGCCGCGGGATTGTTGGTAAAGCAAGCGGTCATGAAACTCTGCAGAAAGCGGCTCGGGGCCCAGGCTGGCCAGCAAGCGGTGCTCCAAGGGGTTGTCTGTGGTCCACAGCACACAGCCAAACCGACGGGGATCGTTAAATCTGAGGATACAGCCATTATCAAACAAAATATCAACGTGATCGTGCTTCGCGGGGATCGCGTCGGAACCGACTACTCTGAGATTGCCCGACATACCCAAGTGAAATATGACGGTACCGCCCGCCGTACCCAACAAAATGTACTTGCCGCGACGCGATACCGAGTCGACGCGCTGTCCGGCCAACTCGAGCACCAACTCCGGAGAGACTGGCCACCGCATTCTCGACTCTCGAACCCGAACCTCAACGACACGCCGCCGACTAATATGAGGCTCTATACCCGATCGGGTAGTTTCTACCTCGGGTAGTTCAGGCATAGGGAAGTTCAGGCATAGCGCTCACACACAAAAAACCCGGCGATTCGCCGGGTTTCGAAAACAAGCTTCACGGGAAAACCTACTTGATCTTGGATTCCTTGTACATGACGTGCTTGCGAACGACTGGATCGTATTTCTTCATTTCCAGTTTATCGGGCGTTGTCCGCTTGTTCTTGTCGGTAGTGTAGTAATGCCCGGTGCCAGCGGAGGACACCATCTTGATCTTATCTCTCATCTCAATCTCTCCTGATAGGGGTTAGCCGGCTTCGCCGCGAGCACGCATTTCGCTCAGCACTTGGTCTATGCCCTTTTTATCGATGATACGCATACCTTTGGAAGACACACGAAGGTTAACGAAGCGTTTCTCGGATTCAACCCAGAACCGATGATTATGCAGGTTCGGCAAGAAGCGCCTTCTAGTGCGGTTCTTTGCGTGGGATACATTATTTCCTGTCATCGGCCGTTTGCCGGTGACCTGACATACTCTGGCCATGTTTCTATCTCTCCCGTAATTCGGGATTATTGCAGTGTGGATCGATTGCACAGCGCCCAAAATTTTGGGCAAGCGCCGCGGAGCGCAGCTTTATACCAAAACTATCTACCATTGGCAAGGATTGCCGCTCTGCGTAATAGATTCAGAGCAGCCCATTTTCGGCAAACGACAGCGGTTCAGCGTCACCGACAATAACATGATCCAGCACACGGATGTCCACCAGGCCAAGCGCCTCGGTCAACCGGCGAGTAATTCGCAGGTCCGCCTGACTGGGCTCGGCAACCCCCGACGGGTGATTGTGAGCAAAAATTACTGCTGCAGCATTGTGGTGCAGTGCTCTGACCACAACTTCTCTGGGGTACACTGCGGCACCATCAATGGTACCCATAAACAGGTCTTCACAGGCAAGCATGTGATGCTGGCTGCTAAGAAACATACAGCAGAATATCTCACGTCTACTGCCGCGCAGACGACGCACTAAAAACTTCTTGGTCATCTCTGGTCGGGTCAACGCCTCGCCATGCTCCAGTTGCTCAGCCAATTGTCGCTGCGCCAACTCCACTACGGCATGCAGCTGCGCGGCCTTTGCGGGACCCATTCCAGGTCGGCTGGTCAGCTGGGACACATCTGCGTCGAGCATTGCACGCAATCCGCCAAAATGCGCGAGTAGCTCGCCGGCCAGTTCAACCGCGGTCACGCCGCGGTATCCTGTGCGCAAAAAAATAGCGATTAGCTCGTAATCTGAAAGGAAGGTGGCGCCTCTTGCCGCGAGTTTTTCCCGGGGTCGCTCCCGGCAGGGCCATTCACTAATACTCATAACTCACTCCTTGAGTCTATTACTGCGGTGTCAAATCCATTGACCGAGTGCTATCTTAACCAATTAATCAACCCGAGATCCTGTTTTTTCCGTCATGGGCCAACTTCACAACAAAAACATTATTCTCGGCGTCACCGGGGGGATCGCAGCCTACAAATCTGCAGACCTTTTGCGCAGATTGCAGGACCGTGGAGCAACCGTGCGCGTGGTCATGTCCCGTGGCGCTACGGAGTTTATAACACCGTTGACGATGCAAGCTCTCTCGGGCCGACCGGTCCACCTGGACCTGCTCGATACCGCGGCAGAGGCGGCCATGGGACATATTGAGCTCGCCCGCTGGGCGGATCTGATACTGGTCGCTCCCGCTACTGCCGATTTTATTGCCAGATTCGCTAACGGCCGAGCAGACGATCTGCTGACAACCCTTTGCCTGGCCTCCAGTGCACCAGTGTTGTTGGCACCGGCAATGAATCAGGCCATGTGGCGCAATACCGCCACTAGCGCCAACATGACAACACTGGCGTCGCGTCAGATCGAGGTCGTGGGTCCCGCCGACGGCTCCCAGGCGTGCGGCGATATCGGCCCGGGCCGAATGGCAGAGCCGACAATAATTGCAGACTATGCCGCTAGTCTATTCAGCCCAGGGTCCCTGGATGGGCAGCGCGTGGTGATAACCGCCGGCCCCACGCGAGAAGCGCTGGACCCCGTCCGTTACATCAGCAACTACAGCTCAGGGAAAATGGGCTTCGCTCTGGCCGCTGCCGCCGCGGAAGCGGGCGCTCGGACCACGTTGATCTGCGGCCCGGTCCACCTTCCAACCCCACCCGGGGTTGACAGGGTCGATGTTGTGAGCGCCATAGAAATGCTCGCCGCCGCGGAGGAACTTGCCCAAACTTGTGACATTTTTATCGCGGCTGCCGCGGTTGCCGATTATCGACCGGCAACGCCTGAGGAGCACAAAATAAAAAAGGCCGGAGACAGCATGACCATTGCAATGGTCCGCAATCCGGACATTATCGCCTCTGTGGCCGCCAGCAACCCGGCGCCTTTTACCGTAGGTTTTGCAGCTGAAACCCGTGACATTAGAACCTATGCTCTCGGAAAAATGAAAAACAAGAACCTGGACATGATCGTCGCCAACGACGTGTCCAAACCGGGCGTTGGATTCAACAGCGATGAAAATGCCGCAACGATTCACTGGCGAGATGGAGAAATCGAGGTCAAGCAAACCTCCAAATCAAATCTCGCCCGCCAAATAATTCAAGTCATCGCCTCTCGCGTCGATTGAAGCTTAGCCATAAAAAGCTACGACGTTCAGCGCACACACGCTATTATTGGACCAGGAGCAACAATAATGGCTGGCTATTGACCTCACATGCTTAAAAACCTGTTGAAGAAAACGCCGACCGAGGATGACTCGCCGCCACCAATTGTTAAACCCAAGGTGCGCCCGGATCCGATGCATCGCAACTGGCTGTATGCCTTAGCTACCTCGGTATCGGTGCTGGCGGCGTGCGCAGCGTTCTTGTTGCTCGTCCGGGACCCTTCCTTACAGACACAGCACCAACAGATATACACCCAACAAACCGTCGACAACCAGGCTTCTGCCCTGGCTCACTTTATAGCCAGTCTGCGAGGCCGCTTACAAGCCGCGACTCAGATCTCCAAATTCACTACGGTGCTGGCATCAGCAGAAGAGGGGACCCTTGCTGGTTTGCAGGCAAAGATAAGGTTGGCATTTCCTCTGGCAGTAGATGTCCGCGTTCTCGATCTGGGAATAAAGCCCGGCACCGCCATTTTGAAAGACGATGCCGGACTAAGGACATTTATTGAAGCCGATTTGTTAATCCGCATCAGCAACCAGGAAGAAACCCTGCCCGAGTCATATTTACACGAAGATCGCTGGTTGACCTCCATGGCCATGCTCGTTGTCGATGATGTCACTGGCCACCGGGCAGGCATCTTACTAACCTTCGATAACACCCAGTTCGCGACGCTGCTGGAAGCGATGACAGGAGACCGGGGCCGCTTGACGGTCCTGCAGTCGTATCCACCAGGCTCTCAACAAAAAGAAAAGATCATTTTCACGAGCAATGGCACAGGCAGCGAGCACCTTGCAGCCAGGGCTGAGGTAGAGGGCACAAGTTGGTCCATTATGTTCGCTCCCTCTACAGCAACGGTTGCCTCATTTAAGCCAAACTATCTGTCACTTGCCGTGTCACTGACTATAACGACGCTGCTGGTCGGATTGGCCTGGTTTTTTAGCCAGCGCGCAACACAGAGGAAGTTGGCGGCAGACCTGGAGGTTCTCAACACCGGTATCCGGCTCAAAGACCCCAAGTGGACTCCCCTGCCGATACTCGGCCCCTTAGTGAGTCGTGTTAGAAAGCGCGCCACAGGAGCGAGTCACGCCCTGCTGGACGACGCTGTCACCGAAAATGGCGGGGTCGACGAAGCAACTTCAGAGCATGCTCCGCCTCCAAAAATTGACATGAGTGGGTTTTTTACCAACCCACGGCTCCAAAATCATAATATGGTGGATGGCGACGGTTCGTCACAGCTTGCCAGTGTTCCGTCCCATATATTCCGCGCCTACGACGTCCGCGGGAACGCCACCCGCGAGCTAAGCAATGACACCGTGTATAGAATCGCCCGGGCCATCGGGTCGCTGAGCAAGGAAAAACAACAGTCTACCGTCATACTGGGTACAGACGGCCGACACTCGAGCCCTCGCCTTAAGACAGCGGTCGTGAACGGGCTTTTGGATTGTGGCTGCGACGTTATCGATATCGGCATCGTCACCACCCCCGCTCTTTCTTTTGCTACCCATACGCTTGGCCCCACCAGCGGCGTAATGATCACGGGCGGTCACAGCCCCTCCGAAGTGAACGGCCTTAAAATTACCGTCGATGGCCATGCTTTGTGTGGCAATGAAATAAGCGCGTTGCGTGATTGTCTACTGTTGGGCAAGTTTGCCGAGGGACAGGGCACCCTTTCGACAATTGACATATTGCCCAGCTATCAAGATAGAATTATTCAGGATATGGATATTGGTGTACCGCTCACCGTTGTGGTCGATGCCGGGAACGCTGTCGGTGGCACCATCGCGCCAGCCATTCTGGAGGCCATGGGTTGCGTCGTCATTCCCCTCAATTGTGTGCTCAATGCTGACTTTCCAAACCACGACCCAGACCCGAACGTAGATGCTAATTTGCAACAGCTATACGACGCAGTACTGAGCAATGACGCAGATATGGGGATAGCCCTTGACGGCGACGCCGACCGGGTAATTGTCGTTTCGGGTAAAGGGACGCTGGTCCGCACAGACACCTTGCTTATGCTGCTCGCGAAAGAAGTGCTCACGCGCAACGCCGGGGCAAACATCGTATACGACATCAAATCCAGTAAGCATCTCGCTGAAATCATTACCCGAGCTGGCGGCACGCCAGTTCAATGTCGAACCGGCTACGCCTTCATGCGCGAAAAAATGCTCGAGACAGGAGCTCCGTTGGGTGCGGAGTTTTCAGGCCACATTTTCTTTAAAGAGCGTTGGTTCGGCTTTGACGACGGCATATACGCCGCATGCCGGCTCATCGAAATACTCAGTAATTCCGAGAACAACCTTGACGACATGCTTGCAGAACTACCGGAAAGTCTCGGCACAGCCGAGATTTCTATTCCAGTAGCCGATGAGGTAAAGGAAGAAATTGTAGTTCTCCTCCAGAATAAGACAGAGTTCTCACACGGAACCAAAAACACCCTCGACGGCCTGAGGGTGGACTTCACCGATGGCTGGGCCCTGATCCGAGCCTCAAATACAAGTGCAGCCCTTACTCTGCGATTTGAAGCAGACAACGAAGTTGCACTAATCCGGATTCGAAGAACCTTCAAAGATCAAATAGCTGTGATAGTTCCTGAAGTGGCCGACAAACTGTAAACTCTAGCAACTTTTGCAAAAGGAAATCTTCCATCCATGTCTCTAACAAAAGAGGCGGCTCTCAACATAGCCAAGGTACTAACCGAGGCGCTGCCCTATATTCAGCGCTTCATAGGGCGCTCTGTCGTCATAAAATATGGCGGCAACGCGATGGTAGAGCCGGGTCTTCAGCAGAGCTTTGCGCGCGACGTTGTTCTGATGAAGCTGGTTGGAATAAACCCAGTGGTCGTGCATGGCGGTGGCCCCCAAATTGGGTCGCTGCTGGATAAACTCAATATTAAATCGAGCTTTGTCGACGGAATGCGCGTAACGGACAGCGAGACAATGGATGTTGTAGAAATGGTATTGGGAGCCACAATCAACAAGGAAATTGTCGGCGCCATCAACAATTGTGGCGGTAAAGCGGTCGGTATCACCGGCAAAGACGGTCGACTAATTCAGGCGCGCAAACTATCGGTGACTCGACTGTTACCAGA
>JBLHKV010000062.1:0-15774 GCA_047618115.1 Halieaceae bacterium | reverse complement strand
GGATCCTTTTGCTGCACCGCGATGGATAGCTGTTGCAGAAGTTGTTGAAAGCGGGCGCTGTTTCCCCCGGACATTATGCTACCTTTTTTTAGGCAAAAAAAACGGCGAGCAAAGCCCGCCGTTCTAATACTACTGGATCTTACGTTATTTTATAACTTATAAGATATGCTGGCGAAGAGACGTGGCCCAAACAAGGGATACGACTCAGGAAAGGTGTTGCCTTGTTCGTTAGATGCATCACCGATTTTGTTCGGCTCTGTATCCAGAACGTTGTTAACACCTATGTTTATAGCAAGGCCTTCACTAACCTGGTAGCCCAGGGAAAGATCGAGGTAGTATTCCTCTCCAATCGAAGGTTCGGCAAAGTCCGATCGAGCGGCCCCGCCCACTGCTATCTTATCGTCATCACTTTCGCCGATATAGCGAACCAGAGCTGACACGGTCCAGTCGCCAGATACCAGGGTTGCCCTGGTGTTCCACAGTGTTTCGGTGAGAGGGGAACCACAAGTGGAGCCGTAGTTACCAGCACAGCTGTTGACTTCATCGGGCAGCGCCTGAACCGGAGTCAGGTCAAACGTGTCCAGGAAGGTGCTGTAGAAATCAATACTCAGGGTAGAGCCGGCATTACCGAAGCCCCAATCCATGTCAGTTTGATAGTGAACGTTGAGGTCGATACCGGAGGTTTCTATCTTACCGGTGTTGGCGTTCAAGAGCGAAACGTTGTTGAGTGTGCCGTCGGGACGACGCTGGATCGTACTACAGAACTCAGAAGACTGCTGCTGAATGATATTGTAGCAAAGGTCCAGGGTGTTGTTCATTCCGCCACCCAGAGTATTAATGGCATCTTCGATTTCGATGTCATAGTAGTCAACAGAAATGTCCAGACCATCTATAGGCTGCCATACCACACCAACGGTGAAGGTATTGGATGTCTCTTCGCCCAGGTTCGCGTTACCACCGAAGGTGCCTTCGATCTGTGAGTTGGCCTGCGTTAACACACCAACCTGACCAACAGGTACGCCGGTCGCTTCACACAAGGCCACGGAGGTCACGCCAGCCTCGAAACCGCCCGCAGTACAAGGATCCGTAGCACCGGGGAAACCGTTGGAGCTACCGCCAAACAATTCGGCCACGTTTGGCGCGCGAACCGCTTCTTGGTAACCGACGCGAAACTTCAGGTTTTCAATAGGCGAGTAATTGATTGCCGTAGCGAAAGAGGTCACATCAGATTTGATGAAATCGTAGTCGGACGTTCTGGCCGCAGCCCAGAAAGTCAGGTCTTGGACACCCGTTTTGCCCTGAATCAGAGGAATCGAGATTTCGCCGAAAAATTCCGAAACGCTGAATCCACCCGCGGTTGGCAGGCCGGCGTTAAAGCCCAGCACGTCGCCTGAAGCCAGGAAAGTATCTGGTCTGAAGCTTGATTCGTCTGCGCGGTGTTCATAGCCGAGTACGATGGCGATCGGTTGGTTGGCACTGCCCAGGGTTATCAGTTCACCCGACACACTGAACTGAATCACTTCCTGTTCAATCTTGGTCACGTTGGTTGCACTAATGTTGACGAAGTCGACAGCTTCCTGAGTGATGTTGCCCGCTCCGAAAATGTTGATAGGTACACAACCATTCGACGTGTCCTGACAGGATAATCCGTCGTCAGTTACCGCGTTGGCCTGGATGAATCGCGAGGCCGAGACATCGTTGTTCAGCAGATTACTGTTCTCAAGATTTGACAAGCTGTAGTAGGCGTCATAGTTCCAGTTATCATTGATGTCGCCCTGAACACCGACTAGAACGCGGAAAGCGTCCCGTGTATCAATACTTTGACGAGATCCGTTTTCAACCATACGGCGACCGACAAACATGTATACATTGTCGTCGTCGTTGACCAGGCCATCACCATTGGTGTCTGAGGATTGCTGACCCGCTAACGCAGCCTGTACATCGGGTGCAAAGAAGGGGCTGTCAGGGTTCACAAAGATAGAAGTAAACGCTGGAGTAGGGGCCAGTTCCTGGGGAACCAGGTTATGGGAGAAGGCAAACTCGCCATACACGCGGTTGTTTTCGTTGATGTCGTAGTGAGCCATCGAAGAAATCAGGTAGCGCTCCTGCGGTAATTGCAGGAAGTTGTCTGGCGCGTAGTTAAACTGGCTCGCGGCTCCCAGCCAGGGCTGACCTTCGCCGTTGGGGCCAAATGTACCCAGCGTATCGCCATTGGGCAGCGCGTAACCAGCAAATGAGCGGGTGCTCGGTGTGCCCGATGAGCCTGCGCTGATCAGTTCGGAGCCATTGTCACGCAAACTCAGCGTGGAGAAGTCTCTCTCGCCCTGGTACAGTGCTTCGCGTTTTGAATAGGAGGCGTAGATTACCGCGTTACCGCGACCGTCGTCGAAGTTGCCACCCATGGTGATATCCATGTTGTACTTTTCGGCATCTCCTTCAGAGGTGATGTCGTACAAACCCGTTATCTCGACGCCTTCAAAGTCGTCGACGAGCTGGAAGTTGACAACACCAGCCAAAGCGTCAGAACCATATACCGCGGACGCTCCACCGGTCAGGATATCAACCTGCTTGATAAGGGAGCCAGGAATGCTATTAAGATCGACAACACCAGTCTGGGTTGCCGGGATGTAGCGACGACCGTTGACCAATACCAGTGTCCGGGCGCTGCCCAGTCCACGCAGGTCAACCCGCGCTGTACCGTCTCCGGGGTTGTTTGAGCTGGGACCAAAAGATGGCAGTGTCAAGGGCATCTCGTTCAGTTTTTGTTCGACGTTGAGATTACCAGACAGCTTGAATTCTTCGCCGGTCACCACAACGTAGGGGCTTACTGACTCCAGGTCAGCGCGCCGGATTCGAGAACCCGTTATTACGACTTCTTCGAGTTCCGCTTGCTCAGGCTGCGCAAATGCGGAGCCAGTGAACGGTAGAGCAAGAGCGGCCGTGCTGGCCCCCAGTGCAATCTTCACCGCGAGTGAGAGTTTGTTTCTTTTCATAGGATTCCCCTGAATCAATGTAGTTGAATAACTAAGATTTCTTAGTACGAACGTAGTTACGACGCAACCGGATAGAACAATTTTTATTATGGTTGGCCTGCGACTATAACAAAACGCTTAACGCAAAAGCGCCCTCAATAAGGGTTTTGTGAAATATTCACAAATTTGCGAATCTGGGTATGTCCGCTGTGTTGGTGGGTAATTAAGGCATTGAATTTATTAAATTTTCGCCTAACTAATTGTCTCCTAGTCTGACTTCGAATGATACCAGCCGGTGAGCGCAAACCGAGGTGCTTTTGCATGTGGCGCTAAATAGGTCACCGAGTGGATGTGACGGACATCGAACAGGTTGAGACTGTTGAATCTCGGTTCCCATGCATCCCTGGTGGTGCCGTCATTGTTAAAAAACTGGAGTAGACCACCCCAGTCCGGGTGCCAGGACTCCGTAAAATTCAGCACATAGGCGAGGCGTCGTCGCTCAGCGCTGATATCATCTTTGTGCCGGGTCAGGTAATGTCCTCGCGTCAGCCGCGTAAATTGCCCGTCGGCGTCCTGCAGGTTAGGGGTTTCGCTGATCGACGCTACCACTTCCAGTACATGGCTATTGATCAAATCAAACAGCTGCGTCAATACGGTCGGTGAAGCGCGCAGGTTTTGCCCAGTCATGCGGTAACCCCCGTATAAAAAACCAACCCCTTGGCTAGCTAGCTCCGATAATTCACCCAGCAACTTTTCACGTTCCGGTGCAGTCATCATGCCCATTTCCTGTTCAGAAACCACGTAATCCAACCCCTGGTTGTGAAATATGTAGTCAAAGGGCAGGCTCTGTCGTAAACAATTCACGACTTGTTGGGCAAAACCTGGGTCGAGCAGGTTGTCTATGCGCACCCGCTGATCTTCCCGGTACTTGTAACGAAGCATCTCGATATCCAGATTTGGGTTTAACAAGGTCTTACTCCTGCGGTTTGGGGCAAAATATAGATTACACGATAAAGAATTTCTGCTCGGGGATCATTGACATGGATCGGATCGGGGGCAATTAACGTTAGATACGCTGGCTGAGTTTGGCATACCAGAACCGCTGGCGTAAATCGTGGGTTCTGGCGTCGATGTTGTCGTTGAAGGCCGATGCCGCGAAGGGCGCAGGTTCGTTGGCGACATTATCTATGCCCAGGGAAAACCGCAGTCCGCCGCCCACGGGAAACAGGTAGCTCAATTGAACGTCCTGAATCAGCCAGGCAAAAATAACACGCGAGTGATTGCCGCTGGGAACCTCTTCATCCAGTGCGCTGATGTAGTGTACGTCGTAACTTCCTCGCCACCTTCCCCGGGACCAATGCAGCCCCAAGTTTCCCTTCCACTCGGGAATCGCTCCGTCCCCCTCGGCGGCGGGTTCGGTAAAGCGGCCCGCCAGGTCCGCGGAGGTGGAGGTAGGGTCCGCCTGGATCCGGTACTCAGCTATATGGGACACATCCAGTGCGGCCGTCATCTGCCCCCAGGCTGACTTGGGTAAACGATAGGAGATGGAGAGGTCGATACCGCGGACTTCTCGCTTACCAATATTGAGGCGAGTGGCGGTGATTTGCTGCAGATTGCCCTGCTCATCTCTGCTGATGCGGTCATCGAAGGAGCCATTGATGGCATTCTGGTTGACGGTAAACTGCGCTCCAGTACCAACCACGTTGTCCTGGTTGATGCTGAAAACATCGAGGGTCGTATTCAGCCCGGGCGCAAAACCTGGCGACCACACAATTCCGAGCCCCAGGCTGGTGGATTCCTCGGGCTCTAGCTCCGCATTGCCACCGCTAATGGTGAGAAACTGTATGCGGGTCGGGTCGGCAAGTTGTGAGCAACCTGCCAGTACCCCAATGTTTTCAGCCACCGCACAGGGGTCATCGAGAAACGCCTGGTCCTCGGTATCCCCTTCGAATAACTCCTTCAGGGTTGGCGCCCTGAAACCCTCGCCATAGGTTGCCCTTAGCATGATGTTTTGATTCACCTGCAGGCGGGCGCCAAACTTGGGGTTGGTCGTGGCGCCAAAGTCGCTGTAGTCGGAGTATCGCACGGCCATTTCAAGATCCAGGCTAGAATTGCCGCCGGTGGATTGCCATAGCGGTACAACTGACTCAAGGTAGAACTCATTCACCTCCCGTCGACCGCCGCTTGGCAGCAGGTTGCTCCCCCCCAGGGTGCTGATACCGGCTAGTGAAGAACCGGGTTTTTTACCAACTGAATTTCGTCGGAACTCGAATCCAAGAGCCAGGTCGACAGCCCCCTCGGATAGTTCCAGGAGGCTTCCAGAGGCATGGAAGCCCAGCGAATTTATCTTACTGTAACCGCTCACTTTGCCGTTGATGGCTAGATAGTCAAGCTGTGAGCTGTCAATACTGCCAGCCGGGCCAAACAGGTTGATGGGCACGCAGTTGTCCAGGTCTCCCCCTCGACAATTGCTTGCCGGGCCAAGACCCCGTTGTAGATTGGTGGCGTTGATAAGCCCGGTTAGGGCCTCTTTTGCGCTGCTCTTGCTTCTGTCATAGTTTAGATTCCAGTCCCAGTTGTTAAAATTGCCTTGTAGGGAGAGCTCAAGCCGATTGGTCCAGGCTTCATTGATCTGCTGCCGTGGCGGTAGTTCGACAACCCGTCTGCGCACATCTTCGATGGTGACACCAAAGGGGTTGTAAATGTTGTCGGCCGCGATGGTGAGAGGGATTTGTTCGAAGGCGGTAAATATCGGAGTAGGGGCCAGGCGCGCGTGCGCCTTGTTTTCGAGATAGCCAACGTCCAGGACTGCCGTGAG
The DNA here is from genome assembly GCA_047618115.1 of Halieaceae bacterium. Classification (GTDB taxonomy): domain Bacteria; phylum Pseudomonadota; class Gammaproteobacteria; order Pseudomonadales; family Halieaceae; genus CALJGI01. Next base: position 9,984 of record JBLHKV010000062.1, on the reverse strand, counting down.
CTTGGTGCTGAAATCGTAGCTCACAGAGCCATAGATGCTCTCGGACTTAGAGGGTACAACGGCGGTGGTGAAGGCGGCGAAGTCAAACAAATCGTTATCCGTAGCGGTTCGGTACCGTCCCGCTTCGCTGTCGTGAATGAGGACCTCACCATTGGGGAGGGTAATTCTGGGATTGGGCGTGGCGCTGGAACGCAGATCGGCGCCACCCAAGGCCCGGGTATCGGCAGATCGTGATACCGCTCGGTCCCGGCTATTGATGGAGCCTTGCTCAAATTTGCTCGCTGAGAGGAATATTGAGGCTGAGCTGGTCCCGGTGCCATATTGAATGGTGTGGGTGCGGGTCTGCAGATCTCCCGCGGTGGTGGTGCCATAGTAGGTTTCAGCTAACAGTCCCTCAAAATCTCGTTTCAAAATTATATTGATAACACCTGCGATCGCGTCTGACCCATAGATTGCAGATGCGCCGTCCTTGAGTATCTCGATGCGTTCTATTGTTGCCGGAGCGATGGTGTTCAGATCAACCGATTCTCCAGCCAGGCCGTCGTGGGCGATGCGCCTGCCGTTTATCAACACCAGTGTATTACTGGCCGGGAGTCCCCGCAGGGTCACTGTCGCCGTACCGTCCCCGCCATTACTGATGGCCGTGCTGGTCGAATTTCCGGAAACAGCTGGAAGAAACTTGAGTATCTCGCCGATGGTTTGCGCACCGCTGAACTCAATATCAGGCGCTGAAACTATATCGACCGGGGCCGAGCCCTGGTAGTGGCCTCGCCGGATTCGTGAGCCGGTTACCTGACGACCGAAAATGTAAACTTCTTCGAGTTCGGGGAGGTAAAGTGGCTTCATCGTCAGCAATTCTTCCGGCCCGGGGCAGCTCTGGTTGTGCTCACAGTTGGCCCGATAGATGGCAATGATACTGTAGTCAATTATCTCAAAGGTCAGGCCGGTTCCGGCCAGCAGGATTTCAAGACCGGTATGGGTCTCCATATCGCCCTCGAGCAGGGGAGCGGCCAACCCGCGTGCTACGTCGTCGGCAAAGACGATGGCCATGTCGGCCTGATGGCTGAACTGGATCAGTGCGCGCGCGAGGGACTGGGGCTTGATATCAAAAAATGCAGGTTGCGCCGCGCTGAATTGAGGGCAGCACAAAATACCCAGTATCAGCGCTGTCGCCACCCGATTGTCTGCGAGGCGCAGCGCAAAAACACATCGGACCAGCCTGAGCAAGCTCGGAGCCATAGATTGTCGCCCTGTCGATACCGCTGTGTACGCAGAAGTTGACGATGCGTTGTATATCCGGATGAATTAAGGAGGTTTTATAGCTTATCGAGGGGTTTCGATCAACAGGAGTGAGCCGTTGTCCAGTTGCTCAACCCTGATATCAAGGCTGTGTTCGAGGGCCTTAATGATATTGCGGGGTTCAGATAGGTCGAAAATGCCTGACATGGTTCGCTGCGACAGCGCATAGCTGCCGATCAACAGTCGCTGGGAGTGGTAGCGCTGCAGTTCAGATACCAATTCTGCGAGATTCATACCGTCGGCTGGCAGGAGTCCCTGCTGCCACGCCGTAACTCGGCCGGGGTCAGCCGGGCTGGGTTGATCCAGGCCACCGGCAGAACTGGCTACACGCATATCGGTGTGAACCACCCGAGTGGTGGGGGCATGGGTGGTAGAGTTGGACACTTCCCGGACCTGCACCACGCCATCGGTGACCGTGATTTCGCTAACCCCGCCAGAACGAAAAATATTGAAAGCCGTGCCCAGGGCAGTGACCTCTGCTGTGCCGGTGTGAACGACGAAGGGACGTTTTTCGTCGTGAGCGACCTTGAAGAACGCCTCACCGTTGACCAGCTTCAGGCGCCTCTGGCCTTTTTCGTAATCAACGGTGACCTGGCTATCGGTGTTAAGCATGACCCGGGAGCCGTCGTCCAGATTAACAGTCAGCTGTTGACCAATCGCGGTCCGGTAATGGTCCACCCCCGTGCCGACTCCGGGTTGCAGCGGCAACAACGTAAAGGCCAGCACGCTGGCCGCAACTGCCAGGCCTGCACCTATCGCTGAGCGGCGTCGGGAAACGCCAGTTTGCAACTCAGGACCCGTGGGGTCCAGGTCCCAGGTCTTCACGACGGCGAGGTCATCCCAGAGGTCCAGGGTGTTGTCCATCGCCGCGCGGTGCGCAGGGCTGGTAGCCAGCCAAAGAGCGAACGCTTCACAATCAGTTTCCGACACACAATCCGACGCCAGGCGGCTGATCCATTCGGAAGCCTGGTCGTAAAGCCCATCGTGGGGCGCATTAATGTGATGGAGGTTCATATTGGTGTAGGTAACACGTATTGTTGATAATACTTCTTCTTAGATAACGAAATAAAGGGCCTTCCCCTCAGCGGAAAATCGGGATTTGCTGCACATTTTTCAAATTATTTCTGATCAGAGTAATATCGCGCCAGTTCTTTACGGCACTGTTTCAGAGCCTGCAGGATGTATTTCTCCACGCTGCTGACGGATACCCCCATTTCCTGTGCAATTTCACTGTAGGAGAGCCCCCGGCTGCGGTGCAACAGGAAAGCTTGCCTGCACTTCAGCGGCAATTGATCCACCGCGCGGTATATATGTGCCAATTTTTCTCGCGAACTGACGATCTGTTCCGGGGATACATCGCTGCCGATGCCACTGGCTTCGTTGCCAGCTGCCAGGCTCTGCTCGCCGCGCAGGTAACGGTTGTGGAGCGTTTGCCGGCGCAACTGGTCGATCGCCATATTTGATGCCACCTGGAACAGGAAGGCGCGCGCGTTGTCCAGCTGCTCAGGGTGGTCCAGCCGATACAGCCGCAGGTAGGCTTCCTGCGCAACATCGCGAGCATCTTCGGAGCTGTTCAACTTGCGCGTGAGAAAGCGCTCCAGCGACATGCCGTAGCTGCTGATCAGCTCATCCAGAAACGCTTGTTTACGCTTGCTCATGGCCAACGCCGTGTCCGGGGAAGTACCTATTGGGCCATTAGTAGAGATGGCAGGCGATCATGCGTTTGGAGTCGGTAAATTTTGGTTTGGGTGTGACGGTCCGACACTCTGTCCGGACCTCCGGGCAACGTCCGGCAAAACGACAACCCTCGCCGAGGTTGATGGGTGAGGGGATCTCTCCCTGTAGTTGCTGCAAGGGCCTCTTGCGCTCTGCGGCTGGATCGGGCGCGGGGTTGGAGGCGATCAGCATGCGGGTGTAGGGGTGTTTCGGTTCGAAATAGACCTCTTCGGCCGGCCCCTCCTCCACCACAGAACCCAGGTACATCACCGCCATGCGGTCGGAGATGTAGCGCACCATGGATAGGTCGTGTGCTATGAATAGCAGGGTTAAGCCAAGGGTTTCCTTGAGTTCCTGCAACAGGCTGATGACCTGAGCCTGTACCGAGACATCCAACGCTGAAATAGGTTCGTCGCAGACCACAAACTTGGGCTGCAGGATGAGTGCACGAGCAATGCCGATACGCTGGCGCTGGCCGCCGGAAAACTCATGGGGGTAGCGTGCCATCTGTTCTGCTTTTAGTCCCACCCGTTCCAGCCATTGTCCCACTAATGGGCCATAATCGCTGCTGCTACCGCCGGACTGCAGCCGCATGGGTTCGGAGATGATCTCTTTGACCGTCATGCGCGGATTAAGGGAGGCATACGGGTCCTGAAAAATCATCTGGATTTCACGGGAATACTCGCGAAAATTATCAACTGTGTAGCGCGACGGCAATTCTCGACCACGAAACAGGATGTCCCCGCTGGTGCGTGGCTGCAGTCCCGCCACGGTCCGGCCCAGGGTGGATTTACCGCAACCGCTTTCTCCCACCAGGCCGAGAATCTCGTTTTCCTCAATCTTCAGTGATACCCCGTCAACCGCGTGCACAGTTTTAGTCCGGCTCATGCGGAAGTGTGTCTTCAGGTTGCGGACTTCAAGTAACACGGTGCACTACTCCCCGGTCTCTTTGCCGGCTCTGGCGGTTGGGTGTTGGAGCCAGCATCTGGACCAGTGACCTTCAACCATATCGAAATTTGGTGGGGAATGCTGGCTACATAGCTGCATCGCATGGGGACAGCGCGGATGGTAGCCGCAACCCGATGGCGGCGCAAAGAGGTCTGGTGGGCTGCCCGGGATGGCGTTGAGTTGTCGGCCTTTTTCGTGGCGGGCGTCCGGCATCGCCTGTTGCAAGCCAACGGTATACGGGTGAGCGCCGCGATAAAAAATGTCGTCCACGGGTCCGGACTCGACGACCTCACCGGCGTACATTACAGCTACCTGGTCAGCCATTCTTGCCACAACCGCCAGGTCGTGGGTTATCAGGATAATCGACATGCCGTCTTCTCGCTGGATTTCCTCCATCAACTCCAGCACCTGGGCCTGAATGGTTACATCCAGCGCCGTGGTTGGTTCATCGGCGATAAGCAGTTTGGGTTTACAGGCCAGGCTTATGGCAATCATAACCCGCTGTAACATCCCGCCGGAAAACTCAAACGGGTATTGTTGGGCCCGCTCGGCCGCCTCGGGAATTCGGGTACGGTCCAGTAATCGCCGGGCCTCTGCCAACGCTTGTGAACGACCCATGTTGCGGTGAACAATCAGGGTTTCGGCAATCTGGTCACCTATCTTCATGGTGGGATTCAGTGACGTCATCGGATCCTGGAATATCATGCCGATCTCGGCACCGCGAATCTTGTTGAGTTCAACGCTGGAAAGCCCCAGCAGTTCGCGACCCATGAATTTTGCGGAGCCGCTAGTTACCCGACCTGGCGGACAGTGGATCAAACCCATGACGGTCTGTACGGTGACAGATTTGCCGCTACCAGACTCACCAACTACGGCGAGGGTCTCGCCTTGCTGAACCTGGTAAGACACACCCCGCACGGCCTTTACAGCGCCACCGAAGGTGGCGAATTCCACGCAGAGGTCGGTGATCTGTAGCACCGGCACCTGGCTCATGAGTCGGCTCTCAAGCGGGCGTCCATGGCGTCACGTAAACCATCCCCCAGCAGGTTGAACGCCAGCACCGTGATGCTGATGAGAAGGGCGGGAAATATGAGTTCATGGGGATGGGAAAGCATGGTGCGAATGCCGTCATTGCACATGGAACCCCACGATGGCGTTGGCGGTACAACACCCATTCCGATAAAGCTCAAAAAGGCTTCAGTAAAAATTGCCGAGGGAATAGCAAAGGTGAGGGAGACAAGCAACACACCCATGACGTTGGGCAGCATGTGACGCAGTACGAGGTAGTGAGGTCCCGCACCCATCAAACGAGCGGCGGCCACATAGGGTTCCTCCCTGATCTGCAGGACCTGGCCGCGAACCAATCTGGCGGTTGCCGGCCAGCTTAATAATACCAGGGCTACCAGCAGTGGACCGATACCACTCTCCCCGGGACCGATGCCGAAAGCTATTTTGAATAGAATCATGAACAAGAGGAAAGGTAGGGCAATAACAAAGTCCGCGAAGCGCATCAGCGCATTATCCATGCGACCGCCGACGTACCCGGCAAAGCCTCCGTAAAGGAGACCAAAGCCGACGTAGATTAATGGTGCTATCAGCCCGATAAAAAGAGAGGTTCGCGCGCCCCACATCAACCGTGCGAGCATGTCCCTGCCCAGCGAATCAGTTCCCATAGGGTGTGCCGCCAGCCGGATGCTCTGACCGAGTAGCGACAGGTCGGTGGCGCTGTCTACCAGGCCACGGAAGTGCGCATCCGACAGGGTGATGGCTTGCTGGGTTTCGACCAGCTGGGTCCAGAATGACTCTCCGGGCTGCTGGGCGATCAATGGCACCACAGAGTAGTAATAGGTGGTCGCCTCCAGGCTAAGACTGTCGTGGTAACTCAGTTGACCCGTGCCAACTTCCGCGAGGGGCAAGCCCAGGTCGTCAATGCTGCTGGGTTCCAGCTCGTGCCGGAAGATTTTGTAGCTACTGGCGCCTGGCAGGGGGTTCCAGGCAATTGTCACCCCTTCGGTATGTGCCTCGCCCAGCAAGCGCAGAGAGGGTGTTCCTTCAGTTTTCCTCCTGGCTGCCTCGGCAGAGAGGCTGCGTGAGTTGATTGAGGGTATCGGACTGCGCTCTGCGACGAGTAATGCAGTCCTACCCATGGTCGGCCCCTGGGATATCTGCTCAAGATCCTGCATGGAGGGGTCCACGTCCCATACCAGCGGGCCGAGTAGGGTAAAGGCGATAAGTCCCAGCACCAGATACAGTGAGGTCAGCGCCCTGAGGTTTGAGCGCAGACGCCGCCACACGTCCTGCCAGTACGACATCGAGGGGCGATCAATCTGCTCGTTACCGGCTATCATCAGCAGCGGTTTGAAGTCATTTGGTACCGGGGAGTAGGGAAGGTTCATGAGCTGACCTTGTCGACCCGGATCCGGGGATCAACGAAGCCGTAGATGATATCCACGGCGATGACCATGGCGACGAGGAAGGCGCCGTAAAAAACGGTGGTTCCCATGATGACGGTATAGTCGAGCTGCTGCACGGCCTGCACGAAGTATCGACCCAGGCCCGGAATAGCGAAGACCAACTCAACCACAAAACCACCTGTCGTGATGGCGGCGATGGCTGGTCCCAATACGGTAATCACCGGCAGGATCGCGTTGCGCAGTTGATGGCGGAAAAAAATGCGGGTACTGGAAAGCCCCTTGGCCCTGGCGGTACGAATGTAGTCCGTGTCGGCGACCTCGAGCATGGACGAACGCATAAGGCGAGTCAGATAGGCCATGGTGCTTAGCCCCAGTACCAACGATGGCATTAACATGTGCTTGAAGGTACCCCAGCCGGCGACCGGGATAACGGAGTACCCGACCATCTGGTTGAACTTCAGAACTGCCAACTGGCCCAGCGCGGCGAATACAAAACTGGGTACCGACACCGCGAACACTACCAGCAACATGATAACGACATCGGGCAGGCGATTGCGGTACAGGGCGGTTATGGCGCCCCAAATGACGCCGCCGATAGCGGCTATGGTCAGCGCCATCAGGCCCAGTACTGCCGATACCGGGAAATGATCTCGAATAATATCGTTGACCTTGCGGTTTTTCTGAGTAAAGGAAATACCAAAATCTCCCGTGAGCATATTGCCGAGGTAGATCACGTACTGCTGGGGCAGGGGCTTATCCAGTCCATAAGCGGCCTCCAGGCTGGCCCGAACTTGCGGTGTAACCGCTTTGTCGTTCAGCAGGGGATCGCCGGGTACGGCATGCATGCCGAGAAAAGTCGCCGTCGCTATGAACCACACCGTGATGACGCCGGAAAGTAGTCTTTTGGCTATATAGGTGATCATAAATCCGGCTTGATATTCGCGTAGTTATAATTGGGGTCGCCACCAAAACGTCGCCGCCGGATGCCGTCCACTCGGGAGTCCTGCACGTAGATATAGCCACGCTCGTACTGCGGCAAAATAATCACATCCTCGTGGATCAGGTGTTGTAGATCACCGAACACACGGTTGCGAACCCTGGCATCGGTGGTGGCCTGTGCTCGCTTAATAAGCGCATCGTAGCGGTCACTTTTGTAGCGCCCACGGTTGTTGAGGTTCCAGGAAACGAAGAGATCGGCAAATGTCATCGGATCGTTGTAATCCGGTCCCCACCCCGCCGCGACCATATCGAACTCTCCCGAGGTCATCTTGGCAAGGCGCTGTTTGAAAATCTGGCGATCGAGGATGATGTTCAGCCCCAGCTCCCGCGCCATGATATTCTGGAAATACTCTGCTTGCTTGATGGCAGATGGCGTGTCGCTAAGCAGCAGCGACAGCGGTGGAAACTCGTCGATTCCGAGCTCCTGTCGCGCCAATTCCAGGTATTTTCTGGCTTTTTCGATGTTGATCTCGACTACCGGCGGCGGGTGTTCCTCGGATAGTTTGCCCTCCGCCCCCTCCAGCCAAACCGGGAACAACGACGCGGCTGGGATATTGCCTGGCAGCCCGATCACCTTGTAAGTAAGCTCGGCCGCATCAAATGCCGCCTGCATGGCACGGCGCAGATTGAGGTTTCGAGTCAATCGTTCCGACCTGTGATTGAACTCAATGAAAAATACTGTGCCGTCGGAAAAGGACAGCATTTTTTGGCGATTATACATGGCGGTCTTGGTGGCCGAAGAATCCAGTCCCGTGGCCATAACGATCTTTCCGTCCATGTACAGGTTCATCCGGGCATTGGCGTCACTGGTAATATAGGGCACGTTGATAGCATCGAGATGGATAGCGTCCCGATTCCAGTAATAGGGGTTTTTTTCCATGCGTAATTTGGCGCCGTGCATCCAGTTGGTGAGGGTGAAAGGGCCATTGGAGATCATGTTTTCGACGTCGGCTGCATAGGCCTCGCCCTGGGCACGGTAAAAGTCCTCGCGCACCGGGCGAAAACTGATGAAGGTAACCAATTCCAGAAAGTAGGCGGTCGGCTGTGCCAGATCTGCTTCGAGGGTGTAGTCGTCCAGCGCCCTCACCCCCAGCTCGGTAGGATCGAGCTCCCCCTGGGTGATGCGTTCACCATTGGTAAATGTGCGCATAAAGAAGGAATATTCTGCTGCGTTGCGGGGATCGGCGACCTGCTGCCATGCGAACACAAAGTCATGTGCGGTAACCGGCTTGCCATCACTCCAGCGTGCATCTCGGCGCAACCAGAAGGTCGCCTTGGTATCGGTCAGCTTCCAGCGTTCAGCGACACCACCGGTCAGCCGCTCCTGTTGATCATAGGTCATCAGTCCTTCAGATATATGATCAAGCACAATAAAGCTAACGGCATCGGTGGCTCGAATCGTACTCAGCCATTGCGGCTCTTCGGTCATAACAATGGCTATTTCGTTGTTGTCGCGGTCGACGGCCTGATCCTGGGCGGCAACGGGTAGCGAGGTCGCAGCCCACACCCAGATTGAAACAAGCGCAATAGTCCGCAATAAGCGTTCAAACATCGGGTTTTCTTGAGTGATGTGTAATCACTGGTGAGTAGGAGGTGTGATTTTTATAAGCCATAGACGGATTAGCTGCCGACTTCATCAATTTTGAGGGCCCAGTGTAGCGTAAAATAGACAGGACATGCGATTGCGAAGTAAATGAAGCGCTATCGTTTCAGTGTGACCCTGTACTGGTTGTCTATCTGTGCAAGCTGGTCAAAAAAGGATGGAGAAAACTCGTGGTAGTTGCGCCAGCGGTCCAGTGAATTCCTGTGTACTTCCCGACGGGCCTGCCAGACGCTGGCGGTCCTGACGGGGCGCATGTCATCGTTGGTACCCATCGAAGCCTCATCATATTCTGCGCCGAGAAACTCTATCGCTCCCTTTACACCTGCAGTAGGAGAATCGATCAACTCTTCGTAGGCGATCGAGTGTATCTGCTTGCCATAGGTACCTTCCCATTTGGCCATGAGTTTTTTATATCCCGCATAAAAACTTACCAGGCTGTCCAGGCTGTTGCTGAAGGCGGCGTCGGTGTGTTCAAACAACTGGGTGAAGCATGATAAGCAGCTGTCTCTTCCGTCCCGGGTAATATGGATGACCCTGGCATCCGGGAAGAGGCGAAAAAGCAGGTCAAGATACCGAAAGTTGAGTGGGTTCTTGTCGATGTAGAAATGATCTTCAGGGCCGTCAAGTCGCAGTTGGGTCCAGTAATCAGAGGCAAGCCTCGTGGCCAGAGTTGGTCCAATGTCATTGGTCTCCGGGTGAAGCTTTGCGATCTCTGCAAGGTAGTTAAGCTCTCCGCGGGGCACGGTTTTGATGTGTCCACTGAGCAGCGTTTCCATCAGCGTTGTACCAGAGCGAAGGTTGCCCACAATAAAAACAGGTTGCCGATCACTCCCGAGGGCATCTTGGGGCAGGCTGGGGCTGTGGAGTTTGTGCTTAACAAAATCAGACCACCGGTCTCTTTCCCAGGTCTGTCGCTGTTTGGCGAGCACGTTCCCTTTTTCGAATTGGTTCCATGCGTCCGACCAGAGATGCAGATCGTCTGAGGCTTTTGCCAGCGCGAAGGCC
>JBLHKV010000061.1:0-15807 GCA_047618115.1 Halieaceae bacterium | reverse complement strand
CAGTGAGAACGGGTTGACCGTAATAAGCTCGGCCAAGCGCCTGGTAGGCTCGTCTATTACGAGTCGATTTGCTCCGTCGCAGGGCGATGGTCTGCTCTCGATGGATGAGGGAGATTTGGTGAAGGGCTCGTACTACGATGAGATTAATACAGGCCGGCTGCCGCGTACTTTAACTGCAGAGACAAGCGTTCGGCGCACCTTGATACGTATAGAGGCCACGCCATCTTCAATTGTGGCAAATGGCAGCGATACATCGATTATCCAAGCGCAGGTAACAGACGATTTGGGTCGGGAGTTGGGCGATGGCTATCCGGTGGCCTTCACTGCGAACTTGGGTCAATTCGAAGATGGCTCTCAGCTGAGCATAGTTGAGACCAGCGGTGGGGAGGGGTACGCTCAAATCACCTATGTAGCACCAATATTAGCTGCGGAGCAGATTGTACAGGTCTATGCTGAATTTGCAGGTAATAAGTCGAAGTCCATTGAGCTGCAGGTAATGCCGGGGGCGGCGGCGATTCGCGTTTACGATCAAGTACGCGACGTGGAGGTAACGTCTGGTGATCCTTCTCTGCATATCAGTGTGCGTCTGATTGGCACGACGGTTGAAGGCGATCCGTATGAGGCCGATGTAGAGGTCGATGCAAACGGTCTGTATCTGATACCCCAAATCCCCCCGGGCAATTACGAACTACTGTCAACGATAACTGAAAAAGAGACGGGACGCGTCATATTAGACGGCAAGTTGCAGGACATAGATGTTCAGTTGGATGGTTCGGTGACGCCGCCAGCCAATACCATTGCCGGCTCACTGCGGGGTAAAGATAACACGTCGGGATCGCGCTATGCCGGCACGCTGGTAGAGCTGGTAGACGAGCTTGGAGCCGTTGTAGCTTCGGTCGTCGCCAGTCCAGATGGGGACTATGAATTCAATGGGCTAACCCCTGGTCAATATACGCTGCGCGCGACGCTGCCCGATGGCAAAATAGCGACGGCCGAAGTGGCTTCGTTGAGTGAGGACAGCGGCTCGGTTGTTGTCAATGCACTGATCCTAATTGATCCATTTGGTATTGTCTACGAGGCAGATACAGGAGAGGCGGTACAAGGTGCTACGGTGGCACTGCGCTATTTGGATGGCACCGTGTTACCCATCCCTCTGCTCGATGGCATAGGTGCTTCGCCGAATATCAATAACATCAATCCATTTATATCGACAGATATTGGAGGTTATGCGTTTTTATTTGGCGGCGACCAAGTCGGAAGTATAGACCTAGCTGTTGAGTATACCATGACTGTGGAAATGCCAATTGGCAGCGAATATTTGGACCGCATTTTTCTCCTGCGCGTGCAACCCACGACGCCTGGACCAGTACAGGAAGCAATCATAGGCATGTGGGCCTACTCTCAAGATGGTATGCAGATGGCGAAGCCGGATGATGTAGCGCTCATTGATGAGCCCATATTCGTACCTGATATAGAGACTATTGCCTTCAATATCCCCGTCTTTGCCCTGCGACCAGATTTGCGCTTTGAGTTTGATATTGTGGATGATGAATTGGCAATTGGTGATGAAACATTACTGCGCTATACGGTGCGTAATGAGGGGGATGGTGCCGCCAAGCAAATATCAATTATAGATACACTCAGCAGCGCCTGGCAGGTAGTTGATACGGGTCTATTCCGCAGCGAAGCGGGAGTGCTGACCTATGAGCTAGATGGACTCGAGCCGGGCGCTGAAGTCTTGCTTGAGGTGAGTGTGCGCTTGGTGCGAAAACCGACCGAAGGTGATCAGGTGGCTGAGCGAGCATGGTTTGGAGGAGTGTCGCTGCCCTCGTCAGAAAATTTACAGACGGTGAAAGTGCTAGTACCGACCTGGCGTTTGGAAAATCGTGCCTCAGTCGAACTTGCAGCGCCGGGCCAAGAGTTCAACTACATGCTGACCTATTACAATGATGGCAATGCGGTCGGTCGAGGCGCTGCATTGATCGATACGTTTTCTGCTGATCTGGAGGTGATTGAAGCCGTCGGGGCAACAGTTGTAGGAGGTGTGGTGGTCTGGCAGTTACCTGATTTAGCACCGGGCAGCGCCGACAGTGTGCAGGTGCGAGTACGGTTGCGCGACGACATTGCTACAGGAGCTAGCGTTGCAAATATTGCCCACTTGACTCACGATAGTGGAGACGGAACGGGTGAGCTAGTGCGGTTTGCATCCATGGCAAACGAACTATTGACGCGTCCGCCCGATGTAGATCTACGGCTGACCGTTAGCCCAACTGTAATTTCTATCGGTGACCAGGCAACCATTTCGGTATACATCCGCGACAATGATAAACGTGAGGGCGTGTGGACTGTGCGCGATACGTTATCGGGGGGACTGGTCTATGTCGAGGGAAGTAGTACGCGGCCGGTCAACTACGATCCCAGTTCGGGTATGATCGAATGGCAGATAGAAAGTAGTGAGGGAGCTGCAGAGTGGACTTACCAAATCGAGCCACGCGCTGATTTGTCTCCCGGCACCCATCCCATGCAAAGCAGAGTACAGGCGGTACTGGGCAATGTCGTGGTGCGCTCGGAGCTAGTGCAATTCACAGCAGTTGTCGCTTACTTTGAAATCTCTGTAGCAATTGATCAGCCCACGATTGAGTTAGGTGATTTCGTGCGCTACGATTTGAACCTGGCTAATATGAGTTCGCACGACAGCTTATCTGCATTATTAGTGCGCATGCAGATTCCCGAAGGGTTTAAATACGTAAACGGCACTTCCATTTTTGAAAACGAAAAAGTTACTACGCTCGAAGAAAGTAATTACCGCATTGCGCCTAGAGCTAAGCGTTCAACAGCGGCTGTGCAGATCGATTCGATGCAACTGCCCTCGTTGTTGAACGAAGGAATCAACATTGAACTAAATCCGCAAAAACAGCTATTAGAGTGGTTTTTACCGGGAATGGCGCCAGGAGATTCTCGTCAACTGAGCTTTAGTGCAGTAGCCGGTGCCGGTGCGGAAAATAGCTCGGGTAAGGCCCAGGCTGCCGGAGTGGCACTGACGACAACGAGTCTAATTTCACTGGCTTCCAATGTCACGCGGATAAACGTGCGGGTGAGCCCTTCGGCCACCTTTTCACTGGGTCAGTTGACCATCGGTCGCGCATGGGTCGACGAGGATGGAGATGGTGCAGTAGATGCTGGAGAGCCGCCTGTTCCGGGAATTGTGCTGACGATGGAAAACGGCACCCGCATTGTCGCGGATGCGGACGGACGTTTTTCCATTCCCGAAGTCGAGCGTGGCGATCATGTGCTGCACCTGTCGCCCGACCATATCCCAGCGCACCTAGAGCCGGTCGCGCTGAGCACGCGCGCTGCTGCCGATCCGTGGACGCGCTTTGTCCATTTTGGTCTTGCCGGTATGGCCAAAGTGAATGTGCCCTTTCGCCAGCTGGATCAGGGCTATCTCGACCAGAGACTCTACGCTATAGAGCACTGGTGGCTGGATCGCACAGTACGCCATATCCCAACCTGGCCTATTGCACCGCTTCATTTTGCTACCGGTTCTACAGACCTTGAAGGCGATCGCCTGAGAGAGTTGGCGAATCTGGCGCAATTACTTCGTGCTGCACCAGGGCTGCAATGGGAAGTGGGTGGTCATACGGATAATAGATCTATTTCAACCGAAGAATTTTCCAGTAATGAGAAACTATCACTGGAGCGGGCCCAGTCGGTTGCCGAATGGCTGGTTGCTGCCGGTGTTGATCAAGCACAGTTAAATGTGTTGAGCTACGGCGATCAGCATCCAGTAGCTGATCATAGCACGGCAACCGGACGTCAGCAAAATCGCCGTGTTGAACTCAAGCCGCTATGGCCACACGAACGCACGGTGCCTTTTTCCAGTGGTAGCACAAAGCTGCAAACTGAAAGTCCTAATATACTCAGTTCGCTGCAGGCTCTGTCGGCACAGTTGCAAGCGGTACCGTCATTGAACCTCGAATTGGAAGGTCATGCCGATACTCAGCGTTTGGTTCGTGATGCCTTTAGTGATAACGATGCGCTGGCGTTGGTGCGCGCCCAGGTAGTAGCCGATTGGCTTATTGCAGACGGGGTTGCTTCTCTACAGCTAAAAGTTACCAGTAAAGGTGCTTGGGATCCTGTTGCCGATAACAGTACAGAGAGCGGACGAAGTAAGAACCGTCGCGTAGAAGCAAAATTCATTCTTCCACAGCTGTATCAGATACAGCTGCAAAGTCGGTGGGATGGTGCCGAGGCAGTTGAAATTACCCAGGTTGTTCAGGGAGCCTATCCAGAGGCTGTTGCGCTGATGCTTGCGGGCAATGAGCAACAAGAAGCCTATGTAACCGCGCAAGGTCTCGGCATCGACAATATGGGTGCGCCACAAAGTCTACAAGTGCAATGGGAAACGCTTGGTGTCGCGTCTGCGATGGATGTTTGGGGCACAACCCGCCATTCGAGTATGGCCATCGCGCGTTCGCGCACGGATGTGCCGATTGAAGATCGCTGGGCACCGGCACCATATCGTGCACCATGGCACTGGTGGTTAGAACGCAGTGTCCAGACTATGCAAGTCTGGCCCACAGAACCGCTTTATTTTGCACCGGGATCTGCCGACATCAGACGCGAAGATACGCTGCGTCTTGATGAACTGGCCAACTATTTAGGAGCTGTTCCTGGGATGCGAGTACTCATTGAAAGCCATACAGATGCCAAGCCAATTCTCAACCAATCCTATCGCAACAACCAAGAGTTGGGTATAGAACGCGGAGCATCCGTAGCGCGTCGACTCACGCAGGATGGCATTGCTAAGGATCGTATCGAGATAGTGGCACATGCGGAGCGCTATCCGCTTGGTGACAACACTACGGAAACCGGCCGCAGTAAGAACCGCCGCGTTCAGATCAGCATGAAGTGGCCCGATGAGCAAACCGTCTATTTTGGTAGCGGAGTCGCTGTTTTGGACAGTGTCGCAAAGCAGGTACTGGATAATATCGCATCGACTTTGCAGTCGACGCCCGCATTGGGCTTAGGCATTGAAGGACACACCGATGCGCAGCTTCTAGTCCGTAGCTCGTTCGATGATAATGCTACGCTGGCACTGGCTCGTGCCCAGGTCGTGGCTGATAGACTAGTGGCCTCAGGTATCAATCGATCTCAGTTGAATTTGGTGAGCAAAGGCGATAGAGAACCGATTGCCGACAACACTACAGACCATGGACGTCGTCACAATCGTCGTGTCGAACTGGAATTTGTGTCGCCCCAGGTGCATAAGCTCCAATTCGAAACCTATACTCCAACCGACCTATCACCCATTTCATTAGTCCAGCGCATAAACGGAGTCTATCCGGCGATAATTGAGCGGACCATGGGTGTTGGTGATAGCAAACTAGCTCACGTTGCAGGAATAATGAGTGGTGTAGCCGACTTAGACCCTCCCAGCACACAGGAACTGCAGTGGCAGTTACTCGATAGAACGCAGGTTAGTGATCGCTGGGTAGCCGGCTACGTCGCAGCCGATACTTCAGCGTCGGGTCAAGGTGTCGTTGCCCGAGTAGGTTCGCGATGGGCCTGGGAATTGAAAGCACAAAATGTGCGTTCGTCGCAGGTGCAATGGAATGCAACGCTGGGCGTTGAAAGTGACCTGAGTCCTGCTCCGTGGCGGATTGATAAAGGAGATACGCTGCGACAGCACGCTATCGTGCATATTGCCGAACGTGTGGCAGGACAGGAAACGCTAATCGCGGCACTGCGTTCTGAATCGGCCCAGAGTCTACTGCTGGCTGATACGCTCACTGTGCCAGTAGACGCCGAGCCATGGTGGCAGCACAGTATCTCCGAGCAAACAGACACTAGCGGTGTCACCACGCGCACAATAGAACTGGTATATCGCGGCCTGAAGTCGTTGCCGCTGGTGCATAGCAGTGAAGTGTGGAGTGAACAGATTGCAGTAGAGCGCGGTGATCCATCGCTGCTTTTTCGCGACGATCGCGTGGTAAAGATCTGGCGCGATATCGAGCCAGGGGCACGTCTGGTGTGGAGTTATCGCATACTCGAGGCTCCAAAGCAACCACCACAGCCATTTGTTCATTACGATACAGGAAGTATGTGGTGTGAAGAACCGCTCAGTGCACAGGTAGGGGGGGCTCGTCGATGAGGGCGATAGAAGTAGTTTTGACTAAGATTCACTGGGCTGTTGCAGTGCTAAGTGCATTATTGGTTGCCACAGTGGCTTGGGGTCAGTCGGTGGCTATAGAATCGCCGGCGCACGCTATGCTGAGTTTTGAAGAGCGTGTCAGTGTGCGGGCTGTGGGGTCTCCGAATACGCTCCTGCTGTTGCTGCGCGATGGCCACTCGTTAGCGAGCCAACAAGCCGATTCGCTGGGAAGAGTCCACTTTGTCGACGTGCTCCTACCGGTGGGACCATCGCTGTTGGTCATACAGCAAGCGCAGTCACCCGATATAGCCGATAGTGTACAGATACACGTATCGGGTCCAGTGGCTGACGTAGAAATTGACCAGGGATTCCTCAGTATGCCGGCCGACTCGCTGATACAGCACCCGATCCAGGTCTACGTGCGCGATGCGTGGGGCATGCGGCCGTCTGATGGCGATATTGTAACGGTGCAACTGGAGCGGGGCCAGTTGACTAATGAAGACTTATTTCCAGAGCAGCCCGGTACCCAGGTGCAGGTCCAAAGTGGGTCGGTGGAGTTGGTCATTCGCCCTGCTCAACAGGTAGGCTCATCGCGCTTAGTCGTCAGCGCTGGCGAGGTAGAAGACGCGCAGACTTTGTACTTTACGACACTTGACACAGCATGGCGGATCGTTGGCATGGCCAATGGAGAGGTCGGATGGAACGACAAAAAGGAATCATCTATCAGCCGGGCTTCAGATAAGCTGGAACAAGGCGTGTACTCCAACGGACGGCTGGCCTATTTTGCACGCGGAACACTGAGGGATCGCTGGTTGCTCACCTCGTCGTATGATTCCGATCGCTATTACGATAGCCAGGTATTTCGCTTTCTGCGTCCAGAGCAGGTCTATCCTATCTACGGCGATGCTAGCTCTATTTTTTATGAAGCACCGACGGTGAGTAAATTTTACGCTCGTATAGAACGCGACAAAAACTATCTGCAATACGGGGATTTTGCCACGCGTTTGTCTCAGGCCGAGCTAACATCTTACCAGCGCGTATTTACAGGAGTCAGTGCACAGACGAGCGGGCAGAACCTGACCACGCGCGCTTTCGCTACACAGACACAGCAGACGACCCAGATAGACCAGATCCGTGGTGAAGGCATCTCTGGTTTATACGAAATGTCGGTTAAAAGACGTGGGTTGAATATAGTGGAGGGCAGCGAACAAATCGTGCTACAGGTCCACGATCGCCTGCACCCTGAAAAAGTGCTGAAGGAAAGCCGCCAATATCGATATACCGACTACGATATAGACTATCAAGCAGCGACGCTGCTGTTTAAGCGTCCAGTGGCCAGTTACGATACTAACGAGAATCCTCAATTTATCGTAGTTACGTATGAAACGACGCAAGCGTTTTCTGAACAATGGGTAAGCGGTGCTCATATATATTTCGACGGGAGCGACAACTGGGGCTTGGGCACTACGGTAGTAAGCGAGGAGCGTTCGGAGGGAGACTACCTTTTGGCTGGTTTGGAAGGAGATCTTCGCTTGTCTAAATTGCTTGCTATTTCATCGGAAATCGGTCGTTCACGAGTCCGCGATAAAGAGGATGCGTGGGCGTGGAAAGTAGAAGGAGAAGGGTCGATTGGCGACGATATAGGCTATGAGTTGTACTATCGTGATGCACAAAAAAAGTTTCTCAATACGAGTAGTCCGACCGCGCGCCCCGGAGAGCGCAAAATGCGCAGTCGTGTGCGCTGGCAAGCGGCAAGCCGACTCAAACTGGTAGGTGACGCGTACCAGACCAATCGTGAAAATACCGGCGAACAGCGGCGTAGTGGCACGTTGGGTAGTCATTTTGAGTGGGGTCCAATTACTCAAAAGCTGTCGGTAGAATCGACGCGCTTGAGTGGAGAAAATATCCCAACCGCTGAGAGCACAACACTCAACGGCGGTGTGGAGTGGGCGGCCAACGAGCGCTTGCGCCTAGGCTTTGAGCGCGATCAAACGCTAGGCGATGAGCAACTGAATTATCGCCCGACGCTCAATAGAGCCAACGCGCGATGGAAATTGCATAATGATGTAGAATTCGTAATCGAACACTCATTTCGCGACGATAGCCTTTGGCGTTCTAGCTATACAAATTGGGGAATCGAGTCACAGGTTATCGAAGATCTGAATATGTATGCTCGCTACCAGCTTGACTCGGGTTTGCGGCGCGAGCAGAGCCAGGCCATTGTAGGCTTACAACATCGCTATCGTGTCAACGAAGAGTGGACATTTGACACCACCTTTGAACGGATGCGTACGCTGCGCGGAGTTGGTTTGGGTGATTTTATGGCTTACAGCATTGCTACTCAGTATCTGCCGGCCGTTCCGCTCAAGGCCAGCGCGCGCTTTGAGCGCCGAGATGCAAGCAGTACAGACAAAATGGTCGTAACCAGTGCTGCGGATTGGTCTGTAGCGCGTACGTGGTCTGTCTTATTCAAGCACACGCTTTTAAACGACGATCAGCTCAGCAGTGTGACGTCGCGGATGGAATCGCTACGCCATCAGCAAATATCGGTAGGATTAGCTCATCGCCCCTACCACAACGATGTGATTAATGCTATTCTCAAGTACGAGTTTAAAGGAAAAAACGATGAGCGACAGCAGAGCATATCTAAAAAAACGTCACATATCGGTACAATCGAAACGATTGTCCAGCCGTGGCCTCAATGGGAGTGGTATGCGCGTTATACATTTAAATTGAATATTTTTCTCAGTGGTCAGGTCAAAGCGCATGCGTTGACCGATCTATGGTCTACACATCTGCGCTACGAATGGAGCAGGAAATGGGATGCGCTAGCCGAAGTGCGGTTGCTAAAACAGTATCAGCAAGATAACCTCAATTATGGTTCAGCACTGGAGTTGGGTTATATTGCGCTAAAGAATACGCGATTGGCTCTGGGCTTTAATATAGCCGGCTATCAAGACCGAGAGCTATCGGGCGCATCCTACTGGGCTCGTGGCCCGTATATGAAGGTCCAAATTAAATTTTCTGAACGCGACATTGCTGCTCCGCTCCAGGGTTTAGCCAATGTATTGCAGTAATTAAGTTGTTTGTGGTTTCAACTCTGAAGTGCACGTTTAGTGTTTATGGTTTACCGTGTTGAAAGACCTCGTTTGGTGATCGAAATTCCAGTGTTTTTCTGGGTCGGTCATTGCCTATTCAGGGTATGGGCGTCGAGCCGCCGGTGGGTTTTGTTCATCTCGACTTCAACTTGGGGGAACAGGACCAGGGCCAGCGGAGTTTCGGCTCCCTGAAACCAGGCGATGTGGTGACGGCCCAGTTGGTTATTGAGCGCGCGCCTGATATCGTCGGCTGGACGGCGCGCATCGCCTACAATCCGTTTCACTTGAGCTATGTCGCCGGTAGTTTTGTGCCGGGGGATTTTATCCCCGATTTATCTGGCCTGGTCGATGCGGAGCAAGGGGGGGTGGAAGTCGGAGGCCAGGTGCTGAGAGGGCCGGGGAGCCAGCCCTCGTTTGGCACCGGTAGCGGCGTGCTCGGCGCGGTCTCGTTCCGGGTGGAGCCGAGTTTTACTGACGAGACGGATCTGACCGTGAACTAGGTACGGCTACGGTTGTTGCATCGCCCCGCCGTGCATACTCAGACTACGATCGTGCGCTCCACGGCGCTGCTGAGTGCAACGTCAATCGACGGCGTTAATCCCGAATTACCGTCCGACTTCAACGGCGATGGCACGGTGTCGTTTGATGACTTCTTCGTCTTCGCCGACGCTTTTGGTCAGTCGGTTGCCGGCAAACTTGTGGTCGCCTCGACCCCGACGAGTTTCGCGCTGGAGCCGAACTACCCCAATCCCTTCAACGCCGAGACCCTACTCTCCTACCGCCTGGCGACGTCCGGTCCCGTGCAACTGGCCATCTATATCTTCAGAGAAACTGAATTATCTCTTCGGGCGTAAGGACTCGACGATAAGACTGCGGAGTCGTGTCAAAGGGAGCCATACCCTCCAACGGTTGTTGATCGAGATACCCTCGTTTTCGGCACCAGACACAGAAGCTGCGTAGGGCTTCGACGTAGTTTGCTACCCCCACTGTTAGGTCCGCTCTATGGGTTCGGATACCTCTGGAGCATCCGCAATCAAGCCAATCACCGCTTCTTCTTTGCCCTTAGCCTCAACCATTATGTCGGTGGCACGTCCATCGAGCGCGCCGAGCAATGTATGCCAATCGGCGGGGTCGATTAGGCGCGCGTGCGCCCCTGCCTTCTTATCTTGATCTTGACTCGAGATGTGCATTTTGGGTTGGTGTTTCCAAGTTGGCCTAGACAAGTCAATGGCCTCGCGCAATGAAAGTTTGCCTGGGTTGATGCGGTGGTGCAACGTATCGACGATGGCACCTACTCCTAGTGCAGTTGCTGCCTCCACTACTTTTTCTACTGTCCATACGCGTTCGTCTACTTCTATCGCTAAATAGCGACAAATGGCTTGCTGGTTGCGCAACACTTCGACAAAGCGGTGCAGAGCGCTGGGCGGGTCGCCGTATGCACCGCCCATATGCAGCACAATCACGCCGTCATCGCACTGAAGTAGGTCGAGCAACTGTGCCGTATAGTGCAATTCAGCCAGACTGCGTTCGACGACGTTGTCGTCTGGGCTACCGGGATTAATAAACTGGCCTGGGTGCAGTGACAGGCGTTGGCCTAGTTGGTTGGCCAGCAGACCTAATTCAGCCAGACGAGGGCCGTGCTGTTGCTGCCAGTCGTAGGGGAAGTCGGGGTGCGAAGCAAAGGGGATCAGCTGTTGACCGATACGGAATAGGCCGACGTTGTGTGCCGCATTCCACCGCAAGATATGCTCTAAGTCGTCTAAGTTGTGCTCGATTTTTGTGCGTACTTTTTCGAGGTCGCTAAGGCTGACCAGTCTAATACTGCGGTTGGTTGTAGCGGGTAGGCCCAGATGCTGACAGGGATAGCCTAAGCGCAACATCTGTCTACACCCTTGCACGGGTTCGCACGTGCGCCAGCCCCCCATCTACACCTAAGACTTGGCCAGTGATCCAATTCTGAGATGGTTGCAGGAGAAAAGCGATGGCTGCGGCGATATCATCGGCCTCGCCTATGCGTCCTAAGGGGTGCATGGCCACAGAGCCCTTTAGCGCCATTTCGTTATCAGTGATGTGAGCGGTTAAGGGAGTGCGTACCATGCCCGGAGCCACGCAGTTGATGCGGATGCCTCGATTGGCGTAGGAGGCTGAGGCAGCGCGCGCCAAGCCGATAATACCGGCTTTGGCAGCGGAAATAGCTTCGTGGTTTACCAGTCCTACTTCAGCTGCAGCGGAGGAAAGTAGCACGATAGACCCTCCGTCACTTTTCATGGCGGAAGTGGCCGCACGCACGGTCGCAAAAGCCGACCCGAGATTGGTGGCCAGCGTCTGTTCCCATTCTTCGGGCGAAGTGCTATGGGCGGGCTTCAGCAGCAGTGAACCGACGCAGTTAACCGCGCCGTCAACGCTTCCATTTTCTTCCAAGGCCTGTTTAAAACAGGCCTCTACTTCCTCGAAACGGGTGGCATCAAGGACCACGGACGTGGCGTTAAGTTCGTGGGCGAGTGCATTGAGTTTGTCGGTGCTGCGCCCGGCTAAAATGAGACGAGCGCCTTCTTTGGCTAGAAGGCGGCAGGTGGCGCTGCCGATGCCGCCGGTGGCACCGAGTACAACATATACAGGGTTTTGCTTAGGACTTTCCACTAGAATACTCTTTCCTTATTGGTGTGGTAGGAATGTATCCGGAGTTAGTTCTTTTGCAATGAGGAAGTTGAATTACTTAGAAAAGAATGGATCACCTATAACTAAGGTGGCTATGTGTAGGTATCGTACTAGGGATGTGTAATGAACGAACCAGAGTGCAAAAGTCGACTTGGTGGAACGACCTAATAGGAGTGACTATATTACCGATGAACCATTCAATAGATCATACCATCGAAGTGCCGCGATCGGAAGAGAAAGGCAGGAGCCCGTTGAACGACTCGCGGAGTGAGGTTCGGTATGAAGAAATGGATCTATACCCTCTCTTTAGCTGCCCTGATATTACTCCCCACCCTCGCCCACCCCCACTCAGGCGGCACTGACGCCCAGGGTGGCCACAATAATAGAACCGAGGGGACTTACCACTTCCACAGCGGTCCGCTCGATGGCCAAACCTTCCCCACCAAAGAAGAGGCCACCGCGGCACTATCCGCTCCGAGCGACGGCACAGCGCAGCCAACCGAGCCTATAGACATACCGCCGCCGATTGATCTCTCCCCCTTCGTACCCACTGGCCTCGAAGCAGATATCGTCACCCACTTCGCCTATATGCTGCAGTATAGTGAGCCCCATGAACAGGCGGCGTGGGTGCTCTATCGTATAACGGCCGAGCAGGTCAACGGCGCCGTCGAGCGCACGGATAACTTTCGGGCGGATCCATTGGTGGCCACGGGCTCGGCGAGCTTGAACGACTACAGCGGTTCGGGTTTTGATCGCGGACACCTAGCGCCGGCAAATGTCTTTAGTTGGGATGAGCGGGCCATGTCGGAATCGTTCTATTTATCGAATATGAGTCCACAAGACCCAAGTTTTAATCGTGGGATTTGGAGAGTATTGGAGGGTGAAGTGAGAGGGCTTGCTCGAGAGTATCAAGGGCCAGATCGCTACGTAGCGTAGTCGAAGCACGCCAGCCCACAATCCATTCGTGAAAAGACGTCGATGGCGAAGGCGACGTAGACAAAGCCCTTCCAGGTGGCCACATACGTGAGATCTGGCGTAACTCGCGTTTTTTACGCTCTAACTCTTTGATGCGTATGCGCTCTTCGCTGGGGACACCGCCCCGACGGCCCGTATCAACTCGATCTTTGAAGCGATAGAGCGGATGGCTTCCCACTGGGATCGATACTCGCTCGCGTGATCAAAGACCATCCGCACGGCGCGATCGCGGACTTCGGGAGAATATCTCTTCGTCTTTGCCATGAATAAAAACCTCTCAAGAAAATGACGCTCCGGCAAACACGGTACGATTCACAAGTTCAATTGGCTACCACGTTCGTTCAGGCTTTCATGGATTAGAACTTTTTGATCGGGAACAGTATATGAAATTTATTATCCTGATGGCAAGTTAGTTGACCACTACCCAAATAAATCTCAACTATAATAGAATTAAAAAACTAATTGTATTAATTTTTTGTTCTTGGCTTATTTCCATGTTCTACTAAAAAAAATAAACCAATTGATAAGTCCCAACCTATCGCAAATGAGGTTAAAATGAATAAGGACGGACACAATGAAATAAAAGGAAAGTTTAAAGCAAACTTACCGGCTGAGTTTAATTATCTGCTTACCATGCCCAAAGAATACAAAGAAAGCGGTGAACCTTCTCCACTGATTGTTTATATGCATGGTGGGGGGGAAAGGGGTGAAAATTACCAATTGCTAAAACGCCATGGTCCGCCCATGATGGTAAAAAATAGGGAAAATTTTCCTTTTGCGGTACTAAGTCCGCAATGTCCCAGTGGCCACCGTTGGACACATCTGCTTATTCAGGTAAAAGAATTGATTGATAAGGTAGTGGCAAACTATAATATCGATAAAGACAGAATATACCTTACGGGTGTTAGTTTGGGCGGATATGGCACGTGGAATTTAGCCATGACCTATCCCGGGGCTTTTGCTGCTATTGCTCCAATTGCCTGTAACGGGGGCATGATAGATGAGGCTTTGAGGTTAGCAGATATGCCAGTTTGGTCTTTTCAAGGTGAAAGAGATGGTTTCGAACTTCACCAAGAAATGATTGATAAAGTAAAAAGAACCAGTAGAACAGATGTAAGATATACAAAGTACCCGGAGACCGGTCATGAGGGAACTTGGGTAAAAGCATATAAAACACCCGAACTATATGAGTGGTTTTTATCCCACAAAAGAAAGCCTAGATTAGACATTGAGGCTATTGCCAACGAGTCAAATGAAAAGTGTGACTTTACTGGCAAATGGGAGGTTCAAATTTTGAGATCAGAAAAAGGCGATAGTAAATCAGAAATAAATATTGTTGAAAAAAATAATAAAACCTTTGTCCATTTTATGGGGATGGAGATGCCCGCAAAACAAGAAAATTGTAAACTGAGTTTTAATCTGGCGATTCCACCAGAATTGTACGATAAAACAGATGTATTCTTTACCATTCATAATGGTAAACTATATGGGATTATGCCGACACCAGAAGGAAACATGGACGTTGTAGGATTGAAAATTGAATAATCATAACCGTCAAGCAGTTCAGAACCGCTAAACGGATAAAAAACAAAGATGAGCTCGCCCCACATCTGATCCATGCCGCTGGCTTTTTCCCCGTTTATATGTTTTCCCATCTGAAAAAGGACCACGTTTTTTGTACTCATCGCCACCGCCGACAAGACCGGTTACTCGGTATCGGAACCCAGCGGCCGAGAACAGCGGCGAGTCGGCGCCAACGTCTGCGGCGTACTCTTCGTTCACGCGGTGCCTTTTTTTGCGGCCAGTTGGGCCTTGCGCTCGACAAAGGCTTGCGGCGGCGGGGTCAGGAGACCCCGTTTGCGTTCGTCCGCCCCTTGCCAACCATCGGCGTCGGACGGGTCAAAAAAAGCTCGTCCGAAAGGTGAAAATAACAGCTTATCCGGCCCGGAATAGGCCTCGCCACTCGGGGTGTACTTGTAGAAAAGGGTGGTGCGCGCGTTGGGCACCGTCCACGGCAAGGTGACGTGGCTTAGGGCCTCGGTAAAAATGATGGCGGCACCGGCGGGGGCCGGTACGCGTGTGACCATGGGATGCACCCCCTTGGACAAGTCGCGCCAGCCTGCGGGCACCGGATAATGCGCCTTGTGAGAGCCGGCCAGGCAGCCGAAGCCGCCGCCGTTGCACACGGTGTCTTCCAGCTCGAAGGCCACCGTGACCAGGCCGTTGCTGAAGGCGCCGGTTGCGGCGTCGCGTTCAAAGTATTGCGTCACCAGCTCGCGCGGGCTCTCGGGGTGCAGCAGACGGTCGTTGCTGCCGTGGATGGTGCCGCCAGCAAGGTCTTTGTTGAACTTGCCGTGCGTGTGTACGTTGATGTGGTCGATGCGGTAGGCCGGTAGCCCGTCCGGCTGCGCCCCGCCGTAGATTTCATCGAGCAGCGGTGCAAGAGGGGGCAGATCCAGCAGGTCGACAAATTCCTGCGACCTGTGCGGGACTGAGGGCGTCCTCGATGACGAGGAAGCCCCAAGTGTCAAAGGCAAAGCGTTGTTCTTCATTCATGGGCCAAAGCTCCGTTTGGGGTGTCTAAAGTGTATAGGAATTATACAAGCCCTTTTAGTGCGTTGGGGCAAGCCATTGGGGAGCGGTTCGGTTCACCTCCGATTGAATGTCAGTTGCGGGCACCCTCGGCTACGCTCCTCCCTCGATGATCTCGAGGATCTGCCGCTTGGCATCCTCCGAGAGTTCATCCCAGGCAGATATGACCTTCGCCAGATCAGCGGGGAGATGCCGGTACTCTTCTGGTACTCTTTTCAAGTGCAAAGATGTGTGTGGGATGTGCGTGGGATGTGCGTGGGATGTGCGTGTGATGTGCGTGGGATGTGCGTGTGATGTGCGTGGGATGTGCGTGGGATGTGCGTGGGATGT
>JBLHKV010000060.1:0-15832 GCA_047618115.1 Halieaceae bacterium | reverse complement strand
TCCAACTTCCGTCTGCCCGTCGCTTTCCACGAGAGTGAATGCCAGCGTCGCGCTGGACCCGATTTCTATCACTGTCGTATCCAAACCGGCTATCTTCAACGTCACATCTTCAATCCGCACTCCGGGGATCTCGTTCGGCGGCAGTATTTCGACATTCTTACTGTCGCTGGTTACTCCTCCTTCCGCCGATACAGAAACGACACCTGCGCCGAGTGCGCCACTTCCGGTAACTGTGAAAAAGGCTTCTCCGCCGCTATTGGTAAGCAACGTGCCGCTGGACGGATCGACCGTGCCCGCCGTGGAGCTCGCGGTAACAATCGCGCTCGCAACAGCAACATCGCCACTGCCATCATTATTGAAAACACTCGCTCGCCAGTTTGAGACCTGGCCAATACCTATTTGTGCATTAGCGGTCACGGTCGACAAATCCGCATCGACCCTATCGAGCACAATGCGCAGACCGACCGGAATCGCCGGCTCAGAAACGCTGAAATTGAGGGTGGCCGCCGCGCTATCACCCTCTACCGTGGCAGTGATCGTACCGGCGCCAATAGTAGACCCTGCAACCAACGTCAGGGTAGCAACCCCGGCGCTATCGGAAAGCGCTGCAGTCGGAAGGACAGAACCAATCGAAGTTGAGACTGACACAAGCGCATTGGCTACCGCTGTTTCGGTACTACCATCGCTTTGCGATACTTTTACTTTGAGCTCAGTCGAAGAGCCCGCATCTACACTCATGCCCGCATTAAGATCTGGGAAGCTAATGACAGTACCCAGCTCCACCGCGGAGGGAATTACTTCAAAGTTCTTGGTGGCGGCCTCCGCAACACCTTCGACGCTGACAGAGACAGTGCCAGCTCCTAAAACTTCTCCAACGAGCAGCGTGATTGAAGCTTTACCGTCAATGCCACTCAGCGCTGAGCCGCTGGCAGGTTCCAGAGTGCCCAGACTACTCGATACATTGATAATGGCATCGACCGTGGGCGTATCGCTACTCCCATCATTGGTTACGACTGTGACCTGCACAGTGACGGTTGAACCCGCCTCTATCTGAGCTGCAGTTGGCAAAGTCTGACCCTGAGCATCCACTAATACCACATCGATGCGGCTGGTTATCACGGGGTCACCCGCAGTCGGATCTGCAGGGGTGAGAAATCCGCCCTCGCTGCCTCCGCCCCCACCACAAGCCGAAAGAACCAGGGCCAGAAGGGCTATTTGAATGGATTCAAATGAGGTGGAGCGGAGTCGATTAATCATTATCGTGTCCCTAAGATCACTGTGCTCACTGTGCCTGATGACGTCGGCTTGACTGATATTTGCGGGGTTTCATCGTGTAGTCAACCTCCGCTCAATTATATTTCGCTATAGCAGCTACAGATTATATCCTGAACCGTATATTTTTCAACCACTTAGAAGATTTACTTAAGATTCAGCTTTCGCGGGCGACCGGGTAGTCCGGAACAGCAGCTGATAAGCTTACAAATGGGCCTTTATCCACTCCAACGTATCTTCGTGATGGCTCTTGGTTTTGACTTTGTCGATGACGTGCTTCAATCGACCGTCCTTACCTACAATAAAGGTGGTTCTCAGTACGCCCATAAACTCCCTGCCCATAAATTTCTTTAGCGCCCAGACACCGTATTTTCCAATGGCAACATGGTCCTCGTCGGCAAGCAGGTCAAAGGCCAACTCATGTTTATCATCAAAGCGCTTAAGCTTGGCCACTGGATCCGGGCTGATAGCCAGTACGACTGTATCTGCCTTGGCGAATTCACCAGAAAAATCTCTAATACCGCACGCCTGGGTGGTACAGCCCGGAGTCATCGCTCGTGGGTAGAAATATACGACCACATTTTTACTGCCACGAAAATCCTTGAGAACTATGCTTTCGCTGTCTTGATTTGACAGCGTAAAGGTCGGGGCCATATTGCCAATTTTGGGAAATGTCACGTTATTCAGCTCCTTAAGGACAAGTTGGGTGAAGGTTTAATCATGGTCAGGCTGGTTTCGAACCAGACCAGCCCCGATGGCAACAGGGTCTATGGTCATCAACGTACCAGCTTAGAAACACGTACCGGATAGTTTGATACTTTCCGGTCCTCGAAGTATTCCTTCAATGTATCGATTACCGGCAAAAAGGCCAGCTCACGCCAGGGAATGGCGTCCTCGGAGAACAATTCCACCTCAGTGCTCTCGGGGCCAACGCCATACTCACCATTGCTTAGCTCGCAGCGATAAAACATGTAGACCTGATTAATTTGAGGCATATCGAAAATGCGATAGAGCTGCTGGTCGTGAACTTTAGCTCTTGCCTCCTCCCAGGTTTCCCTGGCCGCACCTTCCAACGTGCTCTCGCCATTCTCCATAAACCCGGCCGGGAGCGTCCAGTAGCCATGACGTGGTTGAATTGCTCGCTTGCACAGCAGAATTTTGCCCTCATAGACCGGTAGGCAACCGACTATGACACGCGGGTTTTGATAATGGATGGTGTCGCAATCGTCACAAATATACCGGTGACGATCATCGTCATCGGGAATTCGCAACGAGACGCCAGCACCACAATCACTACAAAATTTCATGCCGACCTACTCCCTCAGCTCTTGTCGATTCACTCCAAAGCCCTATAGCGGCCAGCGTGGAATACCAAGGGTTCTGTGTGGGGGCCATTCTCCATCTCTATGGCTCTCCCAACAAGTATTATATGGTCGCCACCATCGTGAGTGGCTTCCAGTTTGCACTCAAAAGAGGCCACCGCATCTTTAATGACCGGCACACCGGCTTCTCCCATGAAATAGTGGTCGGCCTGCAAATCGTGCTCATTCTTCCTGGCGTAGAGATTGGACAGGTCTTGCTGCTTGGAGTTGAGTACGTTCACAGCAAATATGCTGGTCGCGTCCCAGGCAGCGGCCAATTCGCTGTCTTTTTGCAGGCTCCACAGCACCAGCGGTGGATCCAGCGACACAGAAGCAAACGAATTTACCGTCATGCCAAAGGGAGCAAAACCCTCCGGGCTTGCGGTGACAACACAGACCCCCGTGGGAAACTGGCCAAGGGCGTCTCGAAAATTTCGTGTATTCAGGGTCATCTAGGTTCCTGTAGCTTGGGCGTGCATGCACGCGAAATCATAATACCTATTCAGGGTGCTAATCTACAATCCAGCGATCGGCAGCGCTGTCGTCGCTCTCACGAGCGTCTACCCAAACCGCGCCCTCTTGCAGCCACTCCTTTTTCCAGAGCGGCGCGCTAATCTTGAGGTAGTCCATAATGAACTCGCAGGCATGGAAGGCTTCACCACGATGGCGGCTGGTTACACCTACATAAACAATCTGATCTCCGGCGTTGAGTATACCTATACGGTGTACAACCCTAACTGGACCTATCTGCCAGCGCGATGCAGCCTGATCAATAATGTCTTCGATGCACTTTTCTGTCATTCCCGGATAGTGCTCAAGCTCTATGGACTCAACTGAACTGTCTTGATTAAAGTCCCGCACTAGCCCTACAAAGCTGACAATTGCTCCCATTGCGGCGCCAACCTGCGTTAGCTCGCGTTGCAGACTCACTGTATCGAAATCATCCGCTGTTATTTTGACCCGGGGTTCTCTAGCTTGAGCCATGAAGACCTCCAGTCGCTCTATCCACCTGTAACCGGCGGGAAGAATGCCACCTCATCTCCCGCACACAATTGACGGTCCATGTCGGAAACCTGCTGATTGACCGCACAAATGACGTTACTGGCAGAGAGAACCTCAGCCCACAGAGGGTCGTTGTCGGCAAATAGTCTGCGTAGCAGGTCGCCCACGGTTTCGATCGACTCTTCATAGACAATGTCCATACCCGAAGTACCCAGACGTTCGCGGAGCTGCGCAAAAAACAGTACGCGGATCATCTCAGCTTCACACTACACATCGTCCGAGCGCCAGGTACCAGATTTTCCGCCGCGTTTTTCGACCAAGCCAATACTTTCAATAACCATACCTCGATCTACCGCTTTACACATATCGTAAATGGTTAGTGCCGCAATACTGGCCGCAGTCAACGCCTCCATTTCAACACCGGTTTTCCCGTCCAGACCCACGCGTGCCTCCACCAAAACTGCGTTCTCGGCGCCAGCGACTGTCAACTCAACCTCTATTGAGGTCAACATCAATGGATGGCAGAGCGGAATCAATTCTGAACATTTCTTCGCCGCCTGAATTCCCGCCACTCTGGCGACCGCAAACACATCACCCTTGTGATGTCCTCCGCTTACAATGAGATCCAGCGTCTCGGCCCGCATCACCACCTTGGCTCTGGCTGTCGCATGACGAGCGGTCACTGACTTCGCCGCTACATCGACCATGTGGGCAGCACCAGCTTCATTAATATGGGTGAGATTAGTCACTACTATTCGCCTTGGGTGTAAAGACTGGATTATAGCGCGGCCAGCCGACCGATCACCACCAATCCAACTATAGCCGGCGCCGGTATGAAGATACTTACCAATCCACCTGTTATTTGATTATCCGAAAGCGTTAAATGATCGCATCACAAAACATGGGGTAGATGGTATGGCTGATTTAGCATTGGGACTTCAACTGGGCTATTGGGGAGCGTCTCCGCCCGGAAATAGTCACGTCGAGACGGCCCAGGAGGCCGAAAGACTGGGTTTTGATTCAGTTTGGACCGCAGAGTCATGGGGAAATGACTGCTTTACGCCGCTGACCTGGATCGGCGCCCACACCGAGAAAATTCGATTGGGTACTTCCGTTGCGCAATTGTCAGCCAGAACCCCTACCGCCTGCGCCATGGCGACCCTTGCCTTGGATCACTTGTCGGGCGGGCGTGTGACACTTGGCCTGGGGGTTTCAGGCCCACAGGTCGTGGAAGGTTGGTATGGTCAGCCCTATAGCAAGCCACTTAGCCGCACTCGAGAGTATGTGGATATTGTTCGTCAAGTGCTTCGACGAGAAGCTCCGGTAACCAGCAATGGACCCCATTATCCTTTACCGTTTCAGGGTGAAGGCAGCTGGGGTATGGGGAAGCCTCTGAAGTCAATAACCCACCCTCTGCGAGCAGACGTACCCATCTTCATTGGCGCAGAAGGACCCAAAAACGTGCGCCAAACTGCAGAAATCGCCGATGGCTGGTTGCCCCTGTACTACTCTCCCTATCGCCAAGAGGTGTACGCCGACCAACTGGAGGACGCCAAAGAAGGCTTTGAAATTGCCGCACTCGCTCTGGTCACGATCAACGACAACATAGAGGAAGCCCTCTATCCGGTTAAAGCCATGCTCGGTTTCTACATCGGTGGAATGGGTTCCAAGCGACGAAATTTTCACAAAGAACTGATGGCTCGCATGGGTTTTGCCGATGCAGCAGAAGAAGTACAAGACCTATTTCTTGAGGGTAAACGCGACGCGGCCATCGCCGCCGTGCCCGATCAATTTGCAGATGAAATTTCTCTGGTTGGACCACGCGAGCGGATTGCGGAAAAACTGCAGGACTGGAAACGTTCACCAGTAACTACGCTACTGATCAATGGCGATGCAACGCTTTTACGAGAAATGGCGGAACTGGTTCTATAGTCAATTACCGGCAACTAAACCAGCTATCAATTCGGCGAAAGCTTCCTCCACGCCCTCCTCAAAATCGATAAACTCCAGCCCCAGCTGGAAACTGTCCTGAGACAGGCGACGACAGGCGACCAGTCGAGCATCAACCACCAATGTTCGCTGAGAAGAAGGAAGCTTAATACTCAGCTTGCATTCGGGCGGAAATGGAGTTTGGTCTCTGATTCCGTCCGCCACCTTCTGCAAACAGCGCAATTGTAAGCTACCAAATGACACGTTAACGGTATGACCAATTCCGGCCCCCCTCCCCTCTGCCGAGAGCTCCCAGGAGATATCGCAGGGTACCTCCAGTAAATGCCTGGGATAAAGTCGCCGTTCTTTTTCCATGTTCACAACCCGAATAATTTTTTCATTTCCAGCCTTGCAGCCAGTTGTCATTGTTTTGTAGCTCCCTCCACTGTATCCGAACAGAGCGATTTGATATAACGGCGTCTATTAAGCAATGAACAACCTCACCCTCTTCGTCGAACTCTAGCTCTGTTACAAGAAAATGCTTCTCTTTCCTTACCGGCTTAACCGCAGTCCATTTACTCTGGAGTAATTTCTCAGGATTAATTTTATTCATCTATGTTCTATTACCATTCAGCGGCATAGGCTTACCGTCGGGAGCAACGTTCACGAATGTAATTTTAGTAACGAACAGTGGGGCTTTAGTACCCGCAAACTTCTCGCCGATGACTTCAATGCTATAGGTAGCCGAGGTATTGCCGTGTCGCTCCAGCCGCACGTCGAAACACAGCAGCTCCCCCGGCTGAATGGGGTTCTTAAAGTTGACCTCGCTCAACGACACCGTTACCAGACGATTACCTGGAAAATCCAGGCTGGCGGTAATGTAAGCCGATTCGTCCACCCATTTAAGTAGGTTACCCCCGAACAAGTAGCCCTGATCATTGAGGAATTCCGGTAGCACCAGCTTTCTGTGTTCCACGTTACAACCTATTAAAGCTCAATTGCCATGGCGAACAGTGTACTGCGTGTTGTCATAGGAAGCTCATTTGAATACAGAGCTACCGCAGTCAATAGTTGGAGAGACTCAGTGCGATTAAGCGTCCCGTGGTTTGATATCGAGATACCCTCGCTGAATCGCGGTGTCAAATGCAGCGGCAGCGCTGATCAACTCATCGAAGGTGGCCCTTAATCGCCCTAACTCCTGTATTTGCGCTATAGATGGCAATGAATCGGTTGCATTTGCCATATCGAAGAATTCCCGCAGGTATTTTGCCCGGGCATGAGCGACCATCTGCAATATGGGCTTGAGGTCATCCAGTGAGAGCACCTGTATCTCAGGATTGATGGCCTGGCGGTTTACATCTTTGCGCAGCTTTTCCAATTCCAAAAACAGCCGATTGACATCTAGCGACATAGTGATTTCCTTGTTAGCCTTCCAACTTGAAGTTAGAGACAATAGCCTACTAGAGCAGGCTGGGAGCGGCAACGAGAATAATCGGTGTCACTTAAAGCTCCGAGCTCTATTTTTGTGCGGTTCGGTCTATACCGGTTTGTTCGTTATGACTGTTGCGGCTTCTGGCGAATCTCGTCAATTACTGCGTACAAGTCTTTTATGGCGACAGGTTTTACCAAATACCCCTGACAGCCCTTGCTGAGTGCAAGCTCTATATCCTCTGGAAAGGCATTTCCACTCAAGGCAACCACCGGTATATTCCGGGTTGCCTCGTTCTGCTTGATGAT
Source organism: Halieaceae bacterium (assembly GCA_047618115.1). GTDB lineage: Bacteria > Pseudomonadota > Gammaproteobacteria > Pseudomonadales > Halieaceae > CALJGI01. The sequence goes on along the minus strand of JBLHKV010000060.1, from coordinate 8,531 downwards.
AGTGGTGGCTTCCAGGCCATTCATCCCCGGCAACATCATGTCCATCAAAATGAGGTCGAGGTGTTGTGCGTTGACGATCTCCAGGCCCTCTTCTGCTGTTCTGGCCAAGAGTAGCTCAACTCCCGGCAGATTTTCTAGGGCTCTCTCCATCAGCTCCACACTCAGCCGATAATCTTCAATATAGAGCACTATAAACGGGCGCGCTTCACGGGGGTGCGACGGATGGGAATCTTCTGCTGCTACAGCGGTCTTCCTTTCTGCGCCATCAGCGACATTGTCGGTCAACCGCAGCTCAAACCAGAACGTACTGCCTTCGCCCTCTGCGCTTTCAACACCGATAGTGCCATGCATCGCTTCAACCAATTGCTTTGCGATAGACAATCCGACCCCTGTCCCGGAAATTACACCGCCCACTTGCTCGAGTCGTTCGAAGGGCTCAAACAGCAGCGGCAGCTTGTCGCCGGCAATCCCTGCACCGCTATCCTCCACCTGTATCCGCAGCCAACCCTCTCTTTGGACCAGGCTGCTGACCTTTACCCAGCCTTGCCCCCGGTTGTACTTTATCGCGTTACCGAGCAGGTTAATCAATACCTGTTGGATGCGCCGACTATCTCCCTGGACCCTGAGTTTCGTATCCTTTATGGTGTTTTCGATGGTGATATATACTTTATCGGCGAGAGCACTCTTGGACATGGTCACACTGTCCTCGACCAGCGCTGCTATCTCGACAGGTTGAATGTCGAGGGCCAGGTTTCCTGCTTCGATCGTGGACAAGTCCAGTACTTCGGTGATCATCTGTAACAATTTCCGTCCTGCTAAATGGATGTTGTGGGCGAATTTCTGCTGGTCCGGAGCACGTGCATCGGCTTGCATTTCCAATAATTCGGAAAACCCCAGTATTGCATTCAGTGGCGTGCGCAACTCGTGACTCATGCTCACCATGAATTGAGATTTGGCCGCATTCGCCTTCTCTGCATCCTCCTTGGCAGCGAGCAGCTTCTCCTCGGCGTGTTTGCGCTCGGAAACGTCACGCAGGATACCGGTGAACATCTGCTCGCCGTCGACCTTCATGCCGCTGACAACGAGTTCTATCGGAATTAACGACCCGTCCTTGCGTCGCCCCTCGACCGCAGCCACGGTACCAATAACCTTGGCCTTACCCGTATCGAGATAGTTTTGCAGGCCGTCCTTGTGACCTCTCCGGTACGCCGCCGGCATGAGAACTTGCATATCCTGGCCGACCACCTCGCCGCTGGTGTAACCGAACATCAGTTCCGCGGCCGGATTGAAAGTCTCGACTTTGCCGTCTGAATCCATGGTGATGATAGCGTCCGCTGCCATTTCCACGATAGCCTCGAGGCGCATACTCCGGTTCAGCATTTCGCTTTGAAACACCTGGAGGGTCTGTAAGGCGAGTCCGACCAGTATCAGTAAATAACTCATGACTTTGAAGAAGTGAGCGCTGGCAAAGTATGCGTCAAAATTGGTCTCGGCAAAGGGCATGGTCAGGGCCTGTGCAACCACACTGACGATTAGTGCCTGCACCAGCCAGAACTCAAAATTATCCTGCCACCACCGACCCTTGACCAGGTAACCCACCAGGGCCAGCAGGAATAAAAGAGCCGGCCCCAACTCTTGGGGTTGGGGCATAGGGCCCCCGACAAAATAGACCGATGGTGGGGGCAAAATAGCAAAAAACAGTATGCACGCCAGCAGCAATAGGATCGAAATTCGGTAAAGAGTTCGTCTAAATTGTGCTATCGAAACTCGTTTGCGTTGTTCGTAATGAAAGATATAAAGGCTCAGAGCCAGCATGATCGAGAGGAACAGGCGCGAGGCCATCCAGCTCCAGGGTGCCAGTGCCGGCCACCTGGAAGTTATATAGGGCGAGAGGGTTTCGCTGGTAACAAGCAAGTGATAGCCGTCCAGAAACCCTGCGCCGAGTAAACCCAGCGCGATGAACAGAAAATAACTACTCTGCCTGATATTACTAAGTCGCATGGCCAGCATGCCTGCAAAAAAGGCAAGCAGGGCACCGAAAATCTCCCTCAGCATGTGAAGTCGTGGAGTGCCTTCAAAATTGGGGTCTGTCACTACCCCCCAACCAAACATCAAAATGACACCGAGCACAATTATTGCAGACCACTTGCTATAAGCCGATACCGATACCTGCGTCACAGTTTTTTTCTCGAATTCATGGCACTCACCTAGTGTTCACTCGCCCGAACTAATACCGACATCATACATCAGCGCTCACCATAGGTGTCTGGAATACCCTGAGAAGCCCTCGTATCATCAATTAAGTCAGCCATCCGTGGACTCACCTCCTGTTTACGGCGATGCTCGTCAGCATAAAGCTGGTAAACAAATTTGATTTCATGCCTGTACCCGCCCAAATACGAGTGTATTTAAATAGAACATAGTATCCAATATAGGCTAGGACCACACCATGACCGGACGTGTACGCCCCATGATAGTATGTGTGCGCACTACCAAACCGAGGCACAGGAATGGAGTTAGAATGGAGTTAGAATGGAGTTAGAATGGAGTTAAGGATACTTTGAATTGACGAGCGTACTGAAATGACTTTTCTGTAGGCCACGTATTTACTGGAGATTAATGGCGCGCCCATCAGGATTCGAACCTGAGACCTACGGCTTAGAAGGCCGTTGCTCTATCCAGCTGAGCTATGGGCGCAGATAATGGTAACGAGGATAATGGGGTGGCCGACGGGGATCGAACCCGCGACAACAGGAATCACAATCCTGGACTCTACCAACTGAGCTACGGCCACCATAAAGATTAGCTCCATAAATATGGAAAATTGGTCGGGGTAGAGAGATTCGAACTCCCGACATCCTGCTCCCAAAGCAGGCGCGCTACCAGACTGCGCTATACCCCGACATCAATACCACCATTAACCTGCTAGTGGCTTATTCCCCATATTTCAGGAGGGCGCATAATACTCGGGCGCACCCCTATCGTCAATGTCGTAAATGTGGAATAAGTCGGCGCAATTGCGCCATCATCCAAAGCTCGCTAGGTGCGAAAATGCAGACCGATTTCAATAGCATTATCAGGAAGCCCTTATGACGGCATTGGTACTCGACGGATCAGCTCTTTCCAAACAAACAGAAGCCGAAATGGCAACACGCGTTTCAGCGCTTAAGGAGCGTTCTGGCGGCAAAACTCCTATTCTCGCAACCATATTGGTGGGCGATGACCCTGCATCGGCCACTTATGTGAAAATGAAGGGTAATGCCTGCCAACGAGTGGGTATGGAATCGATGAAGGTAGAAATGCACGCATCTACTACAACAGAAGAGTTACTCGCTAAAATAAAGGAGCTGAACAACAATGCCGACGTGCATGGCATATTGCTGCAGCACCCAGTCCCCGAGCAAATTGATGAGCGAGCGTGTTTCGACGCTATCGAATTAAGCAAGGACGTCGATGGCGTTACCTGCCTCGGCTTTGGACGAATGGCGATGGGAGAGCCCGCCTACGGTTGCGCCACCCCCCAGGGCATCATGCGCATACTTCACGCCAATGACATTGAAATCAAAGGCAAGCACGCCGTAGTGGTGGGCCGCAGCCCTATCCTGGGCAAGCCCATGGCGATGATGCTCTTGGAGGAACACGCCACGGTCACAATTTGCCACTCTCGCACCCAAAACCTACCTGATTTGATCAAGCAAGCCGACATCATCGTGGGTGCTGTAGGTCGTCCGGAGTTTATTCGAGCCGATTGGATAAAGGACGGGGCTGTGGTTATCGATGCCGGCTACCACCCCGGTGGTGTTGGCGATATCGAAATGGGTCCACTGATCGAGCGGGTCGCGGCTTACACGCCAGTGCCAGGCGGAGTTGGTCCCATGACCATTAATACGCTGATCCTACAGACCGTAGAATCCGGGGAAAAGTCTATCGCTGCACAGTAGTGCCAGGGTTAGTCTAGCCCCGGCGCCAACGTGTGCCTTCTCGGCTATCTTCCAAAATGACGCCAGCCTTGATCAATTCGTCGCGAATCTCATCCGCTCGGCCATAATTGCGGTCATTCTTAGCCTGAATACGCTCGGCAATAAGCTCCTCTATAACTTCGGCACTGATCGCGTCTTCCGATTGTTGGCAGTGCAACCACTCCTCCGGGTCCTGCCAGAGAATTCCAAGTAAGTCGCCGGCAGCCAGTATCCGGGCTTTCAACGCTGGCTTATCGACGGCATCAGCCTTGTTCAGTTCCCTGGCGAGATCGTGCACGGCAGCGATAGCCACCGGCGTATTTAGATCATCGTTCAAGGCGGCGTAAAAAGCCTCTCCCTCCAAAGACACCTCGGTGTCTATGTCGATATCAGATACGTCGCGCAGGGTGCCGTAGAGACCGTTCAGGGTCGTCTCGGCCTGGGTCAGTAAGTCCTGAGTAAAGCTTAAGGGCGAGCGATAATGTGCCGACAGTAGCGCAAAGCGCAAAACTTCGCCCCGATGACTCTTTAAAAGATCGAAAACCGTCGCGACGTTCCCCAGCGACTTCGACATTTTTTCGCCACCCATATCGAGAAAGGCATTGTGCATCCAGTAGCGCACGTATTCACCGCCGTGAGCGCACAAACTCTGGGCGATTTCGTTTTCGTGGTGAGGGAAAATCAAATCCTGGCCACCGCCGTGGATATCGATGCTGTCGCCCAAATGGGCGCGGATCATCGCAGAACACTCGAGGTGCCAACCTGGTCGACCTCTACCCCAGGGACTATCCCAACCGGGCTCTGCATCGCTGGAGGGCTTCCAAAGGACAAAGTCTCCGGGGTAGCGTTTATAGTCCGCCACCTCTACCCTCGCGCCCGCCAGCATATCTTCCAGCGATCGATTCGATAACTTTCCATAATCCGCCATAGATTCAACCGCGAAGAGCACGTGACCTGCGGATTCATAGGCGTGACTTTTTTCTATCAGCGTTTCGATCATCGCAACCATTGCGTCAATATTTTCCGTCGCCCGGGGTTCCATGGTCGGCTGTAGCGCATTCAGAGCAGCCATATCATCGCTATACTGCTGCGCAAAACGCTCGGTAAATTCTGCCATGCTCTCTTCGCCAGATTGCACCGCCTGGATTATCTTATCGTCGATATCGGTAAAGTTGCGGGCATATATCACCTCGTCGTAATGGGTCTGCAACAGGCGAAATAGCGTATCGAAGACTATAACGGGACGAGCGTTACCGATGTGCGCATAGCTGTACACAGTTGGTCCGCAGACGTACATGGTTATCCGATCGGGGTTCGCCGGCACAAATGTCTGTTTTTCCCGACCCATGGTGTTGAATAATTTTAGAGCCATCAACCCTCCCCCCAACTATCACGTAAACCAATAGTTCGATTGAAAACCAATTTTTCCGCGCTGTGCTCAAAGCGATCGGCCACAAAATATCCCTCACGCTCAAATTGATAGACATCCTCCGGCGCCGCATTGGCCAGCCCCGCTTCCACCCATGCACCCGCAACGACGGTCAGCGAATCGGGATTAAGGTAATCGAGAATATCACCCTCCGCTCGATCCGGTGCTGCTTCGTTGAACAGGCGATCATAGAGTCGTACTTCCGCTTGTACCCCATGAGATGCAGACACCCATTGAATTACACCCTTCGGCTTAGTCCCATCTGCCGGATCTTTACCTACCGTATCTTCAATGCAACGGCACAGCACTTTGACGATGTCACCCTGCTCGTCCTTCACGGCCTCCAACGCCTCAATTACGTAGGCATTGCGTAAACGAACTCGTTTACCTATTACCAGGCGCTTGAATTTTTTATTAGCCTCCTCCCGAAAATCTTCGCGGTCTATATACAGCGATCCGGTAAACGGCACAGTCCTGCTACCCAGTTCTTCACGGGCAGGGTGAACAGCCATTTCCAGCACTTCCAATTTATCTTCCGGGTAATTTACCAACTCCACTTTCAGGGGATTCAGTACGCACATCGCACGCGGCGCATTTACATTTAAATCATCGCGAATGCAGTGCTCGAGCATGGCTACGTCAACCACTCCGTCGCTGCGATTGGTGCCAACCATTTCGCAAAACTTGCGAATGGAGGCCGGACTATAGCCTCGGCGACGCATTCCACTGACAGTCGGCATCCGAGGATCATCCCAACCGGTAACCGCAGCAGAGTCGACCAAGCGCTTCAGCTTGCGCTTGCTGGTGATGGTGTAATTCACATTCAAACGAGCAAATTCATATTGCCTGGGCCTGGAAGCGACGGGAAGATTGTCCAGCAACCAATCATATAAGGGTCGGTGATCTTCAAATTCCAGCGTACAAATAGAGTGAGTGACGCCCTCCAGGGCATCCTCCTGACCATGTGCAAAATCATAGGTCGGGTAAATACACCACTCGTCACCGGTCTGGTGATGCGTTATTTTTCTGATTCTGTATAAGATAGGGTCGCGCATATTGATATTGGGCGACGCCATATCGATTCGAGCGCGCAGTACTTTGCTACCCTCGTCAAAATTACCCGCCTTCATACCTGCGAGCAGCGCCAGGTTTTCTTCCACGGTGCGCTCCCGATGCGGGCTGTTTATACCTGGCTCGGTGAGAGTACCACGATATTCACGTGCTTCGTCGGCAGACAGGTCACAGACATACGCATTGCCAGCCTCTATCAGGTGCTGCGCCCACAAATACAGTTGTCCGAAATAGCTAGAGGCAAACCGTACCTCCCCCGCCCAGGCATACCCCAACCACTCTACATCGGCCTTAATCGCGTCAATAAATTCGCTGCTTTCCTTCTCTGGGTTGGTATCGTCGAACCGCAGGTTGCAATGACCGCCAAAGCGCTGGGCCAGACCAAAATTAACGCTGATGGATTTGGCGTGACCGATATGCAAAAAGCCGTTGGGTTCAGGAGGAAATCGGGTTATCACGTTACGGGTCGCGCCCGACTCCAAATCCTTTTCTATAATTGTCGACAGAAAGTTACTGCCAGTTTCTAAATGCTCAGTCATTACCTGGTTTCTATCCGAATTGTTGTTTAAGTCCAGCGCTGCAGACCGGAAGGCCGAGTATTATAGCGGGTGTTCCACACAGGAAGTACCGTGGATATGGCTCAAATCCCGCGACTTCTTTCACAAATTCGACAGCTGGGGCTTTTTTACTGTTCAACTATGAGGTAAAAGCTCGTATCATTGCCGCCTTTAAAAGCTGGTCAGGAAAACCACATGATTGTAATGCAAACCAACTACGGCGAAATCGTTCTGGAGCTGGATTTCGAAAAAGCGCCAAAGACGGCGGCCAACTTCGAACAGTATGTACGCGATGGCTTCTACGACGGCACCATATTCCACCGTGTAATCGACAACTTTATGATCCAGGGTGGCGGATTCGAACCTGGCATGGGTCAGAAAGAGACCGGTCCAATGGTAGATAACGAAGCTGATAACGGCCTAAAGAATGACAGCGGCACCGTCGCGATGGCCAGAACTATGGACCCCCACTCGGCCACCGCCCAGTTTTTTATCAATGTGTCAGACAATGACTTCCTCAATCACTCGGGGAAAAACTCGCAGGGCTGGGGCTACACGGTTTTTGGTAAAATCACCTCTGGAACGGAAGTGACCGATAAAATTCGCGCCGTCGCCACCGGATCCAGTGGCGGACACCAAGACGTACCCGTCGACGACGTCGTTATCGAGTCTGTCGTCATCGTCGACTGAGGTCGACAAGTTAATGGCCACCTTATTCATCTCGGATTTGCATCTGGATGAATCAAGGCCGGCCGTGACCCACGCTCTGCTTGATTTCCTACATCGCAACGCCGGGCTTTGCCAAGCGCTTTATATTCTTGGCGACCTATTCGAGGTCTGGATTGGCGACGACGATGACCACCCTCTTGGCACCCGCGTCAGCCGCGCATTAAAGGCATTCCAGACCGCCGGATCACACGTTTTTTTAATGCACGGAAACCGCGACTTTCTTCTTGGCGAGCGTTTTTGTCAGAGTGCCGGTGCTACCCTTCTTCAAGACCCCACCACTATCAGCCTGAGCGGAAAAAAGACGCTACTGCTACACGGCGATAGTCTGTGCACAGAAGATAATGACTACCAGGCGTTCAGGGCAAAAGTACGGGAGCCCAGCTATCAACGCGACCTCTTGGCGCAGCCCCTTGAGGAACGCCGCAAGCTGGCAAAGCAACTACGTCAGATGAGCCACGAGGCAAACAGCAATAAAGCCGCCGATATAATGGACGTTACAGCCTCTGCAGTGATCGCTACTTTTGAACAACACCAGGCCAGAACCATGATTCATGGCCACACCCACCGTCCTGCACGTCACGTCGTAACGCTGCAAAACAGTGTTGCAGAGCGTATTGTATTGGGCGACTGGTCTAGCCACGGTTGGTACATAAAAGCGGTAGAGGGTGAAATTGACCTTCTCAAATTTAAGATCAGACAGTAGCCTACTCTTCCGGCGACACCAGCTAGAGCGGAACCCCGCTGTGAAATCGAAAGTCCGGATCCGGATCTAGTATCAACTCCCGT
>JBLHKV010000059.1:0-15875 GCA_047618115.1 Halieaceae bacterium | reverse complement strand
CCAGTGTTCCCGCCAGGCTGTCTGTACCTTGCGTGAATACTTCAAATTACTGGCGCCGTTGTAGCGTTTCAGCGCGTTCAGTAACTGCCCGTCGGACTTTTGCAGGTAAAACTGCAGAATTCGACAGCCATAGTTAAGGTTAGTGGCGATTTGTGTGAGGTTGTCACTGCTACGACCGATCTCCTCGCGCCAGAAAGGCATCACCTGCATGAGACCCTGGGCGCCGACCCGCGATACCGCAAAGCGGTCGAAGTGACTCTCTATCTCTATGACCGCCAGAACGACTTCTGGCGGAAGCCCTGCATCGGTCGCGTAGTGGTGAATCTGGCGGAGCAGGTCGAGCCGCTCCTTGGGGTCGGGAATATAGCGAGTGAGACGCCGGGACATATCCACCAACCACACCTCGGCATCAAAGCGGTCGGTGAAGCTCCCCGCATCGGAGATCGTGGTACTTAAAAACTGGCGTAACTGCGCGTGATCCGCAGTGTCATAGGCAGTGTCATCTGCGAAAATTGGATAGGCCGTGAACAGTAGCAATACCAGAGCGCAGATTGAAACGGCGGGTCGCAACCAGCACACTTGTTTGTTGCTACGTCGACAGCTTTGCCATCACGAAGTCAACAACGTCGTCGCGACCTATCAGTTGCGACTCCAGATCGCGGCGCCCCTGGTACTCTAGCGATCCCTCGGCGAGGCTTCTTTCACCGATAACGAGTCGGTGCGGTATTCCCACCAATTCCATGTCGGCAAATTTCACCCCAGGGCGTTCATTGCGATCGTCCAGCAGTACTTCGACTCCAGCCTCCCGGAATTGCGTGTACAGCGCTTCGGCACACTCGGCCACAGCGGCTGACTTACCCATATTCAATGGGATGAGTGCGAGTTGGAAAGGGGCTATAGACTCGGGCCAGATGATACCTTTGTCGTCGTGGTTTTGTTCGATGGCAGCGGCAACCACGCGGGTAATGCCGATACCGTAGCAACCCATGGTTAGCGTGACATTCTTGCCGTTTTCGTTCAGAACCTGGGCTCCCAGGGCCTCGCTATAGGTCGTGCCCAGCTGAAAAATATGGCCGACTTCGATGCCGCGTTGAATTTGTAAGGTGCCCTGCCCGTCGGGGCTGGGATCACCGGCGACCACCTGACGCATGTCTGCCACAGTGCTCAGCTCGCAGTCGCGCTCCCAATTGACGCCGGTCAGATGAAAGCCATCCTTGTTGGCGCCGCACACGAAATCGGCGAGATTTGCCGCCGCTCGATCGACGATGACGCGTATACCAATCTCTACTGGGCCGAGTGAGCCCAGGCCGCAATTAGTCTGCCGTTTTATCTCGGCCTCATCGGCGAAGCAAAGAGGCGATGCAATGCCAGCCAGTTTCTCGGCTTTGATGGTATTCAACTGGTGATCTCCGCGTAACACCAGTGCTACCAGGTTACCTTCCTCCTCGCCATTTACAATCAGCGTCTTTACTGTCCTCTCGGGCGGGAGACCCAGTAGTTCGCAGATGGCGTCGATGGTATGTTGGTCAGGGGTGGCAATTTCGGTGAGTGCTTCGCCGGGTGCCAAGCGGGCCGCAGCGGGCGCAACGGCCTCTGCCATCTCTACGTTAGCGGCATAATCGCTGCTGTCACTAAAGGCAATTGCATCCTCACCCGATTGCGCCAATACGTGGAACTCGTGGGAGGTGCTACCGCCAATACTGCCGCTGTCGGCGATTACCGGGCGGAAGTTCAGCCCCAACCTCGTAAAGATCCGGGTATAGGCTTCGTGCATGTTCTGATATGTTTCATGGAACGAGGTGTCGTCTACGTGGAAGGAATAAGCATCCTTCATGATGAATTCACGCGCTCTCATTACACCGTAGCGGGGCCGGATTTCGTCGCGGAACTTGGTCTGTATCTGGTAGAAATTGGCTGGTAGCTGCTTGTAGCTCTTAAATTCGTTGCGGACCAGATCGGTAATGACCTCCTCGTGAGTCGGCCCCAGACAGAACTCTCGGTCGTGCCGATCCTGAATACGCAGTAGCTCGGCACCATACTTCTGCCAGCGTCCCGATTCCTGCCACAGTTCAGCTGGCTGCACGACGGGCATCGATACTTCCTGCGCACCGCTGCGATCCATTTCTTCACGGACAATACGTTCCACCTTGCGCAGTACCCGCAGGCCCAGCGGCAGCCAGGTATATAAGCCGGAGGCAAGTTTTCGTATGATGCCGGCACGAAGCATCAGTTGGTGGCTGACTACTTCAGCGTCCGATGGGGTTTCCTTGACTGTGGCGATCAGATATTGGCTGGCACGCATGTGGATTAACTGTCCGGATTTAGATGAAGGGTGTCTATTCTACGATTGTTGCAGCGGGGGGTACAGGACTTAGAGCGCTTGCTTGTCGCCGGCAATAATTATTATGAATAAACGCGTAACTAGCCCGCAAAGGTCTTGACGAAAGCAGTTTTTCCCCGATGCGGTTATGATATGGGTACGGTATAGTATTATTTTTCAAAAAAGCATGGAAAGTGCTTGTATTACAGTGTTTCATGGACTATATATTGCACCGGAGTTGTCGACACACAGCCACAATTTCAATATTGTGAATCTGTAGGTCGATATAATACTGATAAGAATCGAACTAAGGATGAAACTAACATGGCAACGAAAAAAGCAGCTGCACCTGCTCCCAAGAAAGCCACCGCCCTCAAGGCTAAATTGACCAAGAGCGCAATGTTGGCAAGTATCGCCGAGAGTACTGGATTGTCTAAAAAGCAGGTATCTTCGGTTCTGGATGAACTGGAGATGCTGGTTGAGCGCAGTATCAAAAAGCGTTCGTGTGGCGAATTTACCCTGCCTGGCCTGATGAAGGTCACAACGGTTAAGAAGCCCGCCAAAAAAGCGCGTAAGGGTATCAATCCTTTCACCGGCGAAGAGCAAATTTTTAAAGCCAAGCCGGCCAGCGTCGCGGTTAAAGTTCGCCCGCTGAAGAAACTGAAGGAATTTGCCGCCTCCTAAGCTTTGGACTGAGCGCGCCATCTAGTCCTCTAGCTGGTGCGCCGACCTCTCCTCTGATGACTTCCCGTTCTGCTGTTGGTTAGCATCGCTGGGCTCAGTCCTGGGGTGCGAGTCAGCTCTGATGCATGCCGATTCCTCTGTGATTGGTAGCTTGTGTCAAGTAGCACTGCCGCTGTCTATTTGATTCATCGCCATGCTATGTAAAGCCCCGGTTTACGCGTATAATCTCCCGGCTTTTATGTGGGCTAATCGCTCGTTCGCAATAACCTCGTTGCTTAGGTCGGGAGACTGGGTAGAAAACTATGCCAATTTACGAATATCAGTGTCAGGCTTGCCAGCACCAGCTGGAGGCCTTGCAAAAAATGAACGACGAACCGCTACTGGAATGCCCCACTTGTGGTGAATCCCAATTAAAGAAAAAAATCAGCGCTGTGGCATTTCGACTGAAAGGTTCGGGATGGTACGAAACCGACTTTAAAACCGGCGATAAGAAGAACATCGCTGGAGATGCCGGTAGCAGTAAGAGCGCAGACTCGACAAAGTCCAGTGGCGACAGCAAACCATCTGGCGATGCAAAGTCCAGTGGCGACAGCAAACCATCTGGCGATGCAAAGTCCAGTACCAAAACAGACAAACCCACTTCATCGAGCAACTCCCCAGCAGCCAGCGCCTAAGCTGCTGTAATCAGATTAGGCGGCCTGCGGGCTGAACGGTATTTTAACTATGCGCAGTCATTATTGTGGCGCTCTAGATAGCAATTTTATAGATCAAACAGTTACATTGTGTGGTTGGGTAGACCGTCGCAGGGATCACGGCGGGGTAATTTTCCTCGACTTGCGAGATCGGGACGGGATCGTACAGGTGGTGTTTGATCCTGATACGGAAGAGCACTTTGAGCGAGCAGACCGGGTCCGCAGCGAATATGTAGTCAAAATTGTAGGCCGGGTTCGCGCCCGCTCCGACGCCACCATCAACCCGGGTATGGCCACCGGAGAGATCGAAGTTCTGGGCAAGGAACTCGAGATCCTCAGTCGCGCGGAGACCCCTCCCTTCCAGATGGATGAGCACACAACGGTTGGCGAAGACGTGCGGCTGCGTTATCGCTATATCGATTTGCGCAGATCTGAGATGCAGCAGCGGTTGGTGCAGCGTTCCAAAATCACTAGTGCAGTTCGGAAATATCTGGACACCCACAATTTTCTCGATATCGAGACACCGATACTGACTCGAGCCACACCTGAGGGTGCACGTGACTATTTGGTGCCCAGTCGTACCCATCCAGGTCAGTTTTTTGCTCTACCGCAGTCTCCGCAATTATTTAAGCAATTATTGATGGTGTCTGGCTTCGATCGCTATTACCAGATTGCCAAGTGCTTTCGCGACGAGGACTTACGCGCAGATCGCCAGCCAGAGTTTACTCAGATAGACATTGAAACCTCGTTTATGGGTGAAGATGATATTATGGCCCTCACCGAGGACATGATACGTTCGCTTTTCTCCGATGTTCTGTCGACGGAACTCCCCGAATTCCCCTGTATGACCTATGCAGAGGCTATGTCTCGTTACGGATCCGACAAGCCCGATCTGCGTATACCACTGGAGCTGGTCGATACAGATGACCTTATGGCTCAGGTCGAATTCAAGGTGTTTAATGGCCCCGCCAACGACCCAGAGGGCCGGGTGGCAGCGCTGAGAGTTCCCGGTGGAGCCTCTATCAGTCGCAAGGCAATCGATGACTACACCAGCTATATTTCCATCTATGGAGCTCGGGGTCTTGCCTGGATCAAGGTTAATGACTTGTCCGCAGGTGTCGCCGGCCTGCAGGCGCCAATACTTAAATTTATGCCCGACGACATCGTCATGCAGTTGATGGAACGATTGGGCGCAGAGGATGGTGACATTATCTTCTTCGGGGCCGATAAGTCCGGGGTGGTAGCCGATGCGATGGGGGCATTGCGGGTCAAAGTAGGCGAGGACCTGGGTATGGTCGCCGAGGGATGGGCACCATTGTGGGTGGTAGACTTTCCCATGTTTGAAAAGACCGATACCGGCTGGACCTCGCTTCACCATCCCTTTACCGCGCCAGCCTGTTCAGCTGAAGAGCTGTGCGAGTCGCCGGGAACGGCTCTATCGAAAGCATACGACATGGTAATCAACGGAACAGAGCTGGGCGGTGGGTCTATCCGTATCCACAATCCTGAAATGCAGCAGACTGTATTCGATGTGCTGGGAATAGGCACGGAGGAAGCCCGGGAGAAGTTTGGATTTCTGCTCGACGCGCTTAAATACGGTGCACCGCCGCACGGTGGTTTGGCTTTTGGACTCGATCGTCTGGTTATGCTGATGACTAATACGCGATCGATTCGCGATGTTATTGCCTTCCCGAAAACGCAGAGTGCTGCTTGCGTGATGACGGCGGCGCCGGGATCTGTCGACGCCAATCAATTGAAGGATTTGAACATTCGGCTGCGCCGGGATCCGGCAGCTACCGAAGCATAATCGGGTAACATGGGACTAGAATATTGACACGGGAGTAGATGAATGGCTGGGCATAGTAAGTGGGCTAACATTAAGCACCGCAAGGCTGCGCAGGATGCCAAGCGCGGCAAGGTGTTTACCAAACTGATCCGCGAATTGGTGGTTGCCGCCAAACAAGGTGGGCCGTCCCCCGAAGACAATCCGAGGTTGCGAGCCGCTGTCGACAAGGCGCTTGGGTCTAATATGACCCGCGACACGGTAGATCGGGCTATTGCCCGTGGCGCTGGTACCAACGAAGCCGACGATATGGAGGAGCTGACCTATGAAGGTTATGCTCCGGGTGGAATTGCAGTACTGATAGAGGCGTTGACTGATAATAAAAACCGTACCGTGGCCGAGGTTCGACACGCGTTCACCAAGCGTGGGGGTAATCTCGGTACCGATGGTTCTGTTGCCTATTTGTTCGAGCGTAAGGGGCAGATAATCTTTGCACCCGGCGTCGACGAAGACCTGCTGATGGAGGTAGCTCTGGAAGCAGGTGCCGAAGACATCGAGAGCAGTGACGACGGTTCATCAGAAGTCATCACCGGCTTCGAGGAGTTCCTCGGAGTCCGGGACGCTCTGGTTGCTGCGGGGCTGGAACCCGAAGACGCTGAGCTGACCATGCTGGCCTCGGTTACGGTACCTGTAGACGCCGCCGGAGCTGAAAAAATAATGGCTCTGGTCGATTCCATTGAAGATCTCGATGACGTGCAAAATGTCTATACCAATGTGGATATACCAGACGACGTCCTGGCGGAAATGGAATAATTCGAATCCGGCTCGCTGAGCACTAACGCGGTTGCAGCTGATGCTGTATATTTGTACATAACTATTACAGCTAGATCAGGCGACAGCCATGGCACTGGTGCTGGGAATCGATCCGGGTTCAATCAAGACTGGATTCGGCATCATCAATCACGTCAACGGACGTAACGAATACGTGACCAGCGGCGTTATAAAATTACCGCGAACCTCACTTCCAGAGCGTCTCAAGGTTATCTTTGATAACCTCAGCGAGATACTCGAGGAATTCAACCCGGAAGAAATGGCCATCGAGCAAGTATTCATGTCTAAAAGTCCGGGGTCAGCTTTGAAACTCGGGCAGGCAAGAGGTGCAGCGATAGTCGCCTGCGTCAATCGAGATCTCCCCGTTTTCGAGTATTCTGCGCTGCAAATCAAACAATCGGTGGTGGGCACAGGATCTGCGGACAAGGCCCAGGTACAGCATATGGTTAAAGCATTGTTAAAGCTGCCGGCAGCGCCGAGTGAAGATGCCGCCGATGCTTTGGCTTGTGCCCTGTGTCACGTGCACACACAGCAGAGTATGATTCGCATTGCTGGCGCCAAATCAGTTCGTGGTGGACGCCTCAGGTGAGAATATGATCGGAAGAATTTACGGAAAATTGATCGAAAAGCAAGCCCCCACTGTTCTCATTGATGTGGGCGGCTTGTGCTATGAGGTGGATATTCCGATGACCACGCTCTACCGGTTGCCAGAGCTTGGCGCTGAGGTCAGCCTGTTCACCCACTTCGTGGTGCGCGAAGACGCTCAATTGCTCTATGGCTTTTTTGCGGAAAATGATCGCACCCTGTTTCGGACCTTGATCAAGGTCAGTGGCGTTGGGCCCAAGTTGGCGCTTACCATATTGTCCGGTATGGACGGCGACACGTTCGTGCGCTGTGTACAGCAAGGCGACAGCGCCACCCTGGTGCAACTCCCTGGAGTCGGGGCCAAAACGGCGGACCGGTTAATGGTAGAAATGCGCGACAAACTCAAGAGCTGGATTCCCGACGGCGCAGTGGCAAAGCCGCTGGCCTCGTCGCGGTCGGCCAACGACTTACTTGTCGCCGATGCAGAAAGTGCGCTAGTGGCTCTTGGCTACAAGCCCCAGCAGGCGAGCCGTGCCATCGCAGCTGTGTACCATGACGGCATCGAAAATAGTGAAGATCTAATCCGCCTTTCCCTCAGATCCATGGTCAAAGTCAAATGAGAACAGTTGGATGTTAAACAGTGGCAATTGAAACAGATCGGCTGATAGCCCCAGAGGAAAGCCACGTTAACGAAGACGTCTACGACCGGGCGATCAGACCGCGTTCTCTGGCTGAGTATGTTGGGCAGAAAGTCGTTCGAGAACAAATGGAAATTTTCATTCAGGCTGCACGCGGCCGCGATGAGCCCTTGGACCACACGCTGATATTTGGTCCACCCGGTTTGGGTAAAACCACCCTCGCCAACATTATCTCCCGGGAAATGGGCGTCGCCATGAAAGCTACCTCTGGCCCGGTCTTGGAGAAAGCCGGTGACTTGGCGGCACTGCTGACCAACCTCGAGCCCGGTGACGTGTTGTTTGTCGATGAAATTCATCGATTGAGTCCCTATGTCGAGGAAATTCTCTACCCGGCAATGGAGGATTACCAGCTGGATATCATGATCGGTGAGGGCCCGGCGGCCCGCTCGATCAAGCTCGATTTGCCGCCTTTTACCCTGGTTGGCGCCACCACGCGCGCTGGCTTGCTGACCTCTCCCTTACGAGATCGCTTCGGCATTGTGCAACGCCTGGAATTTTACAATGTGGAGGACCTGAGTTTTATCGTTGAGCGTTCCGGAGGAATTCTGGGGATAGAGATAGATAAAGGCGGTGCCCGGGAGATAGCCAAGCGGGCGCGCGGCACTCCGCGGATAGCCAATCGCCTACTACGACGGGTTCGCGACTATGCCGAGGTTAAAGCCGATGGCCGAATAAATGCCGAGCTCGCCGACCTGGCATTGGCCATGCTGAACGTAGATGAATTGGGTCTGGATCATCAAGATCGACGACTTTTATTGACGTTGATAGAAAAATTTGATGGCGGGCCAGTGGGGATCGATAGCCTGGCCGCTGCCATTTCAGAGGAGCGCGGCACAATTGAAGACGTGCTTGAACCCTACCTGATTCAGCAGGGTTACATTCTTCGTACCCCCAGGGGGCGTATTGCAACGCGACACGCCTACCAGCATTTTGGTCTCAAACCACCGTCTTCGGGAGTCAATTTGGCCTTCGATCTCGAAGACGATGCTACGCAGTGAGTAAGATCTGTGGTCACAAAGGTATGGTGGGCTGAGCGGATGGAATTTTCTCTACCGATACGAGTCTATATCGAGGACACCGATGCAGGTGGTATCGTCTACTATGTTAACTATCTGAAGTTTATCGAGCGCGCCAGAACCGAATTCATGCGCTCACTTGGATTTGATAAGACGGTAATTTTTAGTGAAAATCTTATGTTTGTAGTACGCGATGTTAATATGCAGTATCTATTGCCCGCGTGTCTCGACGAGGAATTAACGGCCACAGCCAAGGTGAGAAACCTGGGTGGCTCGTTCATGGAAATTGACCAACGGATAATGCGAGAAGATGTGTGTGTGTGTACTGGTCGGGTCAAAATTGTCTGTGTTGATAGGATATCGTTGAAACCGCGGCGCATGCCGGCGATGATGCGCGATACCGTGAAGTCTATTATGGCCGATGAAATAGAAGGCGAACGTTAACAAGGAGTGGGTTTTGAACGATGAGTTGAGTTTGCTGGGGCTGGTGCTGAACGCCTCTATCACTGTGCAATTGGTAATGTTTATACTGCTGCTGGCCTCCGTGACATCCTGGTATATGATCGTCCAGCGAGTCACTTTTTTTATCAATGCGCGCAACGAAATGGATGCGTTTGAAGAAAAGTTCTGGTCCGGGATCGATCTTAGCCGACTCTATCGCGACGGTAGCGAGCGCTTTTCCAATGGCGGTAAAGCGACGGGTATGGAGAGTATCTTTCGCTCCGGCTTCAAGGAGTTTTCACGTCTGTCAAAGCAATCAGGCGCCGATCCGGAATCTGTCATGGAAGGTGCGCAGCGTGCCATGCGGGTAGCGTTGTCTCGGGAGGAGGAGACCCTCGAGCGTCACTTGGCATTCCTGGCGACGGTTGGCTCCACCAGTCCTTATATTGGTTTATTTGGTACGGTGTGGGGCATTATGAATTCGTTTCGGGGCCTGGCCAATGCCACGCAGGCGACCTTATCTACAGTTGCGCCGGGTATTTCCGAAGCCTTGATTGCCACCGCTATGGGCCTGTTTGCCGCTATTCCTGCCGTAATCGCCTACAACCGTTTTGCCAATAGAGTTGATACCTTTGTTAATCGCTACGATACCTTCGCCGATGAGTTTTCCTCTATCCTTCACCGCCAGGCTTATGCGGTGAACCAGGACGATAAGTGAGGCCGGGCTGAGACTATGGTGCGCTCCCGCAAGAAGAGAAAGCCGGTCGCCGAAATAAACGTCGTGCCCTATATCGATGTCATGTTGGTGTTGCTGGTTATATTTATGGTGACCGCGCCACTGCTGATGCAAGGCGTAGAAGTGGAGCTGCCCCAAGCGCCCACAGACCCAGTGGAAAAACAAGATAGCGAGCCGTTGATTGTATCCATCAAGAAAGACGGTAGTTTGTATATGAATTTGGGTGCGGATACCAAGCAGGAACTGTCCCTGGCTACGATTAAAACGCGGGTTTCAGCAATACTGAGAAGAAATCCCGATAAGCCGGTATTGGTATGGGGCGACAAAAACGTCGCCTACGGCGAGGTCGTGACACTAATGGCATCGCTGCAGAAGGCCGGCGCACCGAGTGTCGGTCTGGTTACAGAAAACCCCGGTGGCTAGTCAGTGTCTGCTATAGCACAGCAGTGGTTTTCCAGTAGAGCACTGGCTTTCACGTGGTGGCCGTTGTTGGCAACACTGGCTATGCATTTGGTGCTGCTGGCAGTGGTCACACAGAATTGGGCACCCGAATCCAGTCCAACTGTTTTGGTTACGGCAAAGCATGTAAAGGCGATTTTGATCGATGCTGAATCTTTGCGGTCTAAACCCAAGCCAAAGCCTGTTGTAAGGCCGAGGCCAAAGCCTCAAGTAAAAACGCAGCCAAGCCAAACTATTGAGCCTAAAAGTAAGCCGGAGCCTAAGATCAGCAAGCCCGAGGAGACGAAGGTTGAGATCGCGCCTCGCGAGAGACCTGAAAAGATTTCCGTTTTTGATGAAGAGGCTGCCAGGAAGCAAGCGGCGAATGAAATGAGTAGTGCGCTGGCAGCAGAGGATGTTTTGCTCGATGCCGTTGGCGACCTGGATATTGCCGAAAGCCACGTTGCCAGTATCGCCCGGGCGATAGCGGATAACTGGAGTCGCCCCCCCAGCGCGCGGAACAATATGGAGGCGGAACTGGTTATTCACCTGATTCCGACGGGCGACGTGGTTAGCGTTGCCGTCGATAAAAGCAGTGGCTCTGCCGCTTTCGATCGCTCTGCGGTCAACGCTGTTCAGAAAGCCGAGCGCTTTCCCGAGCTACAACAATTACCCAGTCGGGTTTTCGAAAAACACTTTAGAACGCTGCGTCTCAAGTTCAGACCAGAGGATTTGCGTCAATAATGAATCGAATTATCGCTTTCTGCCTTATTTACATGGCTATGGTTATGCCCGGCCACGCTGAATTGTTGATCGAGATCACACAGGGACGAGATAACCCCACGACGATTGCAGTAGTTCCTTTTGCCTGGGACGGCGGTAGTATACCGCCTGCCGACGTGGCTTCGATAATCAACGCAGACCTGCTGCGCAGTGGTCTATTCAGCCCGGTGGACCGCGGTGATATGCTGAGCCAACCGCGTACCGAGCAGGAGGTTTACTACCGCGACTGGCGGGCGCTGAGTGTCGAATATTTATTGCTCGGTAGGGTCGCCAAAGAATCGGGTTTGGCCGTCGAATACGAGTTGTTCGATGTATTTCGCCAGGAACGAATTCTCAAAGGCCAGCTCACCGGTGGCCCGGATGAACTTCGGATGTTGTCCCATCGAGTTGCCGATGCCATATACAGCCAACTCACTGGGATCAGAGGCGCATTCGCTACACGCTTGTTGTATGTGTCGGTTGAGCGACGTGACAATCTGAATGATATGTACAGTCTGGTGTTGTCAGATTCCGATGGGGCACAGCCGCGGGTGCTGCTGCGCCAGGATGAGCCAATACTGGGCCCCAGCTGGTCTCCGGACGGAGATTCCATTGCCTATGTGTCATTTGAAACTTCTCGCCCGGCTATATTTATGCAAAAGCTCTCCACCGGAGAGCGTACTCAGCTCACCAATTTCCGCGGCCTGAATGGCGCGCCAGCGTGGTCCCCAGATGGCCGGGAAATAGCCATGGTGTTGTCCAAGGACGGCAGCCCCGACATATACGTGATGGACGTAGCGTCGCAGCGCCTGAGGCGAATTACTACCCACTATGCCATTGAAACAGAGCCCGCCTGGATGCCCGATGGTCGCTCGCTGGTTTTCACCTCCGATAGAGGTGGGCGCCCGCAGATATACCAGGTGGCTCTGGCCACAGGCAAGATCGATCGCTTAACCTTTAACGGGGACTATAATGCTCGGGCCCGGGTGGCTCCCGATGGACGCAGCCTGATAATGGTACACAGGCGTGATGGCGAATACAAAATTGCCATACAGCAGCTCCAGCGCGACCGGTTACAGGTGTTAACTGGCACTGCATTGGATGAATCTCCGAGTATCGCACCGAATGGTGCTATGTTATTGTACGCCACGAAGTATCGGGGTCGTGGGGTATTGGCCGCGGTGTCTTTAGATGGCGCAGTGAAGTTTCGTCTCCCATCTCGACAGGGAGATGTCAGAGAACCTGCGTGGTCACCGTTTCTATACGATAGATAGTTGTTTATAATCGAACTTTAGTCATATAAGGGCAGATAGTGCTATGAAGTCAATTCAAGTCGCCGGCAAGGCATTAACAATAATATTCGCTGCAGTGCTGATGGTGGCCTGTGCTGGAAATGATCAGCCAACACAGGCCGAAGCGGATGCCGCACGTCGTGTAGCCGAAGAGGTGCGAGTAAAAGAAGAGAAACGAATCGAGGCGGTAGCCGAAGAAGAGGTTCGTCGTGCAGCACAGGCGGCAGAAGCAGCAGAGGCCGCTAAGCTTACCAGCGTATTCCGCTTCGATTTTGACCAGTCGACTCTGAACGCAGATGTACGCGATGAATTGGATGCTCAAATCGAGCATCTTAAGAAGAATACCGGCTCTATTGTGTTAGAGGGGCACGCGGACGAACGCGGTACTCGCGATTACAATATGGCATTGGGCGAGCGGCGCGCAAAAGCTGTTGCTGACTATATGGTTGTCAATGGCATTGCCAGCTACCGTATAGAAAGCAAAAGCTACGGTGAAGAGCGTCCTGTCAGTTATGGTTCCGGCGAATCTTCGTGGAGTCAGAACCGGCGCGTCGAACTGAAGTAAACTAGCTATGGGAAAGTCCACACGCTGGGCTTTCCACCTGTTAATCGTGACGCTGGCGCTAAACGCGCCGGCGTTCGCACAGGTGGAAGTCATTGAAGTTGCCCCCAGAGTTACAACCCCTTCGGTAATTGACTCTTCATCGGAGCAATATTCCTCGGGGTCTTACGGCTCTGCACAGGCGGATCCAGCGCAATCATCCGGCCGGCTTTATTACCAGTTGCAACTATTGCAGCAAGAGGTAATGGCTTTGCGTGGTCAGGTTGAAGAGCAGACCAACGAAGTACGCAAACTCAAGCAGCAAAGCCTCGATCGCTATGTCGATATAGATCGTCGGCTGGCCGAGATTGGCAGCGGACCAAGCATCGCTGCAACTCCGGTGCCTGTAGCTGTGCCGACCGCGGGTTCCAGCAGGAACGCTTCACCAACGCCCTCACCAACAGTAGCTAATACAGCAACTCCCGGAGAGTATCAGGCGTATCGCGCCGCCTATGACCTGGTGAAGGAACAGCGT
Organism: Halieaceae bacterium; assembly: GCA_047618115.1. GTDB lineage: Bacteria > Pseudomonadota > Gammaproteobacteria > Pseudomonadales > Halieaceae > CALJGI01. Next base: position 2,521 of record JBLHKV010000059.1, on the reverse strand, counting down.
TTTGACGAGGCCGTTACTGCCTTTAATACCTTCCTGAACGACTACGTGAACGGCCGCTATGCACCCAATGCACACTATTGGCTGGGTGAACTGCATCTCGTGGTTGCACCACAGGATCTGGAATCTTCCCGTCGGGCGTTTATGTTTCTTCTGGAGGAGTATCCGGACAACAGTAAAGTTCCGGATGCTTTATATAAGTTGGGTAAAGTGTATTTTCTGAAGGGTGACCGCGTGAAGTCGCGCGAGTATCTCGATCGGCTGATCGCGACTTACGGCGACAGCGGTAGTACAGCGGTACAACTTGCCCGCACTTTCCTCGTCGATAATTTTTAATATATCAGCCGCTGACGCGGTGTAAAATCAAGCTTCCTATGGATTTAAATCAAACAGTTCGTATTACGGAGATATTTAATTCTCTGCAGGGCGAGGCTCGCACGGTAGGTCGGCCGACTGTTTTTGTTCGCCTTACGGGTTGCCCACTGCGCTGCGTGTATTGCGATACCGAGTATGCCTTTCACGGCGGAGAATCCCTACCTATTACCCAAGTATTGGAACAGGTGGCTGTTTTCATGCCTCGTTATATCACCGTAACGGGTGGCGAGCCCCTGGCCCAACCCAGCTGTCTACCTTTGATGGAAGCGCTGTGCGACCAAGGCTACCAAGTCTCATTGGAAACCAGCGGCGCGATGCCGATCGGCTCGGTCGACAGCCGCGTGGTCAAAGTGGTCGACCTCAAGACGCCAGCTTCTGGCGAGGTAGCGCGCAATGACTACAGCAATGTGGCCCACCTTAAGCAGCAAGATCAGGTCAAATTTGTTATCTGCGATCGCGCTGACTACGACTGGGCGGTGTTCAAAATGGATGAACACCAACTTGCCGAGCGTGTCGACGATGTATTGTTTTCGCCGAGCTACGGTGTGCTTAATGCGACACAGTTGGCCGATTGGGTGATAGCAGATAATCTCCCGGTCCGCGTACAGCTGCAACTTCACAAGTTACTATGGGCAGATGAACCGGGTCGTTGATGAGTGATCCAAGCAAAAAAGCTGTTGTACTGCTGTCTGGCGGATTGGATTCAGCGACTGTGCTGGCTATTGCCCTGGCTGAAGGATACGACTGTTACGCGCTCAGCTTTGACTACGGTCAGCGCCACTGTGCAGAGCTGACTGCAGCGGCATCCATTGCCGAGGCAATGGGCGCAACGGCCTATAAGGTCGTGAGCCTTAACCTGAATAGCATTGGTGGGTCAGCTCTCACCGACATGGATATAGCTGTTCCCGAAGCCGAAACAGAGGGTATCCCCATCACCTATGTACCCGCGCGGAATACGGTATTTTTGTCTATCGCGTTGGGTTGGGCTGAGGTTCTCGGCGCTCACGACATCTTTATCGGGGTTAACGCAGTGGATTACTCGGGATACCCCGATTGCAGGCCCGAATTCATCGCCGCATTTGAACAGGTGGCAAATTTGGCGACCCGAGAGGGGGTAGAAGGCAGTCCGATGCGTATCAAAACCCCCTTAATGGATATGACCAAGGCGCAGATTATTCAGTGTGGCATGGAACTGCATGTAGACTATGCCACAACAGTTTCCTGTTATCAGGCAGACGAGCGGGGCAGGGCCTGCGGCCGATGTGAAAGTTGCCGTTTGCGGCAACAAGGATTCGAGCAAGCCGGCGTTGCCGACCCGACTCACTACAACTGAGCAAAACTGCTCTTAAATCGACCTCAAAAGGGTTGTTTTTTCGACTCAAATCATTACTATACGCACCCTCTACGGGTCGTTAGCTCAGTTGGTAGAGCAGTTGGCTTTTAACCAATTGGTCGCGCGTTCGAATCGCGCACGACCCACCATTTTTCAGGGGTTAGCACGTTAATAGCTGCTAACCCTTTTTTCTTTTTCCGACGTTTTTCCGACATGCTCATTTTTCCTTGAAATGAGCGTCAGTGTAGGCGCCTGAGCGATGCCCCGATATCCGAACACGAACTCGCGGTCCACTCCACGCTGGGCCTCGATGACCCTGCTGCAGCCAGGGTGTTCCCGCCTCGCTACGCCAGACTCGGGCCCCACGGTTCAGTACCGCAGAAACCACCGCTGTAACTGCGCCGGGTCAGTGCGTGTAATTCGAAAACCCTGATTATTAAAGCTACTCTGCCAGTCGCAGTCATTGGGGTCAGTGATCCGGGTAATATTTTGCCTAGGCTATCTCTTGTGTATGCAGTACTAATGCTGGAGCCTGGTAGGGTATCGGCAAAAGTGGGTTGATTCAGCCGGCCAGAGGCATAGTCGAGGGTAGTGGTATTGCCCGCTGGATCCATGCGTGTTGCCACAGTGGCATCGGCATCCGAGCCGATGATCACATTGTTTCCGGCTTGATCTAAGCCTTGTATGTACTTCTGATTGAGTGTACGTCGTCAGACCATTTGGGACCGTTTAACCCATTTTCTAAGAGACACTTTTCTGCCGGCTCTTTCTCCAGTCTAGCCTGCTAATAGCAGGTTGTGTACTTTTCGTTTGTTC
>JBLHKV010000058.1:0-15985 GCA_047618115.1 Halieaceae bacterium | reverse complement strand
GGGTTGGAGCCCAGGGTCTGCTATAACAAATTTTTGATGCGACTCAGTGTCGGAAATTACCGCGCCCAAGGTCGCCTCAGAGCCAGTACCGCTAGTAGTTGGTATAGCAAAAAGTGGTAAGGGGAGCTCTTTCAGTTTTGAAAATCCAACCCAATCCAGTGGATTTGTTGGGCTCACGGCGCTGGCTGCAATTATCTTCGCCGCGTCTATTGAGGAGCCCCCACCAATGGCGAGAACAACCTCGCTACCGCTCTGCCTGGCCAGCTCTGCCCCGGCTGCAACCACGGCAAAAGTAGGGTCTGGTGTAACTTCATCAAAAATTGTGAGCTGGACTTCAAAGCTTGAGAAAGCTCGAGTTGCGATCTCTACAACGCCCAGCTCGACGAGAACCTTATCCGAGACAATCAAAATATTTTTAACGCCAGTTCGGCCAATATGCGCGCACAATTGATCTGCTGAATTCTGTCCGACGAAGGCCATATAACTCGATGGAGTTATGAATTTCATTACAAATTCTGTGAGAAGCAATTTTAGGTTGTGAAGAAAAAGTCTCATAATATAACGCTCATAGGTTAACCCAACTGTTGAGAGCTTGAAGTCTGAAGGTATCTCCCTGAAACTCAAGCTCGATATGTTCTTCGTGTATTGCGCTCAATCGCAAACTATCGCTAACTAACTCTCCGATGCGTGTGGCTTCACCATTCAGTACAACAAAATTATCTTTTCCGTCCTCAGAGTATATGTGCATCGAATAATAAATTGAGGGAATACGGTTTTTTACGGACTCGGAAAGTTCTACTAACAAGGGCAATAGCGACGTCTCTGGAGCTGAACCCAGCTCTGGCTTTATTACCGTTGGTACCTGCTCGGCCGCATCTGATTTCGCTTTTGGCTCCAGGTATAACGAGGCCACTTGCTCAGAGGGCTTGGCCTTATTAGTCCCCACTGGGTTTACAGCCACGACCGGCTTTTCCACTACTGAGCTTTGCTCTGAAAAGAAGGGTTCGTTCTGCTCGGGGGCTGCAAGATCGACGGCTGAATCCGGCCAGTAGTATCCCAGCAGTGCAAGGCATACCAGCGCGCAAACTGACAGAATGAGCAACCGATAGCGGACCACCCAAGTAGCCTCTGTGGGCTCACTATGGCGCTGGGTAACGAAGATATCGGGGGTCGCAGTATTTTCCCGCCGCTCTTGCTCCGATCGATTGAGGGCATCGAGGATAAGTGACATCTCTTAGCTCCCTGTTTCCAGAGCCAGTGGAGCGCCTGAACTTTCCATAAGGCGCTGAAGAGTCTTTGGGCCGACGACTCCGTCCGCCTTCAGATTATGTTCTTGTTGAAACAACACCACGCGTCGTCTCAGTGCGTCATTGAATTCAAGATCCGCCAGCCTATAGTCGGCGTTATCCAACTGCATGAACTGTTCGGCCAGCCAAAATACTAATCGAGAACGATCGCCAAGCGATATGGGTGCGACAAAGCTTGCTGGCGGCTGCCAAAGATAAGTCGCCTTTCCTGTCCACAACGGACCGATTTCGCTGAGAGGAATTTCGATCGAGTCGTCCTCTGTCGTCAGCACCGCGTTCGGGCCCCTTAACCCGCGGATTCCGATGTACTCGACGAAGCGCTCCGGGGTTAGTAACTCCAGTATGGCAAGTCGATTGAGCGTCCGCAATTCATCCCAGCTGCGCAGCTGCAGGTCTTCACATCTGATACCGGTCTCCCCGCTAGATTCGCAAATACCGGTTATTGGCAGCCCGACAGTAGACGGACTCAATAGAGCATTTAGTGCAGTGTCCCTATCATCAAAGATTGCGTCCGAAAGACGATCAGTCGCCGGCTCTGGTGGCTGAATAGGGGCTGGAATTGATACCACTAAAGTCGGAGGGGAATACTCCATGGCTGCAGTAGTCTCAGGAGGCAGCTCTCGCTCCTGGTTTGCCGTATGAAGTGGTGATCCCCTTTCGATAAACAGATAGCCTGCGCAAATCAGTACGGCAGCCAGCAAAGCGGATAACACCCGGTTTAAATGCTTCGAGGCATTGTTTGTGGGCTCGCTACCCAGTACCTCCTTCGCAGCCTGTTTAATCATGGCCTTATCAATCTGTGAGCGGTTCTGCCCGTAGGTTCCCAATAGCGACCGGTCGCAAACGACGTTTATGAGGCGAGGAATACCACGCGTCACCCGATGCACCAACCTCACCACGGGGAAAGAGAATAGTTCTCTGCTGGCGGGCATTCCGGCTACCTCGAGGCGATGGCGAATATAGGCCCGAGTCTCCGTGAGCGTTAGAGGCGCCAGACTGTATCTGGCCGTAATACGCTGGGATAGCTGTCTTAATTCAGGGCGTGCCAGGGTTACCGACAGCTCGGGCTGCCCAACCAGGACAATTTGCAGCAGTTTGCGCGTATTTGTCTCGAGATTGGTCAACAGCCTGACTTGTTCCAGCGCATCAAAGCCCAAGTGTTGGGCCTCATCAATGAGCAGCACTGTATTGCGACCACGGGTGTGATTCTGCACCAAAAACTGATGCAGACTGTCAGTCAGCAACTTCAGGTTCAGCGTTTCGGCTTCATACTCAATCTCTAATTCATCGCAAATTGTAGCTAAAAGCTGCGCTGAGCTCAGAGTTGGATTCAAGATTATCGCAATATCCGTTTCGGCCGGCAGTTGCTCCAGCAGACAGCGGTAGATGGTAGTTTTACCTGTTCCCACCTCTCCGGTAAGCAGTATAAAACCGCCACCTGCACCCACTCCATAAAGCAGGTGCGCTAGAGCGTCCCTGTGTCGCGGGCTCATGTAGAGAAAGCGCGGGTTCACCGCTATCGAGAAGGGTTCCTCCTCGAGGCCAAAATAACTGTGATACATATCCTGATTATACGGCCGAGACTAACCAACACACCACAGGTAGCCTATAATTGTCTGAAAGTGGGCGAAATTTTATGGATCGCGCCTCAGATCTCGACCAATCCTTTGCCATAAGTTCTGATCGATCGCTATAGATGATGGACCCAACGACAAATATCGGTAACTGCTAGTGCAGTGCTAATTCAGCCTGCTGAGGTTGGCGATGCTCAGGGGTCGAGGGCACCAGTGACAGACGCCCTTTCCGTACCGTTTTAACCCGGTAGGTGGTAATGATGGTATTCATGATTTCAACGACAACTACATGCCGAAGCGACTCAATGCGCTGCAACGCGCTATAGCACTTGTTTGCGGTCAGTTCTTCCCGGGCAACAGAAATCGCCCTCTCGGTCATTAAATATCCATCTTCCACTACCTCGCCATACTTCATGACCAAATCTATATCGATAAGTTTAAGCCCATCCCTGGAAGCCTTTTGTGCCGCGTGAAAACTCATTCTGACACCCTGGGTCGCTTCTAACCAGTTTGCTGGCCGGGTGGGAGCACTTTGGAGCTGGATGTTGGATGCTATGTTCATCGTTGTGACCTCATTGTCGAGTTGCGGTGTTCAGGTTTCGCTTCAAAAAATAATTTGCTTGTCGATCTGTTATAGGCATAATACCTGTATATATCAACATGTCTAGTATCACTACATATATGTGTAGCTTTTTCACACACATACGGAGGAGTCAATGAACGTAGTAAAGAGCGACGCCAATAAGCACTGGCCGTTACGTTGGGAATTACTGCTGAGATACCGCTATATTGAAATTATCGCGCTATGGGAGGGAAGATTAACTACCCGGCACCTATGTGAGAGTTTTGGAATAGGTCGCCAGCAGGCATCGAAGGATATAAACACCTATTTGAGGGAGGTCGGCCCGGCAAACCTTGAGTACGATAAACACCTGAAAGGCTACAAGCCCTCCGAGGTTTTTACACCTCAGGTTACCCTGGGGCTCGCCGACGAATATCTATTGCTGATGGCTCGCAACAACGAGCTCAGTGGCGTGTTTGAAAGTCTGAGCCTTCACTCTACTAATGTAGAGTTACTCAGCGTACCTGTACGGGATGTGCAGCCGGAGGTGGTTAGGGCAATAGTTACCGCAGCCCGCCAGCAGCGTCGACTGGAGGTCGACTATGTGTCCCTGCACTCACCCGATCGTGAAGGTCGCATCATCGTTCCACACACATTAGTTTATACGGGTCTGCGTTGGCACGTTCGTGCCTGGTGCGAAAAAAACCAGGACTACCGAGACTTTGTATTGAGTCGGTTTCGAGGTTCCCCTGAAATGCTCGATATATCTAAACACGGCCCAGAAGGCGATCTGGAGTGGAATCGGCAAATTACCATCGAGGTTACCGCGGACCCTCGCCTGACCCCGGAACAGCAAGAAGTGGTAGAAAATGACTACGGCATGATAAACGGTAATTTGACGTTGAACGTACGTGCCAAGCTAGTACCCTACGCATTACAGGCGCTGCATATAGATACGAAAATCATCGATATGAATCCCCTTGCGCAGCAAATAATTGTGGCAAATCTGGAAGAATTGAAGGAGTGGCTATTTCACTGAGTGATAAAACCACGCCTGTTCAGGCTGCACCAGGCATCGCCACAACCGAACTCTGCGGGTTAACCTGATAGGGCTGTCCCCGTTCAATACGGTTTACCAACAATCGATAATCGTGCGCGCCCCTACCATTGGGTGCAAACTCGAAGATTGTCTTACCAAAGGAAGGACAGCTGCTAAATGCTTCGTCGTATCGAATGGGGTCACATATTTGTTCGCTATACAGTCGCGCCAATTGATTATGAATATGCCGTGGCTGAGTTGATCTGTCGTCGAGAAATGTAGGCAGCACATAGCTCAAGTTAACAGGGCGGTATTTCTGGATAGAATTAAGACTTTGCATAAATTCCGAAAGCCCATGCAACGGCATTACCTCTAGCGCTACGGGAAGCAATATTTCGGTCGCGTAGAACAGGACGTTGACTGTCAACTGATCCCAGCCGGGTGAGGTATCTATAATTATGTAATCAAATTTTTCGTCCAGACCCGCCATAGCTTCTGAAAGCGTCCACTCGGCACCGAAGCTCTTACGATCGATTACCCGTTTGGCTCCGGCCAGTGCCCGCCCTCCCGCCAGTAGCCACAGATTATTACGCGCCGAGGCCAGGGCTTCTTCCGCGCTCAGTTCGCCGGTCAGTAGCTCAGCGAGACCCGCTGGCGGAGCCATGCCAAGCGCATAGGCAGACTGGCCTTGGGTATCTGTGTCTACCAGCAGGACCTTGTTACCAGCCAGTGCGAGACCTGCAGCCAGGCTGACTGCGGTAGTGGTTTTTCCGACCCCACCTTTACTTACGGTGACACAAATCTTTCTCGCTTCCCGCTTGGCAGAGGACAGCCCTGGTCGTGCGGATTGATCGATACGCCGCAACTGCTCTACATTGACGGGGAACTTGTAGCTACAGGACTTACATTTTGCAAAGACGTTTTTCTTGTCGGGAATTTTCCTGAAATCTACCGAGTGTTGTTTCGAGCAGCGGGGACATACGATAATACTCATGATTTCACCTTTTCCAATTCGTGTTTTATCGCGTTCACGGCGGCTTCGGCAATCCTGTCTATTGATATCCTTGAACTGATTTTCCGCGTCACTTTGATACTAATTCGAGCCTTGTTCTTCGACACATGCACCTTGATTTTCTCGTGGCCAAGAATGCTCGGTAGCAACTGTACTATCGGTGCATTCTGAGCGAAATCTTCTGAGTTGCGATAAAGCAGGCTATTTAACTCTTTAACTTCGGGTAAATCGGTTGCACCGCTGGAAAATAGCAGGCTATTCATTACATCAACTTCAGCCAAGTTATTCATGGTCAAAAAGCCCCACTCTCAAAACATTCAATAAATTATTCATGGCAGCTGTAGCGTGCAGGGATAAGTTCAACCACTCAATCCCGCATATCCAATCGCTGTCACTACCCAGGGAGTAATGCACAATTTGACCATCCAGACCTTGAAATACCTGTTGGCCAGCTACCAGTGTGCAGTTTGCTATGAGTCCGTCCATTGGCAAAGATTTGTATGTGGGCATCGCCACGGATACACCACCTTCACTAATATCGAGTAATGGGTAGCAGGACGCTTGCAAGTCCAGGAAATATCGATCCTTGCCACGAACTTGAATTCTGAACTGCCGCCTTGCCACAGTTTCTTGGGTACAACTAAAATCTACCTCGTGAAATTCCAGAGATTCATCCATCATACGCGTCATAGTCCATCTCCCAATTTGGCGTGGCTATAGGACGTACTGCGTTCTGGGATAGGGAGCTGCTGAGCGCCGCCCATGAAATGGACAGTGGTATCGGCGGCCCCGCTATCATAGGAGTCACCTCCCTTAGATCGTCAGCTTTGCGTCCTCGAGCTTTCGCCAAAGTTTGCCTTTTCTGAAGTCTATAAACTCATATTCGGCGCTGAGAGGCAAAGTATTTGCGTGAAATGTGTGAGCCGGTTCCCAAACAGGGATAGGAAATGTACCGAGTAGTCAGATTTCTACTGGATCGTGCTCTGCAACGTAGTGACTCGGGGATACAGCAATCAGCTTGGCGACGTACTGCCGGGCATCGGGATCATCTATCAACCTGGATTTCAGAAAGGTCAATCCCGATCGACTGTCCAGCGGCGACGGTAGATCCCCGCTTAGTCGAGTCTTTTTACGGTTCCGCTCATAATCAGGATCAGGCCGTGGCACCGCGTCAATCAACGCCCGCGTATAAGGGTGCTGCGGGTGGCTGCAGATGTCAGGCGTGGGGCCAATTTCTACAACACGCCCCATGTACAGCACCATAATGCGATGACTTAATTGGCGCACGACACTCAAGTCGTGACTAATAAACAGCATTGAAAGGCCGTACTCGAGTTGCAAATCTCGCAGCAGTTCAACAATTTGTTTTTGTATGGTGACATCCAGCGCTGATACAGCCTCGTCGGCGATGACCAGGCCCGGCTTGAGAATCATCGCCCGGGCGATACCTACCCGCTGGTTTTGGCCACCGGAAAATTCGTGTGGGTATCGATTTATCCAGCCTGGATTCAACCCTACCCGTCGCATCATTTGCTGCACTTTTGCGTTTGTTTCTGCGCGGGTTAATAGTGGTTGGTGGGTCCAAAGAGGCTCGGCGATAGAATCTCCAATAGTCATGCGAGGATCTAGGCTGGCAAGCGGGTCCTGAAAAACTATCTGTAAATCTTTACGCTGTTCGCGCAAGGACTGCTTGTCGGCGTCTAGCAAATCCTTACCCAGCCACAATACCTTACCTGAGTCGGCCTCAAGCAGGCGTAACACCGCCCGGGCCAGAGTAGATTTTCCGCAACCCGACTCGCCTACGATACCGAGTGTTTCACCTTTGGTTAGCTCGAAGCTAACACCATCAACGGCTCGTAACTTTTTGCTCCGTGCCAACCAGCCGCCGGATATTTTCACGGGAAATGAAACTTCCAGATTGTTTACTTGTAGCGCTGGCCCATCGTTTACTGGCGATGCTTGCAAGGTAATGGAATCGTCCATCTTTGGCATCGAACTCAGCAAAAGTTTTGTATAATCTTCCCCGGGTGAATAAAAAACTCTATCGGTAGAGCCTATTTCTACCACTACACCTTTATGCATCACTGCTACCCGGTCACACAGTCCTGCAACCACACCCATGTCGTGGCTTATCAGAACAACAGCCATGGACAGTTCGTGCTGTAGGTCTCGGATAATATCGAGCACCTCGGATTGGACTGTCACATCGAGTGCCGTTGTGGGTTCATCGGCAATCAGCAGCATCGGATTGCAGAGTATGGACATTGCGATCATTACCCTCTGCCGCATACCTCCCGATAACTCGTGCGGAAACTGCCGCATCCTGGCCCGTGATTCTGGAATTCGAACCAGGTTCAACGCCTGTTCAACCTCGAGTCGCATTTGTTTACTTGTCGATCCTTGATGCCTTTCGAGTACCTCTTGTAATTGCCGTCCAATCCGAATGTGAGGCGTTAGCGAGGTCAAGGGATCCTGGAATATCATTGAGATTTGGTTACCACGGATGGCTTCTATTTGCGTACCGGTACCGCTCAGAAGTTCTTCACCTAAAAATCGAACCGAACCGCTGGCACGGCCATTATTAGATAGCAAACCCATCACCGCATGCATCGCCTGGCTTTTCCCCGAGCCAGACTCACCTACAATACCCAGGCACTCGCCCTGATTTATCTGGAGGTCGATGCCCTGTACGGCGTTGACCACACCATCCTCGGTTGAAAATTCAACACGGAGTTGGTTGATCTCCAGGAGGGCGCCATCGGATGCAGACATGGCTAGTGGTCCCTTGGGTCCAGCGCATCGCGCAGGCCGTCACCAATGAAATTAAAGCAAAATAATGTCGTAGCGAGAAAGAAAGCGGGGAAAATAAGCAGCCATGCCGCGGTTTCCATTTCGTCGGCCCCCTCTTTGATCAGAACCCCCCAACTCGTGAGCGGTTCCTGAACACCCAGGCCCAGGAAGGATAGGAAACTCTCTACCAAAATAATCTGCGGAATTGTGAGCGTCACATAGACTACAACGGGACCCAACAAATTGGGGATGACGTGGCGTCGAATGATAGTTGCTGTCGGCACGCCGGTAGCAACCGCCGCCTCCACAAACTCCCTATGCCTAAGTGCCAGCGTCTGGCCGCGAACAATGCGAGCCATTGTGAGCCATTCGACAGCGCCCAGAGCCACGAAAATCAGGAATATATTTCGTCCGAAGACAACCATCAAAATGATGACAAAAAACATGAACGGCAACGAATACATTATATCTACAAATCGCATCATCAGGTCGTCTACTCGACCCCCGAGATAACCTGCTGTGGCGCCCCAGGAGACTCCAATCACTAACGCGACCAGTGTGGCCATCACACCCAGCAACAGGCTTATTCGAGCCCCCATCATAGTTCTCGTGAACAAATCTCTACCCAGTGGATCTGTTCCAAAGAGATGTTCACCACCTATAGTTGGAGCCTGGTACATAGTCTCAAAACTAATTTCGTCAAACTCGTGGCTGGAGAACATAGGCCCGGCGACGGCCAATACGATTATTGCCAGCAACACAACGAACGCGAAGGTCGCGGCGCGATTGGCGAAGAGGCGTCTCCGCGCGTCCTGCCAAAGTGACCGGGATTTAATGACTGGGGCAGTATCTTCTGTCTTCATGGAGCTGCTAGTCTCACTCTGGGATCGAGTAAGCCATAACAAACATCTACCAGGATGTTAAAGAATATGAGTAGAGTCGCCGCCAGCACCACAACGCCCAGGACCAGCGTATAGTCTCGATTGAGTGCCCCTTGTATAAAGTGCTGCCCTATTCCAGGCAGACCAAAAATTTGTTCGATAACCACGGACCCCACCATCAGCCCGGCCGCGGCAGGCCCAAGAAAGCTAATAATCGGTAGCATGGCCGCTGGTAGTGCGTGACGTGACAGAACCGCCCAGGTAGGTATGCCCTTCGCAATGGCGGTACGTATGTAGTTTGAGCGAAGCACCTCGATCATTGATCCTCTGGTCAAGCGCGCTATGTACGCTACGTATGGAATTGCCAAAGATGTAACGGGTAGCACCAAATGGCGTAACTCTCCTCCGCCCCAGCCTCCGGCGGGTAACCAGCTGAGCCAGACGCCGAAGAATAGAGCCATGAGGGGCGCCAGTACAAAATTTGGAATAACTATTCCGGTCATCGCCGTTGCCATAACGACGTGATCAATCCATGAATTTTGATGCAGCGCCGCCAGTCCACCCAGGGATATCCCGAGAATCAGGGCAAGCGTTAGTGCCGATAGCCCAAGCCTGGCCGATACTGGAGCACCCTGCGCGATGAGCTCTACCACCGTAAAATCTTTGTACTTAAAAGACGGACCGAGATCCCCTTGTACAACACCAGACAAATAATTGAAATACTGTGTCAGTAGTGGCTTGTCCAAACCATAGGCCGCCTTCAAATTTGCTTCGACCTCTGGTGGCAAGGCACGCTCTTCATCAAATGGCCCGCCCGGGGCAATCCGCATCATAAAAAATGCGAGAGTTATTATGATCAATAAAGTGGGTATGGCCCCAAGGAGGCGCTTAAGGAAAAATTCGATCATCGCAGTTTACTCGTCCATCAAATCCAACCACCTGATCCGGTGGGCATCCATCGGGTTGTCGATCCAGCCTGTCACCCGGGGAGATACCAGGTTACGGCTGATATAGAAATAAATCGGCAGCAACGGCAACTCATCTTGTAGTATTTTCTCAGCTTTGAGAAATTGAGCATTGCGAGCTTCCGGGTCGCTTAGATTCAAGGCATCGCTCAGTGCAGCATCAAATGCCGCTGAACTCCAACGCCCAGAATTAAGTGAAAGATTTTGCGTTTCGAACATTCCCAGAAAAAATTCGGGCATCCCATCTATGCCGATCCAGCCGCGGCGAGCTACGTCGAAATTACCCTGATTGACATTATCTGTGTGGACGCGAAATTCAAAGTTCTCTAACGTCGTTACAATTCCAACGGCTTCCCACATTTTGGAAATGGCGATAGCAATTCTTTTATGGCTCTCATCGGTGTTGTAGGACAAATTGAGCTCGATCGGGTTTTCTGGGCCAAATCCGGCCTCCGCGATAAGTGCTTTCGCCGCCTCGACCCGCTGTTCCCTCGACCAAGAGGCCCACTCCGGTGCCGCGGGAATCTCCCAACCTCTCAATGTGGATGGCACCATGGAATAGGCAGCCTCCCAGCCTAGGTCCTGGAGGATCAGTCTTACGATACTGTCCCTGTCTATCAACATGTTAAGCGCACGTCGTACTCTTACATCATCCAGCGGTGGCCGCTGAACGTTCAAAATATAGAAATAGCTACCCACCCAGGGCGCGGTATGCAGGTATTCAGGCATGTTTTCCCGCAGCCATGTGGCCTTCGCCATCGGAAAACTCCGCTGTATATGTAACTCTCCAGCGCGAATTCTTCTAAGTGCCGCCTCGTCATCTGCTGTGGGATAAAAAAACACCCGATCTATGGCGACCGAAGCAGTATCGCGGAAAAGCGGGTTGCGCTCAATTTCGAGCCGATTACCGACCTGCCAATTGCGGAACAAATAGGCGCCGTTTGAAACAATATGTTCGGCCTTAATCCAGGCCGACCCGTATTGTTCAACAACGTGTTTTGGTACTGGTAGGCCCTGCACTGATGCCAAAGACGCTAACAATGCTGGCTGCGGTTTGTCGAGTTCAATCACCAGCGTTCTTGCGTCAGCAACGGTGACACCAAGCTCTTCAGGTTGCAATTTCCCGCCGATAATTGCCTCGGCATTTTTTATCGCATAGAGTGAAAACGCCAATTCTGCTGCCGTCATCGGGTTCAGCAGACGACGCATGCTGAAGGCAAAATCTTCGGCCGTTACGGGCTGGCCGTCGGACCAGATCAGGCCCTCTTTCAATTTAAAAATGTAGGTGAGCCCATCTTCGGAAATCTCCCAGCTCTCGGCCTGCCCAGGAATTATCGAACCGGCGCGATCATAGGTCACCAGCCCCTCGAAAAGCGAATACATGATGTAGCCTTCCAACACCAGCGATTGCTTGTTGGGGTCAATCGTTTTGGGGTCTGAGCCACTGCCATAGTGCAGTACTTTTTCACCAGGTACAGCGCCTTCGACCCCGGTGTTGCTACCTCCACAGGCACCGACAAAGGCTAAGAACAATATAATCAGAATCAGACTGGTCTGGCGCATCAGTTTTCCCTTGAGACTCATCAATAATTTTGTGGGCCGTACTGTACGGTACCGGTTCAGGAACTGCAGGACAGCATACTACAACCCGCTCTGTGACGAGCCCAATCGGGGCGCATTGCTGCAAACTGCTCTTTACCTTGTTGCTCCATATATGGGTTCTTTAGCACTTCAAATAATTCTTGTAACAAACTGGTGTCGCCCTGCTCCACTTTGTCTATCGCCAACTGCGCCAGGTAATTACGCAGTACGTATTTCGGATTTACTTTATCCATCATCTCCTTGCGCTCATATTCAGTGCTGGAATTCTCCGTCAGTCGCTCGCCATAACGATGCAGCCAGTCACAGAGATCACCGTGACCTGCGCTCCCAACTTCTTCAATATCGTACAGGGTTGTCAGAATATTCGGAGGGAGTTGTACCCCTTCTATTGTTATGAGCGTTGAGGATGAGAGGTTACTCAACTCTCTGTAAAAACAGGTCATGTCCACATGTAGTTGCTGCATTAGCGAAGACAAACCCTCAAATAATGGAATGTCGGTGTCTGAACGAAATTCATCCATACCGAGTTTCTGCCTCATGGTCTCGTGCCACGTGTCCGCAAAAGTTTCAGAGTATTGATTGAGTGCATTCTGTAAGGGTTCGATTTCCTCTCCAAGATCACACAGAGGATAAATTGCGTTAGCGAGTTGGGCCAGATTCCAGGAGGCAATACTGGGTTGCGCACCAAAGCGATAGCGCTTGCCCTGAGCGTCTGTGGTATTGGGTGTCCAGTCCGGGTCGTAGTCTTCCAGCCAACCATAAGGGCCATAATCTATGGTAAGACCGAGGATAGACATATTGTCGGTATTCATAACGCCGTGAACAAAGCCGACCCGCATCCAATGCGCGACCATCACCGCCGTTCGTCGGCACACCTGTGTAAACCATGCCAGAACAGCTTCACCATCGATCGCCCTATCTACTGGTATCAGCTCGGGAAAATCCGTGCGGATAGTGTATTCAACCAATTTTCTGAGAAGATCGAGATCCCGACGGGCCGCCAGAATTTGAAAACTACCAAAGCGAAGAAATGATGGCGCTACTCGACAAACAATTGCTCCGGGTTCGTATCCGGCACGACCATCGTAAAACATATCCCTCAGTACATCCTCGCCAGTGCCAATGAGGCTGAGCGCTCGAGTGGTCGGTACGCCGAGGTGATGCATAGCCTCGCTACATAAAAACTCCCTGACGGACGATCGAATAACTGCCAGGCCGTCGGCGGTTCGCGAGTAAGGGGTCAGTCCCGCGCCCTTGAGTTGTAACACCCAGCGTTCACCTTCTGGATTGACCACTTCGCCCAGATTGATAGCCCGGCCATCACCCAATTGCCCAGCCCAATTCCCGAATTGATGACCCCCGTAGCACATGGCAAATGGGTCCATTCCGGGAAGCACTTCATTCCCCGCAAAGACTTTCAAAAACTGGTCGGATTGGTGGCAGGCCTCATCCAGGCCCAGCGAGGCGCCCAGTTCCTTCGAATAGGCGAGTAATTGGGGCGATGATACTGGCGTAGGCAAGACACGAGAGTAACAGGCTCCCTCGACAGTACGAGGATGACGCCCCTCCGCCGGATCGCCGGGAAGCTCACGGGTAAACCGATTGTCGAAGTTTAACGAATTAAGCGCGCTATCTGGGGTAAAATTATCCATGCAGGCATTGTACTAGCTCCCCGGGTATTTATCTTCGAGAGCACCATATTTACGGTTTTTTTCTTCGATGGCCTCAAAGTCGTCGCGACCTGGCCGCTCTTCATAGTTACCAATTTCCCGCAGAAAAAACTTTAGTTCTCTTTCAGCTGCTTCCCGATTGGCATAGGGACCGTGCTGCACCCCCCCTCTGGTCAGGTAGTACCACTGCCCATTGCTTTGTTCAAAACGCGTGCTGCGGAAATGCATTTTATCATCTTCACCAGACCTACCACTCATACCAATCTCCCGGATCAGATTACTATACTAACGATTCACTCCAATATAGGAAGTCGACGCTAATTTGCAAGCCATTAACGCCAAAACTTCTCCAATTTCCATGAAACTATCTGAGATTCAAGGCTTCCGAAAACTTAGTCCCAACATTCGAAACAGACCTCATTTACTGGTATGTATAAACACGCCATCCCATTCGGGCCCAGGATCTTCTGCCTGCATTGTTGCAATTCGATCAGCGTATATATCCAGCAATGTGGTGTTATGAAAACCTGACTCAGCTCGACAAACTTCAATCGCCTCTAAAGCCTGCTGCCACTCTCTTTGCCGATACAAATCCAGTGCGGCCTGATAACTATCCAAAGCGCTAAGGACGGCAGCACTCAGTGCATCTGGTAGGCCGAGTGGTTCGAATATGGTGACAGGCTTCAATTTTCCTTTCACTCTTATGCAGTCGGCGAATCGATAGACGTAACCCTCGGCTCCCGATTTCGTAGCCTCGGTGACGAGTAAGCCGCACCCGTAAAATTTGGTCAGACTTTCAACACGCGAGCCGAGGTTTACGGCGTCTCCCAGTACAGTGTACGAACGTCGATAACTGGAACCCATATCGCCTACGTTCATCTCACCAGAATTAATGCCAATCCCCATATCTATTATCGGCAGCCCTTCGATTGCAAATTCTGTTTTCAATTTCTCAATCGCGTCCTGCATAGCAAATGCCGCCTGCACAGCGTGCCGTCGATGTTCGGGATCGTTTAATGGCGCCGCCCAAAAAGCCATCACCATGTCGCCGACGTATTTATCGATCGTGCCATGGTGGTCAAAGATGACCTTGGTGATGGGTGTAAAGAAGCGATTGAGCACCATCTTTAATTCAACTGCCGTTAATTTTTCAGACATGTCCGTAAATCCACGGATATCGGCAAACATGACAGACATATCCCTGCTATCACCATCCATATGATAGCTCTCGGGGTTGTCCATGATGGTCTGTACGTGCTGCTCTGGTACGTATTGGCCAAACATCGAGGTGACCGCCTTACGCGCCTGATTTTCCTGTACGAGGGTGTTAATAAGATTCCACAAAAACAGGCTGAACACCAGCAGCAAGGGAGTCACTTGGGTCAAATCAAAATGACGGGCCGACCACAAATAGTAGTTTCCAGTAATCACTCCTACCAGGCATAGTGCCGTTGATGCGACAAGCCACTTGGGTCTAAGCAGTGGCTGTACAATACTCAATAGGCTTCCTAGCGAGACGAGAAGAAATATTATGACGCCCACCTCCCACGCCGGCTTGTAGGGGATGCTCTGCTTGATGATGCTCTCGGCGACCGTAGCATGGGTTTCTACACCAGGGTAGGCCTGACTCAATGGCGTTGCACGCATATCTGACAAGCCCAGAACCGTAGTACCCACAAATACCAGCGCACCCTTAAGACCACCATCCCGATATTCTCCGGCCATCAGATCGCTGATAGATATATAGGGATAGATCCCGCGTCCTCCCTGATAATTAATAATCATGCGCCCTTTCTGATCCGTCAGAATCAGTCGCTCCCCTAGCGTGATTCCGTCTATCTTGGTTACCGGACCAATATCCTGATACTTGGGCCCAATACGTCTTACCCCCAGGTACTGTTGCACTGCTGAGAGCGCTAGTGAGGGGTATAGTGCATCATTGTGTCGAATCATCATCGGCATGCGACGGATGATTCCATCGCTATCCGCCACTGCATTGATAAACCCACCTTCAGCGGCGCCACGCTGCAGTACTTTTAATGCGGCGGCATAACCGGGCCGGGAAATGGTAGTGAGCTTGTCTCTGAGTTTGACGGGGATTTTAGTGATGGGATATCCCAGCTTACCCTTTTGTAAATTTTCGCTGTGAAAGACGTAGCCCAGTACCACTTTCATTTTTTTCAGGTGTGTTGCCAAATAGGCGTCGTTGTCGACCTGATCCCGCAAGCCGAGTAATTCAGCCCTGGTTTCGGGAGACAGTAGCTCACGTACCGAGAGGTCGTCGATCAACAGCTGCGCTGAATTATTCTGAGGCTCCGAAAAGACAATATCGAATGCAGCCACCTCTACCCCGGCAGCTTCCAACTCGTCCACCAGCTTGGAAATGGTAATGCGGCTCCAGGGCCACTGACCTAAATCATTTAGTGATCGCTCATCTATGTCGACGATATAGATATTTGGATTAACAACAGGTGTCGCGGGTAACAATGCTTCCATGCGAATATCGTAAAGATACAGATCAAGACGAGAAATATATTTTTGGACAATCGGGCTTCTGGATAGCTGTAATGAGGTAACCATCAG
>JBLHKV010000057.1:0-16293 GCA_047618115.1 Halieaceae bacterium | reverse complement strand
GCATGCTCTCCACCGTTTATTATATTCATCATCGGCACGGGCATAGAGTACTGTCCGCTGGTGCCATTGATATTGGAAATATGCTGATACAGAGGGATTCCCCGCTCTACCGCCGCTGCTTTTGCAGTGGCCAGCGATACAGCCAAGATGGCGTTGGCGCCCAGATTTCCTTTATTTTCAGTGCCGTCGGCATCGATCATTGTCGAATCGATATCTCTTTGCTCGTCGGCGTCGCGACCGATCAACATGCCCCTGATAACGGTATTAATATTACCCACCGCCTTGGTGACCCCCTTACCAAGGTAGCGAGACATATCGCCATCGCGCAACTCCAGTGCCTCTCTCGACCCGGTCGATGCACCGGATGGTGCACAGGCGCTGCCTCTCGCGCCACTTTCAAGTATCACGTCCGCCTCTACCGTTGGATTTCCGCGGGAATCCAATACCTCATAGGCACAAACATCAGAAATTTTTGCCATCAATCTACTCCGCTGCATAATTTATCTGGTACGTACAATTTATCTGCTAGGTATAGCTAGTCGATTTCCAGGTCGGAAAAATTTTTAATCAACTCATCGACCGCTTTCATCTGCTCCAAAAAAGGTCTCAGTTGGTGAAGCGGCAAAGCGCTGGGTCCGTCGCAAGGGGCTTTATCTGGATCGGGATAGGACTCCAAAAATAGTCCAGCGATGCCAATTGCCAAGCCGGCACGGCCGAGTTCGGCTACCTGACGTCTTCTTCCTCCCGACGCCGCAGCACCGAGTTCCCGTTGCTGTAGTGCGTGGGTTACATCAAAAATAAGCGGAGCCCCACCTCCGAGGTCGGCCATGGTTCGAAAACCAAGCATGTCGACCACCAGATTGTCGTAACCATGGCAGCTCCCACGCTCACAGAGCATTACCTTTTGATTGCCACACTCCTTGAATTTCTCCACGATGTTACCGACCTGCGAAGGGCTCATGAATTGAGGTTTCTTGATGTTAATGATGGCATCGGTAGCCGCCATCGCTACGATCAAGTCAGTTTGGCGCGCAAGGAATGCGGGCAGTTGGAGTATGTCGCACACTTCTGCCGCCGCCGCAGCCTGGCTTGGATCATGAATATCAGTGAGAATTGGACATGAAAATGTCGATTTAACTGTGGCCAGGATATCCAACCCAGCTTCCAGTCCCGGACCACGAAACGAACTGATCGATGAGCGATTGGCCTTATCGAAGGAGGCCTTGAACACGAACGGAATATCCAGCTCACGGCAAACTTCTACGTAGTGCCCCGCCACATCGACGGTCAGGTCCCGCGATTCCAGAACATTCAATCCTCCTATCAGCACGAATGGCTGATTGTTGGCTATGGTTATTCCGGCGCAATCTATGGATCGGGAAGGCAGCATAATGGTAACTAGGACTTCGTCGCAGCGTATTCTAACGCGGCTTCGACAAAGGCGGTGAACAAGGGATGTCCGCCCCGTGGGCTAGAGGTAAATTCTGGATGAAACTGGCAAGCCAGAAACCAGGGGTGATCATCTAACTCGATCATCTCCACGAGGGAACCGTCACCGGACCAGGCTCCAAGTTTCATTCCTGCAGATTGAAGTTGTGGCAGATAATTGTTATTCACCTCATAGCGGTGCCGATGGCGTTCGACAACTGTCTCCGCATCGTAAATGGCCCTTGCTTTAGAGCCTTCCACCAGCTTTGCCTCCTGCCCACCAAGTCGCATGGTCCCACCCATATCTGAGGACGCGGTGCGCGACTCGGTGCTGCCATCAGAGTTTTCCCACTCGGTAATCAAGGCAATTACGGGATGCTCTGTCCCAGCATCCATCTCGGTCGAATTAGCATCGACCAGGCCCACCACGTTCCGTGCATATTCAATCAACGCTACGTGTAGACCGAGGCAGATACCCAGATATGGAATCTGATTTTCACGCGCAAATTTTACAGCTGCTATCTTACCCTCAATGCCACGCTCTCCGAATCCTCCGGGAACCAGAATGGCGTCGAGATCTTCCAGTACCTTGGTGCCATCGCGTTCTATATCCTCCGAATCGATATGTCGAATGACTACCTTTGTCTTCGTATGAATACCCGCGTGCTTGAGTGCCTCGTTCAACGACTTATAGGCATCTAGCAACTCCATATACTTGCCTACCATGCCAACCGTTACTTCAGCTGAAGTCTCTAATTCGCCGCGAATCACCTCATTCCATTCACTCAGATCGGCCGCGGGAACATCTAAACCAAAACGTTCAACCACAAAGTCGTCCAGACCCTTTGCGTGCAACATACTCGGTATCCGATAGATTGTATCGGCATCGATAACAGGAATGACTGCTCGCTCTTCGACGCTGGTAAACAGGGCAATCTTCTTGCATGAGCTTTCATCAATCTCCTGTGCCGAGCGACACAGCAAGACGTCGGGTTGTAGACCTATCGAGCGTAATTCTTTCACCGAGTGTTGTGTGGGCTTGGTCTTTAGCTCGCCCGCGGTAGCGATGTAGGGAACCAGCGTCAGGTGCACCAGTAGCGCTCTGCTCGAGCCAAGTTCAACCTTCAGTTGTCTTGTTGCCTCGAGAAACGGCAGCCCTTCGATATCGCCAACGGTACCTCCAATCTCAACGACAGCGATGTCGGCATCGCCTGCACCAGCGATGATCCGCTTTTTAATCTCATCGGTGATATGAGGTATGACCTGAACAGTGGCCCCCAGATAATCCCCTCGTCGCTCCTTGCGAAGTACCGTTTCATAGACCCGACCGGTCGTAAAATTATTACGACGTGTCATCGTGCAGTGGGTAAATCGCTCATAATGCCCGAGATCGAGGTCTGTTTCGGCACCATCTTCGGTGACAAACACTTCCCCGTGTTGAAACGGGCTCATCGTGCCTGGGTCGACATTGATGTAAGGATCGAGCTTGAGCAGCGTAACTTTGAGGCCTCGGGCCTCGAGAATGGCAGCCAGCGATGCTGCTGCAATACCTTTGCCCAATGAGGAAACTACACCGCCGGTGACGAAAACATAACGCGTCATGAAAAGCCTTTATAGATCAGCTGTTGTACTGAAAAGGCCTTACAATCACGCGATTGAAAGCCCACACAAGATGGGAAGTCAGCTTAACAGAATCCGCTATGACGCTCAAACATCAACAGCGCTATAACGCTTAAAATTTTCTGGCTGCCAGCGGATTACTACCCCGAATTCATCACCCTTCGCAACATTGTCATAGCAAACCCACAGATCGCCGACAGCGACCAGTTGATCACCTCGATAAACGAGTGGAATATTTTCTCGCAGCCAGGGCGCCACTCGGTATTCCTGCAATAGTTTTTTCAGCAATTGTGAGTGCTGGCGCGTTGCCGGTCGACAGCGCTCTCCTCCTCGTCTGCTTCTAAGCGTCAAGTGATCATCCACACCAGCGCGCAAACCCTCACCGCGACACTTGATCAATTCAATGACACCAATACCAGGAATCGTGTATCGAGCACCTGAGGTAATAGGTAGTTCAAAGTCTATGTCGAGCTTGGGCGTTGGCATCAATAGATAGATCGCCTCATCATACCGCTGTAGAACATAGCTGCCGGCCTGTAACCTGGCACCATCGGATTCCAGCAGTTGTCTCATAAATTCTTCTAGCTGGATCTTTCCAGGTGAGCTTAGCGAATGCAATTGCAGCCAGCTTCGAATTAACATTCCAGCCAACTCGGTGCCGCTATCGAGCAAATCCGGTAGCCTAAGGTAGGGCACTCCCCGCTCGTTTACGCCATCCAGCTCGGACAGCAGCTCGGTTACCGACGCTGTGGCGTATTGCTCCTGTGCGGACAAAAGCTCCATACTGCTCGCCATTGAAGCTCGATACTGGGGCCATCGGCGGGCCAGAGCCGGCAGCACTTCGTGGCGTAAGTAGTTGCGATCAAACTCAGTTTCAGCATTGCTGGGATCCTCTATCCAGTCGAGCTTCAGATCCTTCGCGTAGCTCAGCAGCTGCGCCCTTTCCAATGCCAGTAAAGGCCGCCATATTTCGCCATGGCCCAGGGCTCTGCTCGTGGGGATGCCGGTTAGTCCGCGGGGCCCTGAACCCCGTAACAGTCGTAAAAAGAAAGTCTCCAGTTGATCATCAAGATGGTGCCCTTGCAACAATAGGTCGTCAGGTTGTAACAGGTCTGTAAAGACTTCGTAGCGAACTCTTCGCGCTGCGGCCTCGGGGCTCTCGCCCGGTCCGCGCAACACTTCGACACAACGGACAGACAGAGGAACACTATGTGCCTCGCACCATTGCGCACAGTGCAGCACCCACGCCCCAGCATCGTCTGCCAGACCGTGGTTCACATGCACGGCCAATAACTCAGGGAAACCCTGCTCCGCAGAAGAGCGATATTGTCGACGCAGCTCAATAGCAGCAGACAGTAATACCGTCGAATCCAGACCACCGCTGTAGGCGATCAACCAACGCTTTGCAGACAGCTGACTCGCGCCGGGAGAAAACAGGCGCCTGGCAGGATGGGACACTAATCGTTGCCGTAGGACATCAAGCGCGCGTAGCGCTTGCTGAGCATTTCATCCCGGGGCATTGCCATTAGCTGATTCAGTTGCAGAATCAAGTGCTTCTTGATTCGCTCTGCGATGGTATCAATATCCCGATGGGCTCCGCCGAGAGGCTCTTCGATTGTGGCATCAACAATACCAAGGTTGTGAAGAATTTCAGAGGTCACACCCATAGCCTCCGCGGCTTGCGGTGCATTCTCAGAGGTTTTCCAGATAATGTTGGCGCAGCCTTCTGGCGAGATAACAAAATACGTCGAGTACTGCAACATTACCAGATGATCGCCTACCCCTATCCCCAGCGCACCACCCGAGCTGCCTTCGCCTATCACTACACAAATGATCGGTGTACGCAAACGGGACATGACCGCCAGGTTCTGGGCAATAGCCTCGCTAATACCACGCTCCTCGGAGTCGATGCCAGGATATGCCCCCGGAGTATCTATGAGCGTGATAACTGGTAGATCGAAGCGCTCCGCCAACTCCATTAGTCGCAATGCCTTTCTATAGCCCTCCGGCTTGGGCATACCAAAATTTCTCGCAACCTTATCGCTAACACCTCGACCCTTTTCCTGGCCGATAACGACCACGGGTTGGTCGCCGAGGCGGGCTATACCGCCGACAATAGCCTTGTCATCGCCGAAATGGCGATCACCATGCAATTCGTCAAACTCACTAAAGACCCTGGACAAGTAGTCCATGGTATAGGGCCGCAGCGGGTGGCGGGCTATCTTTACGATGTCCCAAGCAGTCAGGTTTGAATATATTTTTTCGGTCAAACGCGTGCTTTTAGCTTTGAGGTTAGCTATCTCTTCGCCAATATTGATATCGTTGTCGGAACCAACTAATTGCAACTCCTCGATCTTAACCTCGAGTTCGGCAATGGGCTGTTCAAAATCCAGGTAATTTGGGTTCATCAGTATAAAGTCTTCGAAACCAGTAAGTTATGGGCGACAGTTTACACAGCTTCGGGGATTAGCGCATCTTCGCAGGCTATCTTTCTATTGATTACCGTATGCCAGACTCACGCTTTCCTCTCCGAATTTGTCGCGTAGACACTCGATTAGCTCATCGCTGGGGTTCACCTGCCAGGCGGCGCCTAACTGCACCCTCGCTTTATTTCGTACCTGGGAGTATAGGAGCGTGACGGGGCAGTTTCCTCCCCGCCCTACACTCAACAACTGCTCCAACTGCTCGGCAAAGTCATTATCGACCAGCTCTTGTGAGACCGAAATGGTCAGTTCTTTTATCTGATTCTGTCGCGTGTTCAGCAGCGTACAGAAGCTGTCGGCACGCATTGAGATCCCACCAGAGTATTCGTCATTGTTAACGCTACCCTCGGCGATAAGTATTTTGTCCTTGACCAGCAGTTCTCGATATTCCGTAAAAATATCGGCAAAGGCAGTTACCTCCATCACGGCGCTACAATCGTCCAGCTGGACGATGGCCATTGTATCGCCCCGTTTGGTTTTTATGGTGCGAACGCCGACGACCAAACCCGCTATCTTCTGTTTGTTGTTCCCGTCGGGCCGTATATCGATAATCCGTTTTTTTGCGTAGCGCCTTATTTCGGCAGTGTGTTCATCCAGAGGATGGCCAGTCACGTAAAGGCCCAAGGTGTCGCGCTCACCGTTCAGGCGTTCTCGCGATGACATTGGTTTGACGCTGCGAAAATCGGTGTAAGGGTCGCCGGTAGCAACATCTACCGTTAAATCTCCGAACATGTCTACGACGCCACTGGCACGATTGTGCGCGCTTTGCTCTGCCGACTGCACTGCAGCGGGCATGCTCGCCATTAGAATCGCCCGGTCTTCGCCAAGGTTGTCAAAAGCGCCACTTCGAATCAGCGCCTCGAGCGCTCGCTTGTTAACTTTCCTGGCATCTGTACGTTCACAAAAATCAAACAAACTAGTAAATAACCCGCCCTCTCTCGCCGCCAATATGCTCTCGCTAGGACCCTCCCCAAGACCTTTTATCGCCCCTAAGCCATAAACAATTTCATCATCGTCGGTGACGCTGAACAGGTACTGCCCTTCATTGACGTCGGGTAACTTGAGCGGCAAATTCATCGCTCGGCACTCTTCGATCATCACCACAATTTTATCGGTATTATGCAGCTCCGAACTCATGACAGCAGCCATGAACGGCGACGGATAGTGCGTTTTCAGCCATGCCGTATGGTAAGACACCAGCGCATAGGCGGCAGAGTGGGATTTATTGAATCCATAGCCTGCGAACTTCTCAACCAGATCGAAAATCTTGATAGCCAGCTCTGGATCCACACCTTGCGTGGCGGCGCCCTGCTCAAATATCGCCCTTTGCTTTGCCATTTCATCGGCGTTTTTCTTGCCCATAGCTCTGCGTAGCAGATCCGCTCCGCCAAGGGTATAACCCGCCAGAACCTGGGCAATCTGCATCACCTGCTCCTGATACAGAATAATGCCGTAGGTTGGCTCCAGAATTGGCTTCAACCACTCGTGCTGGTACTGGGCATCCGGATAGGCCAGGCTCTCTCTGCCATGTTTCCGATTGATAAAGTTATCAACCATGCCTGACTGCAGCGGACCGGGACGAAAGAGCGCAACAAGAGCAATAATATCCTCAAAGCAATCTGGCTGTAGCCGTTTGATCAGATCCTTCATACCCCGCGATTCGAGCTGAAATACCGCCGTGGTTTCAGCCCGGCGCAGCAGGGCAAAGCTATCTTCATCCGTGAGTGGTATTTGTTCAATTGCGAGGGTATCTGCGCCAGTAGCATTGGCGCGCTGATTGATCATCTTCAGCGCCCAGTCGATAATGGTTAAAGTCCGTAGACCCAGGAAGTCAAACTTAACGAGCCCGGCTTCCTCCACATCGCTTTTGTCAAATTGTGTGACCAGACCCGCTCCATCTTCATCGCAAACCAGTGCCGAAAAATCAGTCAATTTCGAAGGAGCGATAACCACACCGCCGGCGTGTTTACCGACATTGCGAATAACACCTTCCAATTGTTCGGCCATATCCCATATTTCTTGGGCCTGTCCGTCCTCGGCGAGAAATTCCCGAAGCGGCTCTTCCTGTTCGACGGCCTTTTCGAGGGTCATTCCCACCTCAAAGGGAATCATCTTGGATAATCTGTCCGCCAATCCATAAGACTTGCCCTGAGCCCGGGCGACATCGCGAACGACGGCCTTTGCCGCCATAGTTCCGAAGGTAATAATTTGCGACACGGCGTCACGGCCATAGTTGTCGGCAACATAACTTATGACTTCATCGCGTCTTTCCATGCAAAAATCGATATCGAAGTCTGGCATAGAGACCCGGTCCGGATTCAAAAACCGCTCGAATAACAGGTCGTACTCCAGTGGATCCAAGTCGGTTATCATCAGCGCATACGCCACCAACGAACCCGCTCCCGAGCCTCGCCCCGGGCCTACCGGAATGCCGTTATCTCTCGCCCATTGGATAAAATCCATAACGATAAGAAAGTAACCGGGGAAACCCATCTGCAAAATAACATCAATTTCAAAATCGAGTCGTGCCCGATATTTCTTGACAGTCTCGGCCGTGCTCGCTTCGTTAGGATCAAATAAACTTTGTAAGCGATCATCCAGACCCTGGTGGCAGCGCTGGCGGAAAAACTGCTCGAGGCCCAGATTATCCGGGATGGGATAGTCTGGAAGATGCGGTTCGCCAAGGTGCATCGTCACGTTGCAACGTTTAGCAATCTCGATAGAATTTTCCAATGCCTCGGGGAAATCTGAGAAGAGTTCGAGCATCTCTTCCTCTGTGCGAAGATACTGCTGCTGCGTATACAAACGTACCCGCCGCGAATCATCCAGGGTACGACCCTCGTGAATACAAACCCTCGCCTCATGGGCCTCGAAATCTTCAGGTTTCAGAAAACGTACGTTATTGGTAGCGACAACCGGGCACGCCTTGGCCACTCCCAAAGCCGCCGCAGCGTGTAATTGATCCTCGTCGTATTGACGGCCCGTACGGTGAACTTCAAGGTAATAGCGATCGGGGAAAATGGACATCCACTTGGCTAACCGCTCTTCGGCAACCTCGGCCCGACCATTTACGAGAGCCTGTCCAACATCGCCATCAGCCGCTCCTGACAGTGCTATAACCCCGTCGCTGTGCTCTCGAATCCAGTCTTGAGTAACGTAGGGAATGCCGTGTCGTTGACCTTCCAAAAAAGCCTTTGAAAGCAATTCGGTCATATTGCGATAACCGCTCTCGTTCATTGCCAATAGACAAAGAACACTGGAGGCGTCCGGATCATCTTCGTCCCGCACACTGACATCCGCGCCAATGATAAATTTGATCCCAGCAGCCTGTGCGGCTTTATACAATTTGATTAATGCGTAAAAATTGGTTCGATCGGTGACCGCGATTGCGGGCATTCCGGTTTCAGCGAGATGCGACATGAGGGGCTTCACACGCACCAGACCGTCGCTAACCGAATACTCGCTATGCACGCGCAGATGAATAAAACTTGGCATTGTGTAGCTCTTCTCCCCTAGTGTTCCGCGCCAGGAATAACTGCTGATTCTGCCTCGATGGCAGCGCGCACCGGGGCATAACTGCGCCTATGAATTTCGCAGACGCCCAACTCGCGTAGAGCGGCTAAATGCTGCGGGGTAGGATACCCCTTATGACGTGCCAGACCATAGCCCGGAAACCGGGAATCGAGAACTTTCATCTCGTTATCCCGAACTACTTTGGCAAGTATTGATGCCGCTGCAATCTCGGCGACCTTGTCATCTCCCCTCACTACCGCTTCGGACGCATAAGACCAGCGCGGCAGGCGATTGCCATCGACCATCACATATTCAGGTTGGATCTCGAGAGCGGAGACTGCCCGGTGCATTGCCAATAAACTCGCTTGTAAAATATTGATACTGTCGATTTCACTAACGCTGGCTCTAGCCACTGCAAAGCAAAGAGCCTTGCCTCTGATTTCGGCCGCCAGCTGTTCGCGGCGTTTCTCGGTCAATTTTTTTGAGTCGCGCAGTCCAGCTATTGGCTGCGAAGGGTTTAGAATTACTGCGGCCGCAACAACATCGCCAGCCAGTGGACCGCGGCCGACCTCATCTACTCCGGCGATCACTTTACCCCGATGAACGCCGTCAAACAGGTCCATGTACCACGCCTGCTTTTGCGTAGATCATCTCCAGGATGGCGTCGACAGCGGCCACTCCTGCATTTTTGCGCAATTGCCTGTGTATGCTATCAAACTTGGACCTCAGCTCTACCGATCGACGCGAGTCGCTCAGCTCAGCGCTGATCGCTGCCGCCAGCGCCTCGGCCGTAGCATCGTTTTGAACGAACTCGGGCACCAGCCGTTCACCCGCGAGCAAATTGGGCAATGCGATGTGTGCTGTATGCAACATACGCGAGATTATCGCATAGGATAGTCGGCCCATTCGGTAGGCTACAACCATGGGTTTCTTAAGCAGCATAGCCTCGAGCGTCGCGGTGCCAGAAGCCATCAGTAGACAATCCGAGGCGGTCATTACCTGGTGTGACTGCTGCAATATCAGTCGGATGGGTAAATCACTGCAATTTTCGATAATTTGCTCCAACTGCAGAAGGCGCGATCTGTTCGCAGCGGGGACCACAAAGATTAGGTCCGGCCACTGCTCGTGAATTAATTTTGCCGCATCGACAAACAATTGGCCCAGTTGGGACACCTCCCCTGCGCGGCTGCCGGGGAACAACCCAACCACCCGCTGCTCCTGCTGAATGCCCAGCTGCTGCCGGGCTGCAAGTTGGTCGGGGATCATCGGGAATTGATCGGCCAGTGGGTGACCTATACAGGTCACGGCGATCTGATGGCGCTCATATATCTCGGTTTCAAAGGGAAACAAAGTCATCATCAGATCGACAGAACGCGCTATCTTATGGATACGCCGGCTGCGCCATGCCCAGACAGAGGGACTGACAAGGTGCGCAACAGCAACTCCTGCGCACTTCAACCTGTACTCCAGTCGTAGATTGAAGTCTGGAGAGTCAACACCGATGAAAACATCGATTTCTGCCCCCAGCAGTTGCCGAAACAAGCCCCGCCTCATCGCAAGTAATTCCGGTAACCGCTTTAGAGGCTCAATCAGCCCCATAACGGAAAGTCGATCCATATCGTAAAGCGACCGGCAGCCCTCGGCCTGCATCAAAGGACCACCTACACCGACAATTTCGAATACCAGGTCTCGACGTCGCAGCTCCCGACAAAGTGCCGCCCCTAATATATCGCCCGAGGCCTCGCCGGCGACAATTCCGACCCGTAGCTTTTGCAGCGACACCTACCTGACGATTCCGCGCTCCGAGGAGCGCACAGAGTCCAGCAGAGGTTGAATTTCGGGGAATTCCTGTACAATGACTTCCAGTCTTTCGATGGCGTGTTCTAGAGTCAGACCCTGCCGGTAAATTATTTTGTAAGCACGTCTCAACTGACGAATACACTCCACAGAATAGCCCCTACGGCGCAGTCCCTCAGCATTAATCGTTTTCGCCTGTGCCGGCGCCCCGGAGACTGTCACAAATGCCGGAACATCCTTACCAACAGCCGTACCCATCCCGGTGAAACTGTGGCAACCCAACTTGCAAAATTGATGCACCAAGGTATAACCACTGAGGATCGCCCAATCGCCAACGTGCACATGCCCCGCAAGGGCCGTATTGTTGACTAAAATGGTGTGATCACCAATAACGCTATCGTGGCCCACATGAACATAGGCCATCATCAGGTTGTTGTTGCCAATTGTTGTTTCTGCGCGATCCTGTACGGTGCCTCGATGAATAGTCACCCCTTCCCGGATGGTATTGTGGTCACCAATCACCAGGGAGGTCGGCTCTTCATTAAACTTCAGGTCGGGAGTGCCCTCTCCGACGGTGGAAAACTGGTATATGTGGTTATGCTCGCCAATAACCGTCGGACCCTTAATCACGGCGTGGGATTCGATGACCGTTCCCTTGCCGATTTCTACATTATCACCAATATAGCTCCAAGGGCCGACCCGAACGCCATCGGCCAGTTTGGCGCCGGGTTCAACAATCGCAGTCGCGTGGATCATAAATCAACGATCGGCGCAGAGAATGGTGGCCGAGCTGCACAGTTTGCCATCAACGTCGCAGCTGACTTGGAACTTCCAGATTCCACGCTTTTCCGAGAGTACGGCGGCGCGCAACATCACTTGATCACCGGGCACCACCGGGCGCTTAAAGCGCAGCTTGTCGGCGCCCACAAAGTAATAGATCGAACCATCGGCGGGCTTCTTACCCATTGTCTTAAAACCCAAAATTCCGGCCGCCTGAGCC
Source organism: Halieaceae bacterium (assembly GCA_047618115.1). Lineage (GTDB taxonomy): Bacteria > Pseudomonadota > Gammaproteobacteria > Pseudomonadales > Halieaceae > CALJGI01. The sequence goes on along the minus strand of JBLHKV010000057.1, from coordinate 4,452 downwards.
ATAGCTTCAAGCAGCAAAACGCCTGGCATGATAGGTGTTTCAGGAAAGTGACCAACATTCCAAGGTTCATTCACTGTGACATTTTTCACAGCTACAATTGATTCGCCCAGTTTTAGTTCGATCACCTTATCTACGAGCAAAAATGGGTATCGGTGTGGGAGGTATTCCCGAACTTCTGTAACATCCATCATTTGATAAACTCACACTTCAGTTTTGTGTTTATTTCAGTAATCTCAATTAGCTCTCTTATCTGCGTTCCGCTCGCTCCAACTCACGCAACCTCTTGTAGATCTTGTCCAACTGCGAAAAGCGGACCGCATTTTTGCGCCATTCATGTGTTTCGCCCATTTGTGTGCCCGACGAATACGAACCCGGCACGGTTATGGAGTGGGTGATCAGGCTCATGGCCGTTACATGCACATTGTCGACAATTTGCAGATGTCCGATTATCCCGACTGCACCGGCGATAGTACAGCCCGATCCTATAGTAGTACTACCGGCAATAGCGCAGCACGCGGCTATTGCAGTGTTCTCACCGATGTGAACATTGTGAGCGATCTGCACCAGATTATCGATGATCACGCCATTTCCAATCACCGTATCACCGAGAGCGCCTCGATCTATACACGTGTTGGCACCAATATGGACACGATCGCCCAATTTAACTGTACCCAATTGGTGAATCTTGACCCAGCCAGACTCTTCGGGCGCGTATCCAAAGCCGTCTGAGCCCAATACAGCCCCACTTTGAATATGGCAGGCAAAGCCTACTTCCACACCGTCACAAAGCGTCACTCGAGCGTCCAACCTACTGCCCCGCCCAATACGGCTGCCCGCGCCCAGCACCGTCCCTGCACCGAGACTTACTCCCGAATCAAGAGAGCACTCTGGTCCAACGGCACAATGGGGGCCAATTTTGACGTCATCCGCCAACCGCGCTGTCGGATCGACCCAAGCAGTTGGGTGAATACCTGCAACAGGCACCGGTCGGTCATCGAATAATGAGGAGGCTTTGGCGTAGCTGAGGTAGGGAGTGGGACTTATCAATACAGCGCCGCTAAATTCGCCGGCAAACTCTTCCGCGACGATCACCGCTGAGGCGCGGGTGTCACCCAGCTGTTTTAGGTAGTGGCGATTACTAAAAAAACTTAGCTCGCCAGGTTTAGCGCCCCGGAGCGTTGCCAAGCCACTGATTGGCAGCTCGGCCGCCCCGCCTCGCAGAGACAATCCCAGTTGCTGGGAAATGTCTCCGAGAGTGAGCACAAAGCTAGCCTATTCAGCCGCGTTCTGATTTAACTTGTCGGTAACCTTGGCCGTTAGGCTGAATCCCGCATCGGCGTGAATCACAGCCGAGCGTTGCAGCAGTAGGCCTATGCCTTCGGTTTGAATCAAATCGCGCAGTACAAGCTGCACCTTTGGGGTCATTTCCTGCAATATCGCGGCGCCAATTTCACGCTCTGCCTTTTGCAATTTACCCAACAAATGCTGGAGGTCTGCCTCTTTGTTCGCCAGTTTCTTCCGCGCAGCTTGTTGCTGTTCCTGGCTCATTACGGCGATATCCTTTTGCAGTTCTGCAATCAGATCCTCGCGCTCCTGCTTGATTCGATCAAACTCGCCTTTATCCGCTGCGTAATCGCCCTGCTTGCGTAATCCTTCGAGCCGTTCTTGCGCCTCATCGGTTTGCAGAATAGCTTCCTCGAGATTAATTACAGCTATTTTGCCCTGAGCCCATGCCGCCAGTGGCGAGAACAGAACTACTAAAACAATACACACTTTACTAAAATTAGACACGTCATTCTCCGTCTATTGGTTTTAACTAAAATCCTCTTCCGAGGCTGAATTGAAATGCTTCTTCTTCATCTTCATCGCCCGAGTTAATGGGCTTGGCGATGCTGAAAGTGAGTGGACCAAAGCCCGTTATCCATGTAACTCCGAGTCCCACGGAGTATCGAAGTTCATCGAAATTCACGTCGAAACAATTGAGCTGACTACTGCGACAATTTGTATTGAACACATTACCGGAGTCTATGAAAAATGCTGACCGAAGCGAGCGGCGATCCTTGACAAAAGGCATGGGGAAGAGCAGCTCGATACTACCCTCAAACAGCACATTACCGCCGATGGGATCGGGGTCGTCGGCTACACCATCCAGGGCTATTTTTCCATTGCGCACAGCGTAACCAAAGCTCCGACCATCGTCGCCACCTGTCTGTGTAGGCACGCCGTCTTCGGTAATTGCAGTTACCGGCGTGCCCAGGCGATAGAGAACGGCAGGGCTATCCTGAGGACCAAGCGAGTGACTTTCAAAGCCGCGTACAGAGCCAAATCCACCGGCAAAAAAGTGCTCATAGAAAGGTAGTTCCGTAGTGCCACCGTAGCCGTCACCATAGCCAAGCTCCGTGCGGAAACGTAACGTCCAGTTATTTGCTATGGGATAAAAATACTCCCCGGTATAAACCAATTTGAAAAACTCGAGATCACTTCCCGGCACTGTGGCTTCCAGATTTATCCTTTGCGAGAAACCCCTGGTGGCGAGTCGGCCGCGATTAAGCTTAGACTGCGACCAACTCGCACTGAAGGTGAAGTTGTCGTAGTCGTCGCCGTTGTCATCGAGAAACCCGGTTATAGTTGGTGGGGTTAGTGCCGATTCCGGAAGCGTTGAGATAGCTTGCAACTCTTCAATGGCATCGTATACACCTGTGCCAAAACCAGATTCATTTAGAACCTCAGTACTCTCAAACCAGTTATCGACACCATCCTGAAGTCGTGGACTACCGCTGATCTCCTGAACGGCAAACCGACCAACCGTAATCGCAGTGTTGGAAACACCAAAACTGAAACCCAGCCTCTGCGTCTCACTCAGGGGATAGCCAAAATTAACTGCGGCGCCCAGGGTATCTGTCGAGTAGCTTGAGACGTTGACCTTATCCAGATCGGTTGATCTGAAAAATACACTGAAACCACGGCTCACGCCGTCCTCGGTAAAATACGGGTCGAGGTAGCTGAAATTGTAGGAATCTTGGTAGCTACTGGAATTCAGGCCTATACCAACCTGTTTACCCGACCCCAAAAAGTTGTCCTGCTGCAGGTTCAGGCCAAATATTGCCCCGGTGCCCTGGGCGTAACCAAAACTGGCGCTGATGCTGCCTGAAGACTGCTCTTCAACTTCAAACTCGATATCTATCAAATCATCGTGACCAGGAACCTCTCGTGTATCGACGGTGGCCTGCTTGAAAAAACCGAGCCGCTCCAGGCGAACCCGGGACTGCTCTATCGCAGAGGACGACGCAGGTGCGCTCTCCATCTGGCGCATTTCGCGACGTAGCACTTCATCTACTGTTCGCAGATTACCCTTGAAATTAATCCGTCGCACATAAGTTCGCTTGCCCGGATCGATGAAGAATTTCATCGCCACAATGGTGCTATCACCCTCAATTTCTGGAATCCCGGTAACCTCGGCAAAATTGTAACCCTCATTGCCAAGTCTTTGGGTCAGGTATTCCTCACTCGAAGTTACCAGTCGCTGTGAGAAGGTCTGGTCTTCGGCAACTATAAGAAATCTGCGTAAATCGCTTTCGGGCAGGACAAGATCCCCAGAAAGCTCCACGCTACCCACTGTGTACTTGTCGCCTTCAGTTACGTTGGCAGTAATATAAACTGATGATCTATCTGGCGTAACCGACACCTGGGTTGAATCTACGCTAAACTTCAAATATCCGCGATCCAGATAGAACGATGTAATCGTCTCGATATCGCCGGTCATCTTTTCTTTGGAGTACTTGTCGTCACTACGAATGAAAGACAGCCAGTTAGTTTTTTTCAGTTCGATCTGTTCGAGTAACTCCTCATCGTTAAACACCTTATTTCCGACGACGTTGATATGCTGTATCGAAGCGACGCTGCCCTCATCGACGTGAATATTGACCGATACACGGTTCCGCGGCTCGGGAATAACCTCTGTCTCAATGTCCGCGTCGTAGCGACCTTGCTGAACATATTGCCGCTGTAATTCCAGTTGCATGCCTTCCAGCGTCGAACGTTTGAAAACTTGTCCCTCGGCCAGTCCGGCACCCTTCAGTCCTTCGAGCAGCGCCTCTGTTTCAATGGCCTTATTTCCATCGATGCTTATCTCACTGATCGAAGGCCTTTCAGTCACTATCACCACCAGCACGCTGCCATCGCGGCCAATACTAATATCGTCAAAATTCCCGGTTCGAAATAAAGCTCTGGAGGCCTGTCGAATTACATCGGCGTCGATACCATCCCCCACACCCACCGGAAGAGCCGTAAACACGCTTCCCGCAGATATCCTCTGGAGACCTTCGACACGAATATCGGATATGACAAAATTCTGAGCCAGCAATTGCGGGCTAAATAACGCCGCCCACAAAAGAACCCATAGACTGTTTCGTTTCATTAAGTGCCAACCGTTAATGCAATAGGCTGAATTAT
>JBLHKV010000056.1:0-16392 GCA_047618115.1 Halieaceae bacterium | reverse complement strand
CAGTTAGCGATTGCTGCGTATATTCCTTGTTCAGCCATTCGCGTCCGGTGCTATCGACAGCCAGGATATGCAAGCTGAGTACCAGTCCGTTGGACTCTAAAATTTTTCCGGCAACCAGCAGCTCAGCGCTGCTATCTATTTCGGGTAGCACCCGCACGACGCCCCAATGGTCGGATTGGATGAGAACCTGGCGTAGTACATAGGGAATGTAGTTTGCCTCAGATGACCGGATCTTTACCAGTGCGGCTCGGTCCTTGCTCTGGGTTTCCAGGGTCGACAAATTTGCATCGAAAACCAACAACCCAACATCGAGTTGAATGGCGTCGGCAGGTTGGGCGCGGACCTCAAAGGCGGTGGCCATGATTATGGTTATAGTCATGGTCAGCATTGCGACGAGAAGGCACTGTCTGAGGCTGTTTCTTTTTATTAATTTGTCCATTGGTTACTGTTCCCGGCGGCTGCAGACATTGCCTTTACTCAAGGTAAACTCGCAGTTGAAGTCTTCAGCGGAGGGCTCGAAGCGGTAGTAAAAACGGTTCAGGGTAAAGGGAGATACATTCGGGGCAAAAACGCTGGTGGCTATGCGCAACTGATCGCCCTCTGGAGCCAGTGTCAGGCGATGATTTACAGCCAGACCATCGGGCAGTCTGATCCGATACAGGAGATCCACACCATCCCAGTAGCAGTACTCAGTACCTAGCGAATCCGCTTCCAATTCCTGACGTGGCGTAGAGAAATGGCATATCAGCGTGAAGTTTTCATCTCGGCCTATTTTAATGTGGTCGTTCGCCTGGATGATTTCCACCACCTGCGATCTGGTGATCATATCCGCCAGTCGCGCCGTGGCTACCACTGAATTGAAAGACCGTCCCCCGGAGATTTCAACGGTTGGCCCAGAGCGCCTGTTCATGTTGCCCGTGCGTTGCTGGCGCTCCTGCATTCTTTGATACTCTTTGGCGAGGCTACGCAGTTTCTCCTCGACGTGGTCGCTTCTACCGTAATTCATCTCCCAGTTGCCACTCAGATCCAGTGGAGCAGGTTTCGATGTGTAGACTGGTTTTTCGGTGGCGCAGGCGGGCAGCAGCAAAGTGCAAAGTAAAGAAAGTGATAGCAGCAGGGACGTTTGTTTAAGCATGGGTCGATTGTATTGATTGAGTCGAGAGCAGTTAGTGTATCATCACCCTCGGAACGCTCATTGCGTAGCAGGTCCAAATTTTTGCTAAATTTATTTTCCAGGGTGTTCACCATGAGTATCAGCGCGTTTGATTTGTTCAAAATAGGGATAGGCCCCTCGAGCTCGCACACGGTTGGACCGATGATAGCCGCCCGGCAATTCGGTGCCAGGATTGAGTCGGAAGGGCTACTACCACAGGTTGCCCGGATCAACGCTCAGTTGTATGGATCGTTGGGTTTGACCGGGCGCGGTCACGGTAGCCTCAAAGCTGTAATTCTGGGGCTTGAGGGAGAAACCCCGGAGCACGTGGAGGTGGAGACGATACACTCCCGACTCGCTGACATTCGCGGTAACAATGTGCTGAGACTGATGGGCAAGCGAGATATTGAATTTGTCGAATCGCGAGACTTGAAACTGCACCGCAGGAAGTCCTTGCCCTTTCATCCCAATGGTATGAAGTTTTCGGCTTTCTCCTCCACCGATGAGGAATTGTGTAGCGCAGTTTTCTACTCGGTTGGGGGTGGGTTTGTGGTCGATGAGAATGCTGCACGGGAAGATTGTCTGGTTGAGGACGAAACCCCGCAACCCTATCCATTCAATTCGGCGGTGGAGCTATTGGCTTTATGTCGGCAGCACGATCTGGCGATCTGTGATTTGATGATGGAAAATGAAAAGGCTTGGCGTACCGAAGACGAAATTCGTAGAGATTTACTGGGGTTGTGGCAGGTAATGCAAGATTGCGTCGCTCGCGGTTGCGTCCAGGAGGGGCAGTTACCCGGTGGGCTTAATGTAGAACGTCGCGCCGCGAAGCTACACCGCCAGCTACTCGGCAAACCTCTCGCTGCGCTGACAGACCCCCTGACTATTTTAGATTGGGTGACGCTCTATGCACTGGCGGTCAATGAAGAAAATGCTGCCGGCGGTCGCTTGGTGACCGCTCCCACCAATGGAGCTGCGGGTATTATCCCGGCGGTCATTCACTACTACCGAAATTTTTGTCCTGGTGCCAACGATGATGGCATCGTTCGTTTTCTGTTAACTGCCGCGGCTATCGGTATTCTATATAAGAAGAATGCCTCCATCAGCGGCGCTGAGGTGGGTTGTCAGGGGGAGGTCGGATCGGCGTGTTCCATGGCCGCGGGGGCACTGGTCGAAGCCCAGGGTGGTACTCCCGAGCAGGTGGAAAACGCTGCGGAGATCGGCATGGAGCACAATCTTGGCTTAACCTGTGACCCCATCGGTGGGTTGGTTCAAATACCCTGTATCGAACGTAACGCCATGGCTTCGATCAAAGCCATCAGCGCAGCGCGGATGGCGCTTAATGGCGACGGCACCCACTTCGTTTCCCTCGACAAAGTGATCAAGACCATGCGCGATACCGGGCGCGACATGAAGGATAAATATAAGGAAACGGCACGCGGTGGTCTGGCGCTGAATGTCATAGAAGTGCCGGTCAATATTGTCGAATGTTGATTAGCGCCGATTTTGGCCGATATTTGTCGTTTATGTCCTAGTATATGGCCTTTCTACAATAGCGCTGCGGGGCACTCTTTTGTTCCAATAGGCGCTTTATAGATCACCCCGATCCGGGAGTATTTAATGAAACTTTTTCCCGCCAAGAACCGCTATTCCGCGCTTGGATTAGTTAGGAACGGTCTTTCTTATCACGAGAACTGGCAGCGTGCCTGGCGCAATCCCGAGCCGCGTTCCGACTACGACATTGTGATTGTGGGCGGCGGAGGTCACGGGCTTGCGACCGCCTATTATTTAGCCAGTGTTCACGGCATTACCAATGTAGCAGTAGTTGAAAAGGGTTATCTCGGTGGGGGAAATACCGCCCGAAATACTACGATAATCCGTTCAAATTATTTGTGGGACGAGGCGGCACAGCTGTATGAGTTGTCCATGAAGTTGTGGGAGGGCCTCAGTCAGGAGTTGAATTTTAACGTTATGTTCAGCCAGCGTGGCGTACTCAACCTGGGTCACAATCTTCAGGATATGCGGGATATCCAGCGCCGGGTAAACGCCAATCGACTCAATGGTATCGACGGAGAAGTCTTAAACGCTGCCGAAGTTCAGCAGCGGGTGCCATTACTTAATTGCTCCCCCAATTCACGCCATCCCGTTCTGGGTGCATCATGGCAACCCCGTGGTGGTACTGCCCGTCACGACGCCGTGGCCTGGGGTTATGCCCGGGCGGCCGATGCCCTGGGCGTTGACCTGATTCAGGAAACCGAAGTCACGGGTATCAGGCGCGATAAGGGTGTCGCAATAGGGGTCGAAACCAACCGTGGTTTTATAGGCGCTCGCAAGGTGGGTTGTGTTACAGCTGGTAACAGTGGCGTGATGGCGGCCATGGTGGGCTTGCGTCTGCCGGTCGAGTCCCATCCTCTTCAGGCCCTGGTGTCCGAACCGCTGCGACCGTGTCTGGATACAGTGGTCATGTCCAATGCCGTGCACGGTTACATCAGCCAATCGGACAAGGGTGATCTCGTTGTTGGCGCTGGTATTGATCGCTACAACGGCTATGGGCAACGTGGGTCTTTCCACGTCATCGAACACACCATCCAGGCTATATGCGAGCTCTTTCCTTCATTCAGTCGTGTACGAATGAATCGGCAGTGGGGCGGTATTGTCGATACCTGTCCCGACGCGTGCCCGATAATCAGTAAAACTTCGGTACCAGGACTCTTTTTCAATTGTGGTTGGGGTACGGGTGGGTTCAAGGCGACGCCGGGTTCGGGATACGTTTTTGCCGATACCCTGGCCAACGATAGACCGCACCCGCTCGCGGCTCCATTCGAACTGAGTCGCTTTCACAGTGGCGCATTGATCGATGAGCACGGCGCCGCCGGCGTCGCCCACTGATCTCGCGCGCGGAGAAATATCATGTTTAAAATACACTGCCCTTACTGCTGCGAAGATCGCGAAGAGGATGAATTCAGTCCGGCCGGGGAGGCACATATCGAAAGGCCGCTAGACCCCGAATCGGCCTCGGATGAAAGCTGGGGGGATTACCTGTTCTTTCGTAAAAATACCCGCGGGCTGCATCACGAGATGTGGTATCACGTGGCTGGGTGTCGGCGCTACTTCAATGTCACCCGCGACACGGTCAGCTATTTGATATCCGAGACCTACAAGATCGGAGAGCAGCCGACATGTCGAGCGCCAGGCGAATTGGGGCGCGAGTCATGAGTGAGTTAAAACAGGACGTGGCACGAAGAGTCGAATTGGAGGGCAGGGTCGATCACTCGAAACCGCTCAACTTCAGTTTTAATGGCAAAGCCCTGCGCGGCTGCGCAGGCGACACTCTGGCGTCGGCTCTGTTGGCTAATTCGGTAGACGTGGTGGGCCGCAGTTTTAAATACGGTCGACCCCGGGGTATCGTCGGTCACGGCGCGGAAGAACCCAACGCGATTGTTCAACTGGGCAGTGGTGCGAGTTCAGTGCCGAATCTAAAGGCGACGCAGGTCGAATTATTCGAAGGTCTGACGGCTTGCAGCGTAGGCGGTTGGCCCAGTGTTAACTTCAATCTGATGAGTCTGGTGGGCCTGCTAGGGCGCTTCATGCCACCGGGCTTTTATTACAAGACGTTCATGCGACCGAAGAAATTCTGGATGACCTACGAGCATTTTATTCGCAAGGCGGCGGGACTCGGTAAAGCACCGGTTGGCTCCGATCCCGATACCTATGACAAGCTCAACCAGCACTGCGATGTGCTGGTAGTGGGCGCCGGTCCAGCGGGGCTCGCAGCGGCGCTGGAGGCCGCGCATCGTGGCTGTAGAGTAATTCTCGCCGACGAACAACAGGAGCTGGGCGGTAGTTCTCTCGGCCTGGCGGCGACGGCAGAAAATGGCGTGTTGACGGCGTGGCGGGACGCGACTATCGCCGCGCTGAGCGCCAGCGAGAACGTGCTGGTGTTGCCTAGAGCCACCGTATTTGGCTACTACGATCACAATTTCCTGGCGATTCTCGAGCGGCGCTCAGATCACCTGGGTATGACATCCGACAGTGGTAGTCGGCAGCGTCTGCACCGGGTGCGCGCCGCGCAGGTTGTGCTGGCCACTGGCGCTCTGGAAAGACCGCTAGTCTTTGCCAACAACGATGTACCCGGGGTTATGCTGGCCTCCTCACTATCCACTTACCTGAATCGATACGGTGTCGCTGCTGGTTCCCGTCTGGTGTTGTGCACCACTAATGACAATGCCTACCAGACTGCAATCGACTGGAATCTGGCGGGGCGAGAGGTTGTTGCAGTCGTCGATACGCGTATCAAGGCAGATGGGTATCTGGTCGAGAGGGCCAGAGAGCTTGGCATTCGAGTCGTCACGGGTCATGGTGTGGTTGATGTCGCGGGTCGAAAGCGTGTGGAGGGGGCCCTTATTGCTCCTCTTAATGACGATGGCAGTGCGGTAAGAGGGGCAGCGGACCGGCTGGAGTGCGACGTTATTGCCAGCTCTGGTGGCTGGAGCCCGGTTGTCCATTTGAGTTCTCATACCGGATCGAAACCGCGATGGGATGATGACATCGTCGGTTTCGTACCGGGCGTATCACTTCAGGATGAGCGCTCTGCCGGCGCTGCAGCCGGGGTTTATGGTCGTCGTACGAGTATTGATCATGGAGCTACCGCGGGTGCCCAGGCAGCGCATGCGGCCGGCTATGGTGATGCCTTCGCCACACTCCCCACAATTGATATCGAGGACGTCGTCGAGCAATCTCAGCAGGCGCTGTTTTTGGTTCCCCACCATATAGCGGTCAGCCGCGCGCCGTTGCAGTTTATCGATCAGCAGTTAGATGTCACCGCTGCGAGTATTGAGCTTGCCGCACGCGAGGGGTATGAATCCGTCGAGCACGTGAAGCGCTATACAGCCATGGGCTTCGGTACCGATCAGGGTAAATTGGGCAATATTAACGGAATGGCTATTCTTGCCAAAGCGCTCGGACAGAGTATGCAGCAAACCGGCACCACAATTTTCCGGCCGGCGTATACCCCCACAACTTTTGGTGCAATCGCCGGTAGGGATGTTGGTGATTTGTTCGATCCAGAGCGCTATACCGCAATGCATCGCTGGCATCAGGAACAGGGTGCCGCTTGGGAAAATGTTGGTCAGTGGAAGCGACCCTGGTACTTTCCACAGCCGGGGGAGGACATGCACACAGCGGTTAATCGCGAGTGTCTGGCCGTGCGCAACAGCGTGGGTATTCTGGACGCATCGACCCTGGGAAAAATTGATATTCAGGGTCCGGACGCCGCCGAATTTATTACGCGCATCTATACCAATTCTTATTTGCAGTTGGCGCCTGGAAAGTGTCGATATGGGATTATGCTCAAAGAAGACGGCATGATATTTGATGATGGTGTGACGGCCTGTATGGGCGAGAATCACTATCTGATGCACACCACAACTGGCGGCGCTGCCGGTGTTTTGGCATGGCTAGAGCTGTGGCGGCAAACCGAGTGGCCGGAGCTACAGGTCTACTTTACATCCGTTACCGACCACTGGGCGACCTGCACCGTTACCGGCCCTAATGCGCGCAACGTTATTGCCGCAGTATGTGACGACGTGGATTTGTCGGGCGAGGCCTTTAAATTTATGGATTGGCGAGCGGGCACCGTAGCTGGTGTCGCGGCGAGAGTTTTTCGTATCAGCTTTACTGGCGAACTGTCCTACGAGGTCAATGTACCGGCTAACAAAGCGCGTGCTGTGTGGGAGCAGCTAATGGCCGCCGGAAAAGCATTTGATATCACCCCCTACGGTACCGAAACCATGCACGTTCTACGCGCAGAGAAGGGTTTTATTATTGTCGGACAGGATACGGACGGCTCGAATACGCCACAGGACATGGATATGGACTGGGTAGTGGGCAAGAACAAGGCATTCAGTTTTATCGGTAAGCGGTCGCTACAGCGGCAGGATACCCGCCGAGATAACCGCAAACAGTTGGTGGGTTTGAAGACGCTGGAGCCGCAAGTCGTGCTGCCAGAGGGAGCTCAAATCGTCACGGCGGCGGAACAACCTATTCCCATGGCAATGCAGGGGCACGTCACCTCGAGCTACTACAGCGCCAATCTGGGGAGGTCCATCGCCCTGGCGGTGGTCAAGGGAGGCTTGAATCGCATGGGAGAAGTTGTTTACTGTCCCTTGGCGGATGGGCGCACCGTAGCAGCGGAAATTTGCGCATCTGTTTTCTATGATCCCAAGGGAGCGCGGCAAAATGTCTGAAGTCTGTGTAGAAACCCCCCTGCATTATTTTCTGGACTCTACCGGGGCTCAGCAAAATACAGAGAGCGAATTTGCTATAGCAATATGCGAAATCGCCGCGAAAGGGCATCTCAACCTCCGCGGTAACTCGCAGGATGAATCGTTCAGAGCTGGCGTGCGGAATAATATTGGCCTGGAACTTCCCACTGAGCCGGGTACTTGGTGTGGGGATGAGCAATCGTCGATCTATTGGCTGGGCCCCGACGAGTGGTTGGTGATCGTTATCGAAGGCCGGCAGGCGGTGATAGAGGCAAATTTACGGCAGGCGATCAGCGGTCATATCTCTGTGGCTGATATCAGTAGTGGTCAAACCCTGCTTAATCTGAGCGGGGCTGGCGTCGCTACGCTGTTGAAGAAATCCTGCGGCTACGACTTCGACGCACAGAAATTCGGGGTTGGTCGCTGCGTACAAACCAGTTTTGCCAAGGCCACCGCACTGGCCGCTCGTCGCGAGGACGGTAGTTTTGATCTGGTTATCCGGCGCAGCTTTGCGGACTACCTCGCGCGATGGATGCTAGATGCGGGCGCGGAATTTGGCTGTACAATCTATCGCCATACCGGGTAGTGTTCCCGGCATAATTTCTAGCCGATGAAGGCTTTATGAGTCTGCAGTTAATCAGTTTGTTGGCCGATTGGTACCCCGAGCGCGACGCTTGTAGCTGGGTGTTGGGTACCGTGTACGACTCTTTCGGCCCGGTATACCGCAAGCCTGGTGCGTTAATGCTGTTTGGTGGAGATGGGCGGCAACTGGGACTTTTAAGTGGTGGTTGTCTGGAAGCAGACATCGCTCTCAACGCCCGAAAGGTCCTCGCCAGCGGTCGTGCGCGAACGGTTACCTACGACGGTAGCGACGAGGACGATATCGCCTACCGCCTCGGCATTGGCTGTGGCGGCAGTATCGATGTACTGCTTCAGCAGGTGACATCGACCAACCAATACCTGGGGCTGGAGCAAATTTTCCAGGGCCTGCGTGAGCGTCGCAAACTCCTGCACTGCCAGCGGATTCCATCGGGACCGCTCGATGCTGCAGCGGTGGTACTGGACCCGACTGGGGAAGTGCCAGACGAATTTTCTGCTTGGGCAGAAATTAATGCCGCAACCCTCACAACCTTGAACGAAGAGCGCTGGTTCGTTAATCTCATCGCGCCACCACCCAGTTTATTGATCATTGGCGGCGGAGTAGATGCTCAGCCTGTGGTTGCGATCGCTGCAACCCTGGGCTGGCATATTGTGGTTTGCGATCCACGCCCAGCCAATGCACGCCGGGAATGCTTTCCCGGTGCAGCTCGTTTGCTCAAATGTGACCCCGAGTCGTTAGTGGCGGAGGGGGTTATTGAGGGGCTGGACGCCGCCATCGTCATGAGCCACAAGCTAAGCCTCGATGCCGCCGCGCTAAAGGCTTTACTCGGCTCTCAGGTCAAATATCTGGCGCTGCTGGGTCCCATAGAGCGGCGTGACAGGATATTGGCAATGGCAGACATCTCGCTAGACCAATTGCCGGTGTCTTTGGCTGGGCCCGCGGGACTTCACCTCGGCGGTGATCTTCCCGAGGGTATAGCCCTGGCGATTCTGGCGGAGTGTCACGCCGCAATCCACAGGGTCGACGCCCATAGCATCAGTGGTTTGTTCGATCCCAATGTATAGGCCCGCCCGGCTATGACCGTTGGAGTGCTACTGCTGGCTGCCGGCAGCAGTCGCCGTTTTGGCGCAGACAAGCGACTCGCTGCATTTGCCGACGGACAAACCGTTCTCGAGCGCACCCTGACCAACATCGCCGCCGCGGACTTACCGTGTCGGGTTTGCCTGTCCTCCGTCGACATGGCTATGACCGTGACTATGCCGCGCGGGGACATAGAAATTATCTATTGTAGCGACGCTCAACTCGGCATGGGTGCAACACTGGCGGAGGGAATGAAAGATTTGTCAGCCTGGACAGGGGTGCTGATTGCGCTGGCCGATATGCCCTGGCTACTGCCGCAAACGTACCGGTCGATAGCGTGTCACACGACGCCATCGACGATTTGCACCCCCGTTCACGGGGGACGACGTGGTAATCCAGTGGGCTTTGGTAAGCATTTTTTCCCAGAGCTACGCCAGTGCCGAGGCGATACCGGAGCCAGGGATTTGATAGAGCGAAGGTCGACCGCGATTCGAGCTCTGGAGGTAGCTGACTCAGGGGTGTTGCGCGATATCGATGAGCCCGCAGATTTGCCTGATTAGCCTGGTAGCGGGCTAGTCTACCGCCGAACTACAGCAGACTCGCGATTGCTTTACTCAGTTTGAACAACCCCAGTCCAGACACCACCAGGACGACCGATATACCGGCAATGTTACTCCACAATCGGTTCCGATAATTCCCCAGTACGCTGGAGTGATTCATCACCAACAGCAGGAACACGGCTATCACTGGCAATAGGAAGCCATTAGTAGCCTGGGCAAATATTATGGCGCTGATCGGCCGCGTGCCCAGAGCAGCGGCGATGGTACCCAGTAACAACACGGTTGCCCAGATGGCCTTGAAACGAGGCGAAGACAGGTCGGACTGCCAGCCAAACGCACCGCTAACGGCGTAGGCGGCGGCCAGGGGTGAGGTTATGGCGCTGGTGAGGCCTGCTGCCAGCAAACCTACGGCAAAAAAATATTTGGCTGCAGAGCCCAACAGCGGTTCCAACTGTTGCGAGATGGTTGCCGCAGAGAATCCGGCTTCGGAGCCAAAAAATGCAGCGGCAGAGGTTGAAATTATCGCCAGAGTGATCAATCCGCCCAAGCCGATTGCCAGTGCGCTGTCGCGGCGCGACTCCCTCAGAGCCTGCTCTAAAGGTACCTCGGCCGACCACTTCTCGCGGACGGAACTGGCGTGGAGAAAAAGGTTATAAGGCACCACTGTCGTGCCGATCAGCGCCATGATGGTCAGAGCAGAGCCCGTTGGTATAGAAGGTTGGGTCAGGCCCTTCATTATCGCCCCCCAGTCTGGCGACACGATAAACATGGTGGTCAGAAATACCGTACTCATCACCACAACGAGCACTATCAAACCCCGCTCGATAACCGCATAGCGGCCGCTGGCCAGTAGTGCGAATGCCGTGCCGCCTACCACCAGTGCCCATAAATTGCTCGGGATGTCGCTGATAGCGGCCAGACCGAGCGCGGCACCGGCTATATTGCCGGACTCGTAGGCGGCGTTGCCCAGTCCGATAGCGAGAATGACGCTGACGATGGCGAAGATACGGAAAGTGGCGTTGTCAAAGGTATCTCTGAGCGCTTCGGCCAGGCCGCGTCTGCTTACCAGGCCCAGTCTAGCTGCCATCTCCTGCAGCACTATAGTGGCCACAACCGAGAACAACAGCGCCCACATCAGCGCAAAGCCATACTCCGCTCCGGCTTTGCTGGCGGTGGTGACAGTGCCAGGGCCGATGAACGCAGCCATGACTAAAAGCCCCGGACCAAAGCGCTTCATACAACCTCCTGTTACCGAATTCGGCCCAATGGTAGCAGAGATGTCCTTGTTGATTGTTGGAAAAAACGCTTATTATCCGTTCTTTGAGAGTAATTGATGAGCCATTATGAACACTGACGAAACGCCTGCCGAACTGCGTCAGCGCATCCGCTGCGGAGACTACCTATCCAATACTTCGGGCGCGGCGGCTGGGTATGTGCAGTGCAATATCGTTATATTACCCGCTGCCTGGGCCACCGACTTTTTGCGATTTTGCCAGCTCAACCCCAAACCCTGTCCGCTGATAGCTTCCTCTGCGAATCCCGGTGAGACCGGGTTGCCCAGTCTGGGGGATATCGACATTCGCAGTGACGTGCCTAGCTATCGGGTATTTCGTCATGGCGAGCTGGTCGAGGAGCTAAACGATGTGACCCATCTCTGGCGCGACGATTTGGTAACGTTCGCGCTGGGCTGTTCATTTTCATTCGAGGAAGCGCTCCTGGCGGATGGATTAGATGTGCGTAATATTAGCGAGGGCGTAAATGTACCCATGTATCGGAGCAATATTAGCTGTGAACCCGCAGGGGCATTCAGTGGCAATATGGTGGTGAGCATGCGACCCTTCGTGGCCGCTGATGCGATCAGGGCAGTGCAGATTTGTACCCGTTTTCCCTCGGTACACGGTGCGCCGGTGCACCTCGGTGATCCGGCGTTAATAGGCATTGAAGATATTCGCGTTCCCGATTTTGGCGACGCGGTAACAATAAATGAAACAGAGATGCCGGTGTTTTGGGCTTGCGGGGTGACGCCCCAGGTGGCACTGGAACAGGCGCGTCCAGAATTTTGTATTACCCATACTCCCGGTTGCATGTTGGTTACCGATGTGCGAAATAGCCAGTTGGCGGTGATGTAGACTGAGATTTTGAGGAATTAAGATGCTACTGAATTGTGATCTGGGTGAAAGTTACGGCAGCTGGAATATGGGCCTCGACGAGGAAGTTATGCGGCATATCGACCAGGCTAATATCGCCTGCGGTTTTCACGCTGGCGATCCCATGATTATGCGTAGGACACTCGCCCTTGCCTCAGAAAACGGCGTTAGCGTCGGGGCCCATCCAGCCTACCCCGACCTGGTTGGCTTTGGTCGGCGCTCGATGGCGCTGAGTGAGGAGGAGATTATCGCTACTGTGCAATATCAGATTGCCGCGCTCGAAGGTATGGCTGCATGCGCGGGACTACCCCTGGAATATGTGAAACCCCATGGCGCTCTCTACAACGACATGATGGCCAAGCCCACTGTTCGTAGCGCCATCATGGCTGCTCTCGCCGATTATCATCGTCCACTGGCATTGATGCTACAGGCAACTCCCGAGGCAGGCCGCCATAGAGCCGAGGCGGCCGAGCGCGGCCTGTCGGTATTATTTGAAGCCTTCGCCGATCGCTGCTATGCCGACGACGGCAGCTTGTTGTCGCGACGGGAGAACGGAGCGGTGCATGGCCGCGAGCGGATGCTGGAGCAGGTGGCACAGCTGGCCGAGCACAGCTGTGTGACCACCGTTAGCGGATACGTACTCGAGCTTGGTGTAGACACGCTTTGTGTCCACGGCGATAACCTCGTGGGTGTGCAGGCAATTGCCGCGATTCGCGAGTTACTCCATTGACGGTTGGGAGTCAGAACATCAGGGTTGAGGTCGCGGGAGAAAATGCACTGATCGTGTACTTCGGCGAGCACAGCAGCCCAGGGGTGAGCGCACAAATTCATCGGCTGGCGGCACTGTTGGAAGACAGTCTGGGGAATCTGCTGATAGATCTGGTTCCCTCATACGCCTCACTGCTTGTTATTTACGACGTCTATAAAACTGATCACCTGGAGGTTGGTGCGCACATACGCAGTGCCGTGACCCGTGCCGACTCAGCCATCACCAGTGAGGGCAAGCTGGTGGTTCTCCCTGTCTACTATGCCGAGGAATCGGGTCCGGATCTGGCTCGAATGAGTGACGACAGCGGCTTATCTCTGGAAGAAATTGTCGATTTACACCAGGGAATGGAGTATCGCGTGTACGCTATCGGCTTCGCTCCGGGTTTTGCTTATCTGGGGCACGTCGATGAGCGAATCGCCGCGCCGCGCCTGGCGACTCCACGACTCAAAGTGCCGCGCGGAGCGGTGGCCATTGCCGATCGGCAAACCGCGGTTTACCCGGCGGTATCGCCGGGAGGTTGGAATCTAATCGGACTTTGCCCAACCCGTATGTTTGACCTGGATGCAAAGCCGCCAATGCCGGTTGAGGTGGGAGATAGAATCTCTTTTGAAGCTATCTCCCGGAGTCGATTTCTGGATTTGGGCGGCCAGCTGTGAGCGGCTTCCGCGTTATTAATCCCGGCATGCTGAGTCTGTTGCAGGACAGTGGCCGCTTTGGCTGCCACCGCATTGGCCTGACGACAGGAGGGCCGCTGGACCCGCAGGCTTTTGCCTGGGCCAATCGCCTGTTGGGTAATGATCCGGGTAGCTGTGCAATCGAGGCAAGCTTTGGTGGTCTGGAATTGGAGTGCCAAATAGATACGCGGATTTGCGTGACCGGTGCAACCAATGAATTGACGATCAACGGTCGAAACGTCGAGCTATGGCGTACCTGGAGTCTCCGTGCTGGCGACAGGGTCAGTCTTGGCTACTGCACGCAGGGGTGTCGGAACTATCTGGCTGTTGGCGGTGGCTTCGAGGCGCAAAAAATCTTTGGCAGCAGCGCGACGGTTGTCCGCGAGGGCATCGGCGGGCTGGATGGAAATAAACTCGGCGCGGGAAGCTTGCTGCCTTGTAACCCTGTAGCCATTACAGATGATTTGTCGCTCCCCGAGTCCGCCAGGCCAAGCTACTCCAATCGACTCGAGGTGAGAGTTATCCCGGGCTATCAATACGCTGGTTTTGGTCGGGAGCAGCAGCGTCGTTTTTTTGCCGCAGATTATGTCGTCAGTGATCGCTCGGATCGGATGGGCTACCGTCTGGAAGGGCCGTCGATAGACAGCGGGGCTCGCGAAATGCTGTCGGAGGGTATCTGCCTGGGGGCTATTCAGATCCCCGCAGACGGCCAGCCTATAGTGCTTCTGAACGACCGTCAGACCATCGGAGGCTATCCTAAAATAGGTTCGGTGCTATCGCTGGATGCAGCGCGGGTGGCGCAACTAATGCCGGGAAGTCGTGTGTCCTTTACCGCGATCAGTCATTACCTGGCCCATAATGAGTTACACCTGGATCGGGCGCGATTTCTGCGCACCGCGGCGGTAGGGATAAAATAGCTTATGAGTGATCTAGCCCTAAGTGTCGCTATTGAAAATCTATTGGTGAGCCGCAATCTCCGCGGCATGGGCGATATACAAGGCGCCCTGGAGCCCGGCTACTATCTCCGTGCTGCACAAATGCTATACGGGCTTAAAGGCGCGGTTATTATAGGCACCGGATTCCCCGTTATCGATACCTTCGAAACTGACGGGCCAGTGGGCGCTATCGCGCTGCACGATGTTCTCGCTTATCTGGGAGCAAAGCCTTTGATCGCCTGCGGCGAACCGCTTGCGACTCGCTTGATGGATCGGTACCCGGTGTTGGAGCTCAGCGTGGGTAACAGTGAACTTGGGATGATAGAGGCCCGGCAGGTATTGCTCGAGATACAACCGGAAGCAGTGGTCTCGATTGAACGCCCCGGTTTGTCGGCCGAGGGTCGATACTACAATATGCGAGGTGAGGACATTACCCCGCGCTGCGCGTTTTTCGACTATGTGATTCAATTGGCAGAATGTCCGACTATTGGTATCGGCGACGGTGGTAACGAGATTGGGATGGGTAACGTCCGTGCAGCTATCGAGCGTTTGGACATCGTTCCAGCGGTGACAACCTGTGATGAGTTGCTGATTGCAGACGTTTCGAATTGGGGTGCTTATGGGATTATCGCTATGCTTTCCCATTGGCAGCAGGAGGATTTATTGTCGCGGGTGTCGCCTCGGGAAATTCTGAGCTACCTGTCGGCCAGAGGCAGCGTAGATGGAGTCAGTCGGGAAAACACCCTGACCGAGGACGGGCTGGAAGCCGACAACGGAGAACGGTTGATCGGCCAGCTAAGAACATTGGTGGAACAGTACTAAACTAAAGGATATAAGCATGCAGAGTGTGTATTTAAACGGCGATTGGATGCCGATGGCTGACGCCAAAATTTCCCCTATGGATCGAGGCTTTCTGTTTGGCGATGGCATATACGAGGTGATCCCGTCTTACCGTGGACGGATGGTTGGTTTTGCCCCGCACCTGGCACGCATGGGCGATGGACTGGCGGAGCTGGATATTAAACTGAACATGGATAATGACGCGTGGGAGGCCATTATCGCCCGTTTGATTGCCGAAAATGAGGGCGACAATCTGGGTATATATCTGCACGTTAGTCGCGGTGCCGATGTTAAGCGGAGCCATGCCTACCCCGAAGATATAAGTCCTACGGTCTTCGCCTTTGCATTCGAGATTCCGCCAGAGGCCACCGCTAATCCGGAAACGGTCAAAACATACTCTGTGTCTACCACCCAGGATCTCAGGTGGCAACGTTGCAATATTAAAGCTACTGCGCTGTTAGGCAATGTGATGCACTACCAGTACGGGCATTCTCGTGGCGGCGATGAAACGATTCTTTACAATGATCGCGGAGAATTGACCGAGGCAGCTGCCTGTAATGTCTACGTGGTTAAAAATGGTGTTGTTGCTACGCCTCTACTGGACACTCAGATTTTGCCGGGTATTACTCGCTTGATATTACTGAGCATCCTACAAAAAGACGGGAGTATCACGTTGCAGGAAAGAACGGTTAGCCTGGCAGAGCTTCGCGACGCCGACGAGGTGTGGATTACCTCGTCCAGTAAGGAGATAGCACCGGTCACAGAGATAGATGGGGATCCTGTCGGCGATGGCAGGGCAGGCCCTGTATGGCAGGCGGCACAAACCCTATACTCCGCTCACAAGTTCGAATACTGATGGCCAGACCGAGTCGGGCGCTCATCGATCTGGGCGCCTTAAGACACAATTATCATCTGGCAAAACAATGTGCACCCGCTAGCCAGAACCTGGTAGTAGTCAAAGCCAATGCTTATGGACACGGCGCGCTAGCCGTCGCCCAGGCCCTTGAACCACTTGCCCCGGCTATGGGAGTGGCTTGTATCGAGGAGGCATTGGCGTTACGAGGGGGTGGCATTAAGTGCCCAATACTGCTGCTGGAAGGGCCTTTCAGCGCCGATGAGTTAGTCTTGGCGGCTGAGCAAAAGCTGTGGGTGGTCCTCGAAAACGCAACGCAGGTTCAATGGTTACTCGAGGCAAGGCTCAGTCGTCCCCTGCAGGTTTGGCTGAAACTCGATACCGGAATGCATAGACTTGGCCTCCCCTCGCAGCAGGCAGGATCTTGTTATGCGCAGGTTGCCGCCAGCGCTAATGTCAGCGATGTGGTTATGGCGACGCACTTTTCCTGTGCCGATGATCTTGCCAGTCCGGCCAC
>JBLHKV010000055.1:0-16946 GCA_047618115.1 Halieaceae bacterium | reverse complement strand
TTGCCGCAGCTACTGTGCCGGCGCCATTGGTGACACTACAAGCTTGAAATTGCGGCTCGGAGGCGATGGTCGCCGTGTAGCTGGCTTGATCAAATAGTGCAGTGGCGAAGGTGAAACTGCCATTGGCATTAACGACCAGGTCATCTGCACCGTTGTTCTGTAACGTTAACGCAGCGTTGAGTCCGGTCACAGTTCCGCCGATGCTGAACATGGGAATGACGCTACAGCTCACGGTGAAGGAGCGGTCTGTCTCTATAGGCGTGTTCGTATCACCCGACAGTAAGCAACTGTAGAGGTCGGGGAAATTATCAATACTGGCCGTTGGTTCGTTGCCTAGATTAACGACTTTCTGGATGCTGCCATTACCAGTTGTGGAGCGGTCGCCGTTGATGATTACATCTAGTTCGCCACCTTCGGCGAGGCCGATTACTGTAGTGGTGATCGTGGCAGTCAGCGTCTCACAGGTGACCTCTACATTGGTCACATCAGCGCCTGAAACCGTACCGCTACCGCTGTTGACTGAACAAGCCTGGTTAGCGGGGTCTGCGCTGACAGCTACCTGGAAATTTGATTCATCGAGGAGGGCTGCAGCAAAGGTGAAAGCACCATCGCTAGACAGGCTGAGCTGGTCTGTGCCGTTGTTGGTCAACTGCAGGTTGCCAGTAAGGCCCTGGACAACCCCACCAATAGTAAAGGTGGGCTCTGGCTCCTCTCTTTCGAAAACTGCGGTGAGCGCAATTGAGCTGGTATCAATTCCCTGCTCGTCAAAAAAGATAACCCCGGCTGCTGGAGATTCGAATCTACAGTTCAAACCTTCCGACAAGTGTCCACAAGCACCGTCCCAGCGCACAAATCGCCATCCTGCTCTAGGTACCGCCGTGTAGTTAACCGAGTAGTCCTCTGCTATGACCTCATTGCCCAGACAGGCGGCATTCCCTTCCGGTGATTGATCCAGTGATTGTTCGAGTGTGCAACCGTATCCAGATTGATTCAGGTCGACTATATCGCCCTCGCCGATAATAGAAAGAGGGTGCTTGCATGCCTGTAGTATCAGCAGGAGAGCCAGGCCGGTAAGTAGTCTCATAACAGTATATTCCGTTCAATGTGGTGCTTGGTCGCAGTGAATCAGTTTGCAGGGGTGCTTACAAGTAAATAATCCCAACTCTGTCGAGGCCGACAGGAGAGGGTATTTATGTTTGGTGGACAAGCCCGTGGGCCCGGGTTTTTGAGGCCCATCGGTATCAAATCATATTGAATCCATACTCGGCCAGTGGCGCAACATTCTTGCTCCGCTCCAGTGCCTCTGCGCTGCTCGCATTACCATCCAGCGCCCGCTTTTTAACGCCCTGGAGAATGGCCGCCAGACGGAAGAAACAAAACACTACGTAAAAATTCCAGTTGTCGATGCCGTCAATGCCCAGGTGTTCGCAGTATTGCGCGACATAGGCCTCTTCCGATGGTATACCCAGAGCCTCCCGGTCCAGATCTCCGAGCCCTCCCTCTGCGCCCATCAAACGAAGCTGCATACACTGATAGGCGAGGTCGGCGAAGGGGTGTCCGAGGGTGGACAATTCCCAGTCGAGAACGCCTATTATCCGGGGCTCCGAGGCGTGAAACATTAGGTTGTCGAGGCGATAATCGCCGTGCACCAGACTGACCCGGCCATCGTCCGCTGGTAGATTTGCGGGTAGCCACTCCAACAGTGCGTCCATGGCGGGTATGACTTCGGTCTCGGAAGCGCGGTATTGGCCTCCCCAGCGCGAGATCTGTCGTTCGTAGTAATTTCCGGGTTTGCCAAAATCGCTCAATCCAACAGCGTCGATGTCGACTTTATGGAGCTGCGCCAGCACTTTGCACATCTCAGCGTAGGTGGCTGCACGGTCTGCCTTGCTGAATTCCGGTAGCGTCGCATCCCACAACACTCTGCCATCGAGATATTCCATAATATAGAACATGCTGCCGATGATGTTTTCGTCCTCACACAGGACGCCCATTTTAGCCACCGGTACTCCGGTATCTCGCAGCGCCTGCATTACCCGATACTCCCGATCTACAGCGTGTGCAGATTTTAGCAGGACGCCTGGCGGCTTGCGCCGCAGCACGTAGGGGCCACTGGCCGCCTTTATCATATAGGTGGGATTAGACTGGCCATCGCTGAACTTTTTCGCTGTCAGAGGGCCTTCGAAGCCATCCATATATTGGCTAAGGTAGTCGGTAAGGCGAGCTTCATCGAGTTGGGTAACATCACTGGGCATTGGTTTTTCTACTCTTGAAATATTAGTTTAGAACGGCTGTTAAGCCATGGCTATAATATTGGGGTCGATGATCTTTGGGCTGGAGTCATCTTGATTGCGGACGGTATCTGCGATGCGGAACAGAGGCTCTTTGAGCAACTGGCGGAGCTCGTCGCTAGCTTCGGTGCTCTCCAGCGCGCGTTCCATACACAGCAGCCACTGATCTCGCTCTACGGGGCCGATGGCGTAGGGTCGATGCGGTTCGGTCAGGCACACGGTGCCGGTTTTCTCGGCATAAAGCGGTGGTCCACCCATCCACCCTACCAGGTATTCGAACAATTTTTGCTTGATGTCGGTGAGCGACGCAGCGTGCATGGCGCGCACGGTGGCGGCCTGGGGCAACTCGTCCATGGCGTCGTAAAACGCGTGGGAGAGTTGGCGAATACCATCTTCGCCAAGTAACTGATAGGGAGTTTGTTGATTCACTGCCGCCGCCTCCTGTGTTAGCCGGGCGGCGGCAATAATGCGATAACTGGTATCAGAAGTCCATGCGTGCTGTTACGCCATAGGTGGCGGGCTCGCGACGGTAGGCTCCAAGCTTGCCTTCCTGTAGCACTCCGGGATATGCAGTGCCGTTGTACTCCTCATCAAATACGTTGCGGCCCCATGCGGTGATGGACAGGTTGTAGCTTTCAAATACCAGACCGGCGCGAAGATTGACCAGCTCATAGCTACCCTGAAGTGTCAGAGGTTCGTTGGACTGGGCAAGCATCATATCTCCGGTGTAGCTGTACTCCGCCAGGAAAAACCCGCTGATTTCGTTGCTCACCATGAAATCGTAGCGACCGCTCAAAGCCAGAAAGTCTTCGGGGTTGGTACCGATTCGGCCGCCGGAGCGGTCACAAAAGTCAGGGTTCAACTGCTCATCGATGCCCGCCGCTGGTCGCGTAGTCCCGTCCGCTTCGAGTATCTGGGCACCCGGATCGGGCGTTCCAAAATGAAAGGGTGTTGCGACCCAACAGTTGCCGCGTTCGAATTCATCGAAATCGGCTACGTTCTTGGCATAACCTGCGGTAACGGTCAGGTTCTCACTGGCCTGCCACAGCAGTTCAATTTCTCCGCCCCAGGTATTAACGGTTGCGGCATTCTGCAGGTTGAAACCCTCCCCGGTGAAAGTGCCCACCTGGAAGTCATCGATATCGGAAATGTACAACGATACGTTCAAGCGCATTGCCTGGTCGGGAAATTCTGCCTTCATGCCCAACTCGTAGGAATCGGCTGTCTCTGCGGTAAATACCTGTTCAAAGGCGGGGTCGATACGGTCTGTGTTGGTGCCGCCGGCTTTGTAGCCGGTGCCGTAAGAGGCGTACAGCATCATATCGTCAGTGGCGAACCACGATAGCTTGATGGTTCCGGTTATCTGGTCGTCGACGATATGCTCGTCAACGTCAGGCCGTTGCGAGGTAGGCGGAAACAGATCGGTAAGAAAACCAAATGAGGTAGCGTCCGACTCCGTGTATTTGGTTGATAATTCCTTGTCTTCATCGGAGTAGCGCAGGCCTGCTGTCAGCGTCCAGGCGTCAGTCAAAGCGTAATCAAATTGACCAAACACTGCCCAGCTCTCGTGTCTTTGTTTGTTGAGATCACTGGCGTTGCCACCTATGGGGAAAAAGGTCGAACCGAACACCAGCGAGGTAAGCGGTTGATCGAAAGCGATCGCGCCAGCCGTTCCCAAGGCTGAGAAGACGAAGGCGAAGGCTTCAGTATCCTTATCAAAAGAGAGCGTGGATACGCTGTCCAGTTTTTGCGTGAAGTAAAAGGCTCCCGCTACATAATTCAGCTTGTCACCGGTGTAGGTGATCCGCAGCTCTTGTGAAAAAGAGGTTTGCTCCGCCAGGTTTTCGTCGGTCAATGCCTGCAGGTCGGTGAAGTCGGCATCGATAAAATCGTAGGAGGTGAAATCGCGCCAGCCGCTGAGCGATGTGATCGTGTAGTCTTCAAGGTCATAATCGATCTTGATAGAGGCGCCTGAGTCGTCACCGCGAGAAATCGGGTTGTAGTTGAGTGCGACCTCATTGTCGAATACGGCAGACTCGGGGATAAAGGTGCCTCCGCGAGGTTCCAAAATAGCGTCTGAACCCATTCCGCTGGCGTTACGCTGGTCGATATCCAGATTGTCCTTGAGAACTGTAAATCCGCAGCAAACTTCATCCAGTTCAGAATCGTCGATGATGATCTGTACCGTCAGATTGTCATTTGGCGTATACAAGGCCTGCAGGCGCCAACCCCAGCGGTCTTTGTCGAATATCTCATCGTCGCCCGGGGTTGTCAGATTATCTATCCAGCCGTCTCTTTCCGTGGAAAAGCCCGTAACTCGAAATGCCAGAACGTCTTCGATGGCGCTAAAAGAGGCTGCGCCACTCAATCCCAGCAGGCCATAGTTACCCGTTTGGGCTTGTATGAAAGCCGTGCCTTCGTGGTCAGGTTTTTCTGACTTAAAGTGCACGGCGCCCGACATGGCATTGCGTCCAAACAGCGTGCCCTGGGGGCCGCGCAACACTTCTACCGCAGATATATCGACCAGTTGGCTGACCATGGCGCTGGGTCGTGAGCGATAAATGCCGTCTACGTACAAGCCTACCGAAGACTCCTGACCAAAATTATTGCCACCAGTACCAATGCCGCGAATAGAAAAATTGGAGGTGGTTGCGTTTTGGTTCTGGTCGACCATTAAGCCCGGGGAGTTACTCTGTAGGTCGAAGACATCGCCAATGCCAGATTCTTCGAGCATAGCTCCGCTGTATGCTGCCACGGCGATAGGCACATCCTGCAGACTCTGTTCACGTTTTTGTGCGGTTACTATGACTTCTTCCAGCATCAGTTGTGCTGCTGACGTTTGAGCTAAAAGTGACAGCGCAAGACCGCCCAAGGCAGCTACCTGGAAGGATTTAAAAAATTTTTGACGTGTGTTCATCATGTAAATGTTCTCGTGCAATGACTATATCGGCGCTAGTCTATCAGAACGAGATGGCGTGGACAGCCGAAATGCAGTGTATGGTAATAGTTGGGATTGCTCACAATTTAATAGCACACTATTTTGTTTATGCGGTATCAGGTTTTCTTGTGAAATGTCAGCTTTATTGGTGAAGCATCTGCTGAAATTTAGATGCGGAAGGTTTCAGCACTGATGTAAAGCGTGGTGTCTGCCACCGGTAGGGCCTGAACAGGGAACAGATTTCCGGCAGCAACGGAGACAACCCGGGCGGGTGTAGAGGGCGCAGCTAGTGCTGTACTGGTTGTTTGTCCAGCTGGACTGCAGGCCACGGTGCCGAGAGTGGCGGTCGCGATTAATAGCAGTTTCATGGTGGCACGACGAATTTGCATTGAGCTTACCCGGGTTATGAGTGTGGGACGCCGTCATTGTCACCGATAAACACTGAACCCTGGCTGAATATGCGATACACCGTGGGATAATTGCGCCGGGACGCTAGATGATTGGACTGCCATTGCTCCAGTTTGCGTTAATAGTCATACTTCCCGACGCAGAATTACCCTGAAACCGACGTAAATTACGTGACTGGAGACACAACATGGCAGAAGCCTGGATTATTGACGCTTGTAGAACACCTCGTGGGATTGGTAAAAAAGGAAAGGGCGCGCTGGCCGACGAGCACCCCCAGCACCTGGGTGCAGCGGTACTAAAAGCGATAGCAGAGCGCAACGACATCAATACGTCCGAGGTGGACGATATTATCTTCGGTACGAGCCAGCAACGCGGTCGTCAAGGCGGGGACCTGGGCCGTATGGCTGCTTTGGACGCCGGCTACGATGTGCGCTCCAGCGGTGTCACGCTGGATCGGTTCTGCGGATCCGGGATTACCTCGGTGAGCATTGCCGCAGCCAGCATCATGTCGGGCATGGAGGACTTGTGTATCGGTGGCGGCGCTGAAATGATGTCGACCTTTGGCGAGGACGGCAATATGTCGCCGTTTATCGATAGTAACAACTTGCGTTTAAGGGCGGTGCATCCGCAACCGCATCAGGGTGTTTGCGCCGACGCGATTGCGACGCTGGAGGGCATTCGCCGGGAGGATGTCGATCAGCTCGCGGTGGTTTCCCAACAGCGGGCGGCGCACGCGATAAAGCACGGGCATTTCGATAAAAGCCTTATAACGGTTTACAAGTCCGATGGTAGCGTGGCGCTGGACCACGAGGAATTTCCGCGCCCTCAGACGACACTTGAGGGGCTGGCCCAGTTGAAGCCCTCCTTCGAGGCCATGGCCGCCTATCCACTGGATGAGTCGGGTACCACCTTCGGTGGACTCATTCATCAAGTTTATCCCGACCTTGTTATCAACCACATGCATCACGCTGGCAACTCGTCTGGTGTCGTAGATGGTGCCGCGGCGGTGCTACTCGCTTCTCCCGAATACGCCAAGGCGAATGGCTTGAAACCTCGCGCTCGGGTGGTGGCGATGGCCAATATGGGTGACTCGCCGACCTTGATGCTCAACGCGCCAGTGCCAGCGGCCAGAAAGGTGTTGGCGAAAGCGGGAATGGAGGTTGGCGATATCGACCTCTTTGAAATTAACGAGGCCTTTGCGGTAGTCGCCGAGAAATTTATTCGCGACCTCGGACTGGATCGAGACAAGGTTAATGTGAATGGCGGAGCTATGGCACTGGGTCATCCCATTGGTGCGACGGGTTCCATGTTGATTGGCACAATTTTGGATGAACTGGAGCGGCGCGATCTGCGTACCGGTTTGGTGACTATGTGTGCAGCCGGAGGCATGGCGCCAGCTATCATCATCGAGCGCATTTAGCTTAGAGGTTTAATCGAGACGCAGGCGCCAGCTACTGATAATAACCGGGATCATGAGAATGGCGGCGAACAGCGTAGGGTAGCTCATGTCAAAGCGGTAGAGAAAACCGCCCAGCAGGGGTCCCACTACAAAACCTAGCCCCGCGAAGGAGGCGAGTAAGCCCGCGAGTCCGCCCTGTTCGTGGCTCTCTACCTGGAACGTTGCACTGACACCGACCCCGGGACCGGCCATGCCGGTTCCAAATCCCACTATCGCCATGCCAACGTAAAGCATGGTGGCTTCCTCCGCCATAGCGAGTACCACAAACCCCATCAGGCAAAGTGGAAGCCCCGCTTTTATCAATTTGATGGGACTGCTTTTCAGATGTTGTACGATAGCTAACTGGATGGTCAGTGACGCCAGTGCAGAGCAGATCATGGCAATCGAATAGCGCTGTGCAGCTTCCACCCGGCCGATCTCCAGGAGGTCCTGAAAATAGAACCCCATGGTTTGTTGGACCATGCCCAGTAGGGTGAAAATCAGCAAATTAAGAAGCAGGAAATTGCGGAATCGATGATCGGTGAATTTAAGCGCAAGGTGCTTTGCGAGCTCTTCTCTGGGCGGGTTTATGTCGGGTAGCTTGCGCCACAAGAGCAATGCGCCGAACCCGACGAGAGAGGCCTGCAGTATCAGCGGCGCCAGAAAACTGATCGCTGTAAACCAAGCCAGCGCAGGTCCCAGCATCGCCCCCAGTTGGTTGGCCGCGGTTATTCTGCTCATCTGCTTGATCCGGGTTCCGGGCGTAGTCGTATCTACGACATAGGCAGTTGCCGCCGGCTGCACCGCAGCCATTATAAAAACGTGGGCGGTGCGCATTGCAATCATGAGGCCAAAGAGTGTGAATCCGGCGACCATTCCGCTCAGACCAGCCCAGGCCAGTAGGCAAAATAGTAAAGCGCCTGCAAAATATCCGCTCATGCCCTGCAACATGGTGCGCTTGCGTCCAACCCGGTCGCTGCGTTGACCCCACCAGGGAGAGGCAAAAAAGAAGGTTAAAGCGGAGAGTGCCGAGAGAATAGTGATAGCCATTTCACGAGGCTGCCAAGACCAACCCAGCGCGGGAATGTTGACCACCAGTTCGTCGAGGTGCAGTTCTCGACCCAACATAGGCATTACCGCAAACACGATAGAATGCCCCATGCCCATGAAGAGCATGCTGATGTACAGGGGAGTTAAATTGAGATCTTTTGCGGGCGCTACAGACATTGCTATCAGTTGGTGTGACTTTATGAGGGTACCATATCACTTTCTATCCTAAGTCCGAAAAATTAGCTGAGTTTGCGCCGCGAATAATGGGTTGCTACTATCGCCGTCCATTTTTAGTTACTGCGGGCGGTTTATTACGTGCAAGATGCATATGCGAAAATAATAGAACAATGTGGTGAGGATCTGGATCGACCGGGGTTGAAAGATACGCCCAAACGCGCCAGCGATGCCATGAAATTTTTGACAGGGGGCTATGCCCAAAGTGTTGAGGCGGTTGTTAATGGCGCCTTGTTTCCCTCCGAGTCCAGCGAAATGGTGTTGGTGCAAGATATCGAGTTGTACTCGCTCTGTGAGCATCATATTCTGCCCTTCATTGGCAAATGCCACGTGGCCTACATTCCCACAGGTCAAGTTCTCGGCTTGTCAAAGGTCGCGCGGCTGGTGGATATGTATGCTCGCAGGTTGCAGATTCAAGAGCAGCTGACGACGCAAATTGCCGAAACCGTCATGGAGGTAACGGCTGCCGAGGGGGTTGGCGTTATCATCGAGGCGAAACATATGTGCATGATGATGCGCGGTGTACAAAAGCAAAACTCACTGATGAAAACGTCGGCTATGCTGGGCAGTTTTCGCTCCAGCCAAGCGACTCGCCATGAGTTTCTGTCCCTGCTAAAACTTCAGCGCTAAGAGGATTTCGAAGTGGATTATCAGGATATAGAATACGTGGTACTCAACAAGGTGGCGACGATTACCCTGAATCGGCCAGACAGCAGTAACGCGATGACGGTGCGAATGCTCGAGGAGCTGAATCAGGCATTCACTGCCGCACGCGATACCGTGGATGTGCGCGTTATAGTGCTGGCTGGGAGAGGGCGAAACTTTTGCGCTGGAGCCGACTTAACCGACCGGGACCAACGCGACAAGTCAGTCGTCGACCACCTCGAAAATGATCACGGCGGTGTCCTGAAGCTGATCAAAACGACGCCCAAGCCGGTTATTGCTGCGATCAACGGTGCCGCAGCGGGCATTGGCAGCGCCTATGCGCTGCTTTGTGATCTGTCTGTTATGGCTGAAAACGCATATGTCTATGAAGCCTTTCTGCCTATTGGGTTAATCCCCGATGGTGGAGCTAACTGGCTGCTGGGGCGCCAGCTGAGCTATAAGCGGGCCTATCAGATGATTATCGAGGGTACCAAGCTCGACGCAGCTACTTGTCTGGACTGGGGTTTGACCAACAAGGTGGTACCCGCGGATCAACTCGCTGTCGCGGTCCAGGAATGGGCGGAGCAATTGGCGGAAAAAGCGCCTCTGGCGATGGGATTCGCCAAGGAGCAACTGCACGCGTCGTTCCAACAGAGCTACGAAGCGACAATTTCTTCGGAGGCGCGTCGTCAGGAGGTACTGCTGAACAGTGACGATTCTCGCGAGGGTGTCACTGCATTCTTTGAGAAGCGGCCTCCTCGTTTCACGGGCACTTAATTCACGGCGTGAATACCTAACATACCGCACATTTATTTCTTTTATGTGGCTACGGTGATTATTATGGCGCTCATCTACTGATCAGCCAAGGAATCACCATGAGCAAATACCTGCAGGATATCGAAACGCTAGCGCAAATACGCGGACAAAACCCTGGAACCTGGGATGCAATAAGCCCGGAGTACGCTGCGCGTATGAAGGCACAGAACAGGTTTAGCACGGGTCTGGACATTGCACGCTATACCGCTGGGATTATGCGTCGTGATATGGACGAGTACGATGCAGATAGCTCCAGCTATACTCAATCACTGGGATGCTGGCATGGTTTTATTGGTCAGCAGAAACTGATCGCTATCAAGAAACACCACGGTACCACCAACAAGCGCTACCTGTATTTGTCTGGATGGATGATTGCGGCACTTCGCTCTGAGTTTGGTCCTTTACCGGATCAGTCAATGCACGAAAAGACTACTGTACCGGCGCTTATCGAAGAACTGTACACCTTTCTGCGGCAGGCAGATGCTCGCGAGCTGGGTCATCTCTTCCACGATCTAGACGATGCCAAAGAAAATGGCGACGAAGTAGCGGAACGCGCTGTGATGAACGCCATCGACAACTTTGAAACCCATGTAGTGCCGATTATCGCGGACATCGATGCCGGTTTTGGCAACGAGGAAGCCACTTATTTGTTGGCCAAGAAGATGATCGAGGCTGGCGCCTGTGCAATTCAGATCGAAAATCAGGTTTCCGACGCCAAGCAATGCGGCCACCAGGCGGGCAAGGTTACGGTACCTCACGAAGACTTTCTCGCCAAGATAAACGCAGTGCGTTATGCCTTTTTGGAGCTGGGTGTCGACGACGGTATCATCGTTGCGCGCACCGATTCTCTGGGAGCTGGGTTGACCCAGAAAATTCCGGTATCTACAGATGCCGGTGATCTCGCCCATAAATACAACGCATTCCTCGATACCCGTCCGGTAGAGACTGCAGATGACGTTCAGGAAGGCGATGTGGTTATCAAGCAAGACGGCAAACTAGTCAAGCCGACCCGCCTGCCGAATGGACTCTATGCGTTCAAGCCCGATACAGGTTTTGATCGAGTGGTCCTGGACTGTGTAACCAGCTTGCAAAATGGTGCAGACCTACTATGGATTGAGACTGAAAAGCCACACGTTGGTCAAATAGGCGCAATGGTTGATGAAATTCGCAAAACCGTGCCCAATGCCAAATTGGTTTACAATAATTCACCGTCCTTCAATTGGACGCTGAACTTCCGCCAGCAGGTTTTTGATATCTGGAGTGCAGAAGGCAAGGATGTATCGGCCTATAACCGTGATCTATTGATGAGCGCTGAGTACGATGCAACTGATTTGGCGACGGAAGCCGATGATAAGATCCGCACGTTCCAGGCCGATTCTGCTCGGGATGCTGGCATCTTCCATCACCTTATTACACTGCCCACCTATCATACGGCAGCGCTCTCAACGGATAATTTGGCGAAGGGCTACTTCGGTGAAGAGGGTATGTTGGCCTATGTGGCTGGCGTTCAGCGTCAGGAGATTCGCCAGCAGATTGCCTGCGTTAAGCACCAGGACATGGCCGGGTCAAACATGGGCGATGACCACAAGGAGTACTTCTCCGGCGAGCAGGCTTTGAAAGCTGGCGGCAAGGACAACACCATGAATCAGTTTGGCTGATACTGGCCTGGCTCGGCGCGAACATTCTCGATGCGCTGGGCCAACTGCTTTCGGGCCGGGGTAACTCTTAGCTCATCTAAACGCGAACTGGCCTGGTCCAACAGGACCATGGCTTGGCTCGTGTCATCTCCCCGCAAATACAACTCTGCCATTCTTAACGACCATTCCGGGCTGTTTTTCATAGATACTGCCTGGGTTTGCCAGCGACTTTGAGCTCCCTGCGTGTTTCCCAGTAACAGCTCCAGTTCAACTGCATAGCGCTGCAGTTGCGGGTTTGGTCCAATTGAGTTGAGACCTCGATCCAAAAGTTCCAGCGCCTTGATCACACTCTCTGGGCCGCTCGCTGCCAGTAGTTGGGCGGGCATCAGATAGTCGGAGGGGCCGATCTGCGGAGCCCGCTCCAGATAGGCTAGAAAGTCCTGCAGAGCTGCTTCCGGCACGCCGAGTTTGACCCAACACAAAGCTCGAAGACGCAGCGATTGACTGTGTTGAGGGTGTGCCCCCAGATAGCGGCTTAGTGCTCCTTGGGCAGCGCCATAATTTTTCATGTGATAAAACAGATTACCCAGCTCGGCTGCAGCGTCCAGTGGATGGCCAATGGCCTCTACTCGCCGTATGTCCTCAAGCGCCGCCGGGTATGCGCCCTCCTCGGTAAGAAGGTGGGCGCGGGCCAGTAGTGGCAGAGGGGATTTCGGCTTGCTTGAGATCGCCGCGGAGAGTCTCTCCAGCGATTCCTTTGCGCCGGGGTGAGCCCAATTGGAGGCGCTGTGAAACAGTAACGTTAGCGCGAGAAAAAATAGCTTTCGACGGTATGTTTGCATGGTTCCGCTAATCGCGGGTGATGGTGAACATATCGCGGACTTCACCATTCTCGTCAATAAATCGTGAGGTTAGGCTGTGTTCGCCAGCATCCAGGACCACGGAGCCCTTAATCGAAATACCGTGAGGCCGATGATGTGCCAGATCTGCGTCGAAGGTCCTGTGTGCGGGGTGACTCAGCCAATCTCCCAATGAGCAGGGAGTCGGTGCTGCTGATTCGCAGGGCCTGGTGATTTTGCCGCTACTTCCCGCTACGGTGAAAACCGCTTTGTCATCCGTGTCAGTGGATGCGCTGATTTGTTGGTAGGGAGTGTTGCCCTGACCCAGCGAAGGTTTTCCGGACGAATCGAGTTCCGCATGTAACTGGGGGTCGAAGGTGTCCGATTGACCATAGTGGCCATGAAGATACCAGGATCGTTCATAAGAGTGGGCGTGACCGCTGTAGACCACGTCGACTGCGTAGTCTTCAAACACCGAGACAAAACTCCGACGCATATCTATTTCGGCCTGCTCTTTATCGGAGTCGTGGTGTTGTCCCTTTGTGTAGGGAGGGTGGTGGAAAATAACAACGGTCCAGTCTTGATTATTAGCTGCCAGATCATCCACCAGCCACTCGCGCATGGCGGCTCGTCTGGACTCGTCCCGGTTGGATAACTGAGAGTCGAGACTTACCACATGAACATTCGCGTGATCGAAAGAATAATAAAGTTCTGTACCGCTCGGCACGCCGCCATTTTGAGCGCGGCCGGGCAAGTTGAATATATTGAGATAGGGCATACCTCCTGCGTCCGGTCCGTCTCCATCGCTGTCGTAACTGGCCGGGTCGGATGAAAGGCTTACTCCACCCCATAAGGTAATCTTCGGCCCGGCGTCACAGCCATTGGGTCCCAACCACGAACAGGTATCGACATAGGCGGTGCCCATTTCGTGATTGCCGATGGTGGGCCACACCACTGTGCGTGCCAGTTCATCTCGGTAGAGTTCAAACAATGCCGCCTGCCATTGCGCGTCGGTGCCTTCGCGATAGGCGTTATCTCCCAGCAATAAGATGAGGTCGAGATCCTCTCCATTGGCCTGTTGCTGGTTGTACTTTAGAAA
The DNA here is from genome assembly GCA_047618115.1 of Halieaceae bacterium. Taxonomy (GTDB): domain Bacteria; phylum Pseudomonadota; class Gammaproteobacteria; order Pseudomonadales; family Halieaceae; genus CALJGI01. The sequence goes on along the minus strand of JBLHKV010000055.1, from coordinate 3,551 downwards.
TCCGTTTTTGACGGCAAGGGCTTCGCCGGGGTATTTAAATTTTCCGTGACTGACTTCACTGGCAGTGCCGGAATCACCCAGTAGCCAAATATGGGTATTCCCGTCTCGGGGCAGGCTCCCGGGCAGCGGGGCAGTTTTAAAAAACTGCGGGTTTGTGCGAGCATTTGCATTGCCAGTAGAGTAAAAATACTGCGTGTCTGCTTTTAGTCCGGTCAGTTTGACTTGCTTGTGGCCTCCTTCTAGTTCTGCTGAGAAGGCGATATCCAGCTTGTCGGCGGAGGTGCCGATGCACACTGTATTTGCCTCCCCCCGCCAGCGGACGATTGCTGATTTTGAACTCACCTGCTGCAGGAATAGCCGACTCGTGCTGTGCTCGGCAGGGGAGCAGGCCGCAGTTTCTAGCGGCGTGTTAGCTGTGCACCCCAAGAGAATAATCGTGTAACCAAGGAGCAGCAGCGTCGATCTGTGAAGGCGTGTACTATTTGTATTTTTATCACTGTTTGTATTGATCATGGCTTGGATAATCTCCTCGTTGACGCTCTCCCAGACAGATAGTGTCGGCGATAAAAGCACAATTGAACAGTGTGCAAGGGCGACAACCGTTGGTTTAGTCCCTTTACCTACCTTTCCGCCTTTGATTTTGACACTAATGCCTTCTATGATGCGCGCGTTATCTTCTCGGCCTCTTCATCAACACGGAATACCATGCGCAAAACCAAAATTATTTGTACCATCGGTCCGGTAACGGAATCCTTTGACATGCTGGAGGCATTGGCGAACGCGGGTATGAATGTTGCGCGATTAAACATGTCCCACGGAGATCACGCCTCTCACGCCAACGTGATCAAAGCCATTCGCACGCTGAACAAGAAACTTAAGCATCCTATCGCTGTATTACTCGACACCCAGGGTCCGGAGATTCGCACCGGCGATATCGCCAACGAGTTTCATCTCAAACAGGGTGACACGATCTCGGTTGTGGCCAGGGGCGAACAAGATGTGGAGGCAACCTCAATACATATAAATTATGAGGATTTGATTAACGACGTCGGCGTCGGCGACATGATCACTGTCGATAATGGCCTGATCAATCTCGAGGTGTTGAGTAAAGAGGAAAGGGTCATGCAATGTAAGGTCATAGACGGCGGGCTGATGAAGAGCAAGCGCCATGTGAACCTTCCAGGTATTCGAGTGAACCTGCCGGCCATCACCGAAAAGGATCGACGCGACATCATTTTTGCCGTGGAGCAGGAGGTGGATTTTATCGCCCTGTCTTTCGTGCGTGAGGCGAGTGATATTCTGGAGTTGCGAACCCTTCTGGGCACCAAGGCAGACAAGATCAAAGTGATTGCCAAGCTGGAAGATCAGGAGGCTATAAACAATCTGGATGCTATTGTCGCCGAGGCCGACGGCGTAATGGTTGCACGTGGTGATCTGGGCGTGGAGATTCCTTTAGAGGTACTCCCCCGGGTGCAACGGCGAATTATCCGTACCTGCGCTGAGCAGGGTAAGCGCGTTATTGTCGCTACCCACATGCTGGAGTCCATGATAGAAAACCCAGTGCCCACTCGAGCTGAGGTGACCGATGTCGCCAATGCGGTCTACGAGGAAGCCGATGCCATTATGCTCTCCGGTGAAACGACTATTGGAAGGCACCCGGTCAAGTGTGTAGAGATTCTGGACCGGATTTCACGCTCGATAGAGAAGAGTCGTGGCTTATTGTTCACTGATAATCTGGTTATGGACAACGACAAACAACAGATTGCGCGCGCCGCTGTGAACCTTGCGGAGTCAATTTCCGCTCGGGCGATTATTGTGCCGACGCGTAGGGGGCGGATGGCCAACCTGGTAACCAATTGTCATCCTCAGCAGTCCATTATCTGCGCCTTCACTAACGATAGTCGCACGCGACGACAATTGGTACTCAACCGCAATGTGCTTAGTTATCGCATCAATTTCAGTTCAGATCCGGAGAAAACCCTGGCTACTGCAGCGGCGATCATGGTGAAGCGTGATGAATTCTCGCCGTCAGACCGGGTGGTTGTCATCTCCGATACACTCGCTGGTACCGGAGTTGAAGGTATCCAGATTCGTCAAATCAGCGACTTACTGGATTGAACCTTCATTGGTCGCTGGGGGCCACCGCGCCGTCAAGTTCTTGAGGGCACATATCCTAGTATTGGGGTTCATCTCCAGTTAGTCCGAACTCAGCCCACTCGCCATGTAGGTAAGTTTGACAATTACCCCAGCCAACACCGCCACCGACCGGATCCTCAACTCTGATCATGCAGTCCCTGAACTGTTTGTAACGCTCTAGCACCGCGGGTTGAGCTGCATTCTCGACGTGATCGCCATCGATGAATATCTCACCACGCCAGCTACCGTGATGGTGACCATCGCCACCGTGGTAGTGGCCGGCTCCCAGGTAAAAGCCCGTTTCGGAAATTTTTTTGAAACACATGTTTCGCTCGCTGCCGTCGGCCATGGTGAATTGAAACTCACCCCTCTGTAGGCGTTTGGTAGTGGGGTCAATGTCTAGCCTGGGCGTCATTTCGCGTATTCTATCGGCCTTTCCCTCTTGATTTTCCAGCCCGCCCTGAATTTGTCGGTTTAGAAATCCGGGCCCTGAAAACTGTAAAAAATAATGATGAAATGCGTAACGAGAGCCGTCTTCCCGCTCAAATAGGATGGGGTTCCAGATGGCGAGAGCCCTCGGAATCAGATGATGGAAGTCGGGCTCTACGTCTGCCAGAGGCAGGCCAACCTGGGGACGAATTCCCCAGGATTTATCGCGAGTGGCGACCCATTCGTGCGAATCAATCTCAATGCGTTCTCCGTCTACCTGCACCCAGCCACTCACTACGCCAATTTGGTGATAGCGGATTTGGTCTGTCGCCCTGCGATAGCCGTACATGTCTCTCCGGTCTTCTCGATCCTCAACGACACAGGGCACTATCGAGGCGAAAATCAGGTCAAAGGAAATGGGCTGTTCGTCATTTTCAGCGAGACGAATTCGCACGCTGTGCAAAGGTTCTAGAATTTCATAACTGATGGGGCCGGCGTTAACGCTGTCGACGTCGCTGCTAAGTGATCGACTACTGCGCACAACCCATTGCTCAGTGCCGCGACTAATGCCTGCGTAGGCGTCGACGACGTTGCGGTTGGTGTACTTGCCAAAACCAAAGCCAATTTGCAGCGAGCCGTCTTTCGCCGCAGCCATACCACAGACCTTCTCCGCCCAAGCTGGATCGCTTTGGCCGACACTGGCGAAGGTTTCAACGACCTGATGGTTGAATTGCTCATCCGCGGCAACTAACGGTCCGATCGAAGCAGTCACGATACTTTGTCGATGCCGAATTTGGCGATTTGCTCGTCGATGAGCAGGGTGCTGTTATTGTTCATATCAAATTCGTCCTCGGCTTGGAATATACCTTGCGCCGTTAGTCGGGTACCGACCCTGTGCATGATTACGGCAAACTGGAAATTGCTCAGCAGTTCATAGTAATCCAGCGCTGCCGCACTGTAGCCGCTGGACTGTTCCCACAGCGCGA
>JBLHKV010000054.1:0-17254 GCA_047618115.1 Halieaceae bacterium | reverse complement strand
GTCATGGTCATCTCTCCTTGTGTATCAACTATTCCCGTTTTGCCTGAGCCACTGATGCGTTGTTCAGTGGCTACTGGAACAAGACTGGTAACTATTCGTAGTTGTCCTTGAGTACGAAGAATGCGGTATATAGCATCGCCACACTGAATGGTATGGCAATCCAGATTCCATCAATACCCAGCAGCGTTTCAAACGTCACTTTGCCGAAGTTGGCTGGTTCTATCAGTGCGGTCTCAAGATATGGATAAGCCAGGGAAAATATAAATGCTCCGACAAACGCCCCAAGTACCGTAAAAATGGCGTCCTTCTTGCCTTCGGCTGCGCCGACCACACAGGTTCCCGGGCAGTAACCCGATACAGCCCAACCGATACCGAAGATGATGCCGCCAGCGATGATGCCCCAGACATAAGCAGGCTTGATACTCATGTTGGCCAGTCCGCCTGTATCAAGCAGGTACACACCCAGCGTTCCAACGCCGATGGCTGTCATCATCAACTTGATAATTGACATATCGCGGAGCAGCAGCGTGCCCAGTATTTTCCGGTAGCTGGAGGCGCCACCCAAAAACAATATGGCGCCAAAAATACAGCCGATGGCAAAACCAATGAAAAGTGTCATTGTTAGATACTCCGATTGCGGTAGAGGAATTTGGCCGTGAGGATAGCTGCGATAAAGGTCACAACGCCAAACAGGAAAGAGCTGAGTGCGAGTTGTGAGATACCACTGATCATGTGACCGCTGGTGCAGCCGCCCGCCAATCTGGCTCCGAACAATAGCATGACACCACCGGAAAAAGCGGCTGCATATCGCTTCACAGCCGAGCCACCGAACTTTTGCTTCCACATGGGCGGCATCGATCCCTTATCCGCTTCCGGTTGTTTGCTTTTAAACAGGGCCGAGGTGACGCCACCGCCGACGAGCATGCCCAGCACCAGCATCCACCCGTAGCCTATACCCCAGTCAGATTTGTCGCCGTATTTGGCCAGGTACTTGTTGTTCTCGGCGAACGCCGGTGCAACCTTGTGAGCGATGACCGCCTCTGACACCACATATTGAGTCGAGACACCCAGGGGTTTGACCAGCGCGGTTGCCAGTATCAGCAGTAAGCCCAGTGCCACGCCGGCTATCTTCCAGGAGATAATTGATTTGTCTTCCACGGGTTTATGTCCTCAATCTTGCGAATTGTTTGTGTATATTAGTATTTTATAATATTCTTTTAATTAAATGTACAGCAAATTATCCAATATGTCCCGTTTCGTGATTAGAAATATTTTGGGCTTTGCCTGGCTGCTTTTACTGACTCCGTATGGGCATGCTGGGCCAGGCTCTGGCCTGGTCGTTACTCAGGTCGCAGAGTCCGTATTCTCGGCGGTCGGTGCTACCACTGCGCCTGATTATGCCAATGCGGGCCACAACAACAATTTGTCATTTATCGTAACGACCGCCGGGGTGATGGTGGTTAACGGCGGTGACAATTTCCTGCTCGCAAAGGCGCTTCACCAACAGATTAAAGCCATAACTTCTCAGCCGGTCAGATGGCTAGTCAATGAAAATGGCCAGGGCCACGCATTTCTTGGCAACAGTTACTGGGCCGCGCAGGGCGTGATGATTATTGCGCATGAAGAAGCCACAGCGGAAATGAAGCGTAAGGGGCAGTCGGCTCTCCGGGTCATGCAGGAACGAAATCGTGAAAAGAGCGCCGGCACTTTCATCAGTTTACCCACGCACAGCTTTGGGCCAGGCTCCGGAAATCGATACATTGTCGAGGCGGGCGAGACGCGCATCGAGCTTTTACATTTTGGGCCTGCTCATTCGCCCGGTGATATTTCAGTATGGCTACCGCAATCGCGGGTCCTGATCGCCGGGGATATCGCCTTCCACGAACGGCTGCTTGGTATCTTCCCCGACACCGATGTGGCGGGATGGGTCGACTCGTTTGCAGAAATGGCAGCGTTGCTACCAACCATTGTGGTACCCGGTCACGGTCGCCCAACGGATCTGGGGACGCTAAAAAAATACACTTTGGACTACCTGGTATTTTTGCAAAACGAGATCGAGGATATTCTTACGGAGGGTGGCGACCTTGAGGACGCGTACAAAATAGATCAGTCGGCTTACTCACAGTTGGACACATTTGAAGAGTTAGCGGCAAAAAACGCAGGCCGTTTGTATCAAACCATGGAAATGAAATTTTTCTGAGGGCTATCCGATTCGCTGATGTGGGGCCTTAACGCGCCCTACCAGGTGTAACCAAATTCCAGTTCGAACTGTTCCATTTCGATTGAGATTGTCTGGGTTGGATCAAAAGTGCTCGGCCCCGTGAGTTTCTTTGACGGCGCGAACATAAACGAGATGCTGAATTCTTTATCGTTGTTAAGGTTTCGGGTAAACCCGACGGTAAAGTGCTCTTCCATAACTGCCGGCGCGAGTATATTAACCAGTAGCTCTTCTTCCGGGATTGGCTGGTCACCTTGGCTGTATCCCGCTCTCATCGTCCATTCAGGGGTGTCTTGCGGTGTCCACTCGACGCCAAACTTAACGATACTCATGTCATCCCAACCAAAGCCAATACCGTTTTCACCGCCAAGGCAAACCGAGGCGTCAGTTCCACCAAAACCTGCGGTAGGGCAACCAATGATGCCTGCGATCGAGTTTCCAATGGAGTCTACCTCCGAGTACCACACGTGCTCCCAATCCAAGTGAAGACTGACGGCGTCAGTGGCCCGCCAGCTGATGCCAACGCGTGCCGATGCCGGGATATCAAATCCGCCACCTTCGGCGAACAGATCGGCATAGTCATCCAGATCGGTCATCTTAGTTTTTGTCTGGTACGAAAGTCCAAGGTTGAGGGTATCGGAGGCTTCCCAGATCACTCCTGCTTTGAAACCATAGCCATATGAGTACTCGTGACCATTGTTGGACAAGTTGGCTGGGGACTGGGTACCGCCACTCAGCGCAAAGGTCTCGGTAAAACCCGCAAAGTTTGCGACTCCGCGAGCTTCAAAACTTTGTATTGCCAGTACCGCTGTGACTCCCCAGTTAAGGGAGTCGGTTTTTCCGGAATAAGTCAGATCGAGGAATGCCTGCACCAGGTCGACGCCCAGCGTACCCGCGCCGAAGGCTCCCGGTAGCGTCATGGTGGGCCCAGGACCCGGACCATCGGGATCAAAGGATGCGGTACCGCCAATGAATTCGGTATTCATGCCGCCGCGGCCATAAAATGCGGCGGCCCATGCCCGGTCACCCTCAAGCTCCCAGACGCTCGCAGCGTAGGGGATGGGAAAGAAATTGTTTTTACTGACTGAGCTGTCTGGGCCAACGGTAAAGCTGCCAAACTGCCCCTGGATCAAGCTGCTGGATGTTTCGTAGCTGCGGGCGGGTGAAAATATAGACAGGCCGGTATCAAATCGCGATCCCAGCATTACAGCAGCGGCGGGGTTGTTGGCAACACTCATGGCTTCTGATGGCGAGGCGGTACCAGCGCCGGCCATGCCTTTGTTTTTGGTTCCCAGACCGTGTGTCAGATAGCCGTTGGTGGCAAAAACTCCGGTGGATATCGTCAGGGCATAAAAAGACACTACAGCGCAGGTTATGCGATTCATCGTGGACATGGGCAAGCCTTCATAGTTATTTTTGTTATGTCGACCACAGCCGAATTAATTTCTGCCATGTTCGAATATTTGAATATTAATATATTAGAATTTTATGGATAAGTAAATAAGTAATTGTGTTGCGCTGGTTTGCGGATAGATCAGCGCAAGGCAAGGCTCGGCGGCTGTGAATCGCCGTTGGGGCCGGCAGCAGTAAAAGGTGGGCTACTCCGAACAGTAAAGTTCGTACAGCAGCGTGACAATCTGGGTCACTTCCTCGCCTACGAGGGAATAATGGATGGTTTGTGCTTCGCGGCGACACTCTACAACTCCCATGTGCCGCATGCGCGCCAGGTGCTGCGACAGCGCAGATTGCTTAATGCCAATATTTTCAGACAGTTCATTGACCGACTGTTCCCCCATCTTTAATTGACACAGGACCATAAGACGATCGGGGTGTCCCAGTAGCTTTAGCATGTCACTTGCGGCCCGGGCCGAGTCCTGCATTTTGTTTAGATCCACGTGACTTCCTGTTTGAGAGATTCGTTGCTTTATATTTGATATTTATAATATACTAATAAAAGATTCTTGAGTCGCAAACGCATCATAAGGATTTAGCATGCTAAAGCAACATGAAGTTGATGCCTTGAGGCGGTTAATTGTCGCCTCGGGAGAGCAGCTTCCCGCACTTGAGCGGAGAAATTTTCTCAAACAGGGCCTGGCCATGCTCGGCGGTGTGGGCCTGGCCGCCAGTAGCGCCGGTCTCAGGGCAACTGAGGCCGGTCTGCCGCCTGAAGTTCCCGCGTGGACGAAGAGCCTGGGCCCCGGTGTGGTTACAAATCCCTACGGCGCACCTTCCCCGTTTGAAGCCCATGTAAAACGGCGCACGGTCGACTGGCTCACCGCGGACAAGATCGCGTCTATCAGTTTTACGCCACTGGCCGAGCTCAAAGGTATCATCACCCCGAGTGGGCTGGTGTTTGAGCGATACCACGCCGGGTTGCCAGCTGTTGATCCGGGGCTTCATCGCCTGATGATTCACGGCATGGTTGACCGCCCGATCATTCTATCCATGGACGATTTGATGCGCTTTCCGTCGGTAAGCATGATTCGCTTCCTCGAATGCCCTGCCAATGGCGGTATGGAGTGGCGCGGAGCCCAAATGGAAAGGTTGCAGTTTAGCCACGGTATGTTGGCTTGCTGTGAATGGACGGGGGTGTTGTTATCCACTTTGCTCGAGGAAGTAGGCGTTAAGAAGGGTGCAGCCTGGATCCTTGCGGAGGGCGCAGATGGCTCGCATATGAGCCGCAGTATTCCCATGGAGAAGGCTCTGGACGACGCTATGATTGTCTATGCGCAGAACGGCGAAGCGCTGCGTCCCGAGCAGGGCTATCCGGTCCGTCTCATCAACCCTGGATGGGAGGGCAATACCTCTATCAAGTGGTTGCGTCGCCTGGAGATCGGTGACCAGCCCTGGTATCACCGGGAGGAGACGTCCAAGTACACCGATCTTATGGCCGATGGCCGGGCACGCGAGTTTACCTTCGTACAGGAATGTAATTCCGTTGTGTGTAGCCCCAGCCCGGAAAAGCCACTGCGTCAACCTGGCAAGCTCTGGGTTGAGGGTCTGGCGTGGTCGGGTCGCGGGAAAATAAAGCAGGTGGATGTATCTTTCGACGGCGGTGTAAGTTGGCGGGAGGCGCGTTTCACCAGCGAGGTACTGCCCCGTGCTCTGACCCGGTTCGGGATAGAGTGGGAGTGGCACGGCGGGCAGGCGATGATCCAGAGCCGCGCTATTGATGAGACCGGCTATGTTCAACCGACCTACGCTCAGTTGCGCCAGGCGCGCGGTACGTCTTCCGTCTACCATAAAAATGCCATCCACACCTGGAAGGTGAACAGTGATGGGAGTGTCGCCAATGTGCAGATTTCGTGAGCGGCTGCTGGGGTTTTGCCTCGCGCTGATAGCGACAGCAACGGTATCTGCGGGGACCAGCAAGCCCGCGGGATATTATGGCTATGGCCAACCGGCCGCCGTTGAGCAGATTGCCGGGTGGGATATCGATGTTCGTCCGGATGGCCAGGGTTTGCCGCCAGGTAGCGGCTCGGCCGAGGACGGTGAACCGCTCTACGAGGCGCAATGTGCCGAGTGTCACGGCTCTTTCGGCGAAGCTGTTGGTCGTTATCCGGCGCTGGCCGGTGGCGAGGGCTCGCTAAGCGAGGCACGACCCCACAAGACCGTTGGCAGCTATTGGGCCTATACCTCCACCTTGTGGGATTACATTCATCGTGCCATGCCCTTCACGCGTCCCGAGTCTTTAAGCGATGATGAGGTTTACGCGTTGACGGCTTATGTCCTGTATCTGAATGACCTGGTGGAGGATGATTTCGTACTCACCCGGGATAATCTCGCCTCGGTGGAACTGCCCAATGCGGGCAACTTCGTCCCTGACCAACGCCCGGATGTTCACAACACCCGCTGCATGAGTGATTGCCGCGATCCCGCCGCCATTCAGATCAAATCAGAAGCGCCGCTGTACTTCCCGAAAAATACCGCCAAGGTTGCAAAACGCGCAGCCGTCACAGCTGCTGGACAGGAAACCTATGCTCGCAGTTGTGCGCTGTGCCACGACAAGGGCATCGCCGGGGCTCCCCGTGTCGGTGACCACGCTGCCTGGGCACTGCGGATGGGTCAGGGTATTGAAGTCGTCTACGATCATGCCATCAAAGGCTTTGAGGGGGACGTGGGCAGGATGCCCCCCAAGGGTGGCTTCGTGGGATTGAGTGACGAGGCGGTCAAAGTGGCGGTTGATTACATGTTGGAGCAGAGTCAGTGAAATTACAGATTGGTTTTCCATCGAAACTTATCGCGCTGGGCGGTTTTATAAGCGCATTGTTTTTACTCAATGGGGCCGGTATCGCCGTGGCGCAAACGCCACAGGACATCGCCGAGGGCAGAGGGATTGCCGATGATCGGCGCAAAGGCAATTGTTTCGCCTGCCATCAGGCCGAAGGTGCGGAATTGGCGGGCACAGTGGGGCCACCGTTGATCTATATGAAATTGCGTTACCCCGATCGCCAGGCGCTCTACGAGCAAATTGCAGATCCCCGCCAGCGCAATCCAGGTACCGTCATGCCACCTTACGGCGCGCACGGCATATTAACGGAGCATGAACTCAACAGGGTGGTTGACTACCTGCTTTCACTTTAGCCGGCACAGTCTGGCTTTCAGGAGAGATACATGAATATTCGAATAGATAGGCGCCAGCTACTGCGAGGCCTGCTTGCAGTGGGCGCCATGGCGACATGGCCTGTACAGTTGCTGGCGAGGAATACATCGGCCTTCAAGGCTACCGCAGAGGCCGAGGCGCTAACCGCTTTGTATGGCGATAAAGCCGTGAGGGAGTCTGCGGAGATTCAGCTGAAAGTACCCGAAATTGCTGAGAATGGCTCGGTTGTGCCGGTGACAGTGTCAACGACGTTGCCAGGTGTCGTGGGGATCAGCATCATCGTCGCGGAGAACCCCAATCCTCTGTCAGCCCGCTTTCAGTTCGCCGGGGGTGTCGCTCCAGATATTTCTACCCGCCTGAAAATGGGTAAGAGCTCCGATGTTATCGCTGCGGTAGAAACGGCTGATGCCGTGTTGATAGCCCGCAAAAATGTCAAGGTCACGATTGGCGGTTGCGGCGGCTAAGCCCGCATAAGAGGAGAAAAGTTATGGCAAAACCAGTAAAAATCAGAGCCAAGATCAAGGGTGATGTTGCCCAGGTAAAATCGTTGATGCCACACCCAATGGAAACTGGCACTCGCAAAGACGGGGAGGGCCACGTGATTCCAGCCCACTACATTGAGACGGTGACCTGTGAGCACAATGGCAACGTGGTCATCACTGCCGAATGGGGCGCCTCGGTATCTAAAAACCCCTATTTCGCCTTTAAAATTGCCGGGGCAAAGAGCGGAGATACGGTCAAGGTGAGCTGGACCGACAACCTTGGAGAATCATCCAGTGGCGAAACGACACTCAAATGATGAGTCATCCAAAGGGGGCTATCCGTCTATGAGAACACTTATTACAGCACTACTGTTGTGGAATGCGGCGGTGGCTTTGGCAGGTCCACCAGAAGATCTTACGGCGCTAAGAGCATTTTATGAAAGCCGTTTTCCTGAAGTTCCGCTACTCGCACACAAAGACGGTTCCTATGCCCTGGATATGGCCAAGCGTGAACAGTGGTTGGCGATGGAAGAATTTCCACCCTATGAAATAGCTGTCGACGACGGCGAAGAATTATACGATCGGTCATTCCCTGGCGGAGGCGGTTACGGCGACTGCCTCGGGGACGATGCTCCGTCCGTCAAACATCGCTTTCCCTACTTTGATCTAAGCAGTGGGCAGGTTGTTACCCTGGAACAAACGCTTAACAACTGTCGACAAAAAGCCGGTCTTACCCTACTGGATTACGACGGTGAAGAAATGGCGGCGCTGATGGCCCATATCGCGATGGAGTCCAGAGGTGTTGAGATCGCTATTGAGATCCCCGACGACCCGAGAGCATTGGCGGCCTATGAGGCAGGCAAACGTTTTTACTATGAACGGCGTGGACAACTCAATTTTTCCTGTAGTTCTTGTCACCTGCAAAACGTGGGCATGATGTTGCGAGCGGAACGCCTCAGCGCGGCCGTTGGGCACACCACACACTGGCCGGTTTATCGTGGTAAGTGGGAGCGGGTGGGCGTGCTGCATCGTCGATTCCAGGAATGCAATTCCCAGGTACGCGCGGAGCCTTTGCCGCAACAAAGCGAAAGCTATCGCAACCTGGAGTATTTTCTTTCCTATATGAATACCGGGATGGAACTCAATGGTCCCGGCACACGCAAATAGTCTACGAGGTTTTTACATGCTTAGCCGTCGATACATACCCAATCACCTGCTGGTGCTGGCGCTGGTGCTGGCGACTCACAGCAATGTGGGGCTTGCTGCCGATAAGGCAGAGATTTATTTACTCATCCTGGAAGTGAAGGAAAAACAGGAGGCCGTCCGTCGACAGGAGCATGCCTGGACGGTGACAGATGATTATGTAGAAGAGGCGCTGAAGGCGCTGGAAGAAAATGATTTACAGGCAGCCATGGCGGCGGCCAAACGCGCGGTAAAGACTGTTTCTGCCTCTTTGCAGCAGGCCGAGGATGAATCGCTGGCGTGGCGAACGCGTCAACCTTAAAGACAACAGGATATTCTGAGTGAACCGAAGAGAGTTTGTTGAACTGTTGCTGCAAGGCAGTGTAGCGCTTGGATCGGCTGCGCTGTCCGGGTCTGCCACTGCGACGGCCCGGGACCTGTATCGTTTCAAGCCAACTGGGCAGGTCCGCTTGTTACACATGACAGACTGCCACGCTCAGTTACTCCCCATTCACTTTCGGGAGCCGAACGTGAATCTGGGTGTCGGCGGCGCCAAAGGACGCTTGCCCCACCGGGTGGGTCAAAACCTGTTACACACACTGGCTGATTACAGTTCACTGGAAGCGCACGCCTATACCTATCTGGATTTCAATGAAGCGGCTGAGAAATTTGGCCGTGTCGGCGGTTTTGCCCACCTGCGGACCCTGGTAAATCAACTCCGCGCAGCCGTGCCGCCGGGCGCCAGCCTGCTGCTGGATGGCGGTGATACCTGGCAAGGTTCCGGTACAGCTTTATGGACGCGGGGCCGGGACATGGTGGGTGCCACCAACCTGCTCGGCGTGGATGTGATGACCGGTCACTGGGAATTCACCTATCGCGAGGACGAAGTTTTGGCGAACGCGAAAGCCTTCGATGGGGAGTTTGTGTCCCAGAATACCCTGGTCACTGAAGATGCACTGTTCGAAGGCGTGCCAGTTCACGACGAAGAGTCTGGCCACGTCTTCAAACCCTATGTAATCAAAAATATGAACGGGCGCCGGGTCGCCGTGATTGGCCAGGCATTTCCCTATACGCCGATAGCAAACCCCAGCCGTTTCATTCCCAACTGGACATTTGGTATCCGGGAAGGCGAGCTATCAGCTTTGGTGGGAGAAATCCGGGCCGCAGAGAAACCGGATGCGGTAGTATTGCTCTCGCATAATGGCATGGACGTGGATTTGAGGCTGGCGAGCCGCGTGTCCGGCATAGACTTTATCCTCGGTGGGCATACGCACGACGCGGTACCGGTGCCGGTTGAGGTAGCAAACGCCGGGGGCCAGACGGTGGTGACCAATGCCGGTTCCAACGGCAAGTTCCTCGGGGTTCTCGATATCGAGTTCGGGGTGCAGGGCATCCGTAACTACACCTATCGATTATTACCGGTGTTCTCCAATTTGCTGGAGCCCGACCCGGAAATGGCTGCATACATCGACAAGGTACGAGCGCCATATCGGCAGCAACTGGACGAAGAATTGGCTGTAACCGAGTCGCTGCTGTACAGGCGAGGCAACTTCAACGGCAGCTTCGATCAGCTGATTTGTGACGGCATGCGGGAAGTTCTCGACGCTGAAATCGCACTGTCTCCCGGCTTCCGCTGGGGAACCTCCGTATTACCTGGCGACACTATTACCATGGATAGGCTGCTCGACCAGACCTGCATGACGTATCCTGAAACTTATGTTCGCGACATGAAAGGCGAGGAGCTGAAGGTGATACTTGAAAGTGTGGCCGATAATCTATTCAATCCGGACCCTTACCTTCAGCAGGGCGGCGATATGGTTCGCACCGGTGGATTGCATTACATCTGCGATCCTCTGGCCGCAATGGGCAGTCGCATCACGGGCCTGACACTAGCCAATGGGCGGCCAGTGGTAGCAGAAAAGAGTTATCGCGTCTCCGGCTGGGCGACGGTGGGAAGCCAATCAACTGGCGCGCCGGTTTGGGAGGTGGTTGCAGAATATTTGCGCGATCAAAAGACGGTTGCAATCGGCAAGTTAGAAACCCCGCTGATTAAAGGCGTACGCGATAATCCAGGTATTGCGGATTACGCCGGTGACCTGGGTTGACTACCAGCTGATAGTGTCTGTAACGATTTCAACCAGCAAGTCGTGCACGGGTTGGTACTCGGGGACGCTTGGGTTTGGAGCGCGAATACTCAGGTAGACAGCCTCCCAATCCGTAGCCAGCGTGTAAATAGAAACGCTGTAGGGGCAGAGTGACAGGTTGTGGGGATTTTTAAGCGTCAGATGATAGGTCAGGTCGGCTTTGCAAAATAACAGGATATCGGCATTCTTGTAGGTTTTTCCCAGCGCGCCCACTGCATCAGCGGTTCGCTGCAACATGTTTGCAGCATGTGCCGTATACGAGATGACGATACCGCGGGATTCAATCGCCTGGACCAGATCAGCTTTGACGTCGTGAAAGGTTCCCACTGTAGAGTACACCCAGCTGCCGCCGCTATTGATGGGGGTCAACGGTTCTTCCGCTTGCACCAGAGCGGACAGGGCGCACAAGAAGAGTAGAGACAGCCGAAATCTATGTGGATGCGTAGGCGTAGGCAACATGTTCAATCCAAAGAAGGTTCGTAACCATGAGTATACTGACTATTTCTGCACTTGACCTAAAAGCCCTGTCTGAGGGTGGCGAGGTTACCATTGTGGATGTTCGCACACCGGCTGAGTTCAGCTCCAGCTGGCTCCCGGGGAGCATCAACCTGCCGCTGCATGAATTGAGCGCGGAGTCCCTGGCAGTTCGGTTAGCGAGCGAGGATTGTGCGGATTGCAAGAGCGTCTACCTGGTTTGTGCCAGTGGGCAACGCGCCCGCAAGGCAGCGGAAAAATTGCTTGGCAGCGAGGGACCCTCGCTGTATGTGGTCAGTGAAGGGGTGGCTGTTTTAGGGAGTGTCGGCTTCAAGGTGCTGGCAGCAGAGCGACAGGTGATATCCATCGAACGACAGGTGAGAATAGCCGCTGGTGCTGCTGCGCTGGTCGGCGCGGGATTAGTAATTATAGGGACAGTTTACTTAATTAATTATAGGGACAGTTTACTTAATTATTTAGATTTCAACTTCTACCAAATCTAAATAATTAAGTAAACTGTCCCTATAATTAATTAAGTAAACTGTCCCCAAAATTATACTTTGCCTGCGCCCTCGGGGAAGGGCAGCTGGCTTTGTCCTGCCATGGCGGTTTCAAGCAGGGCTGCTACGGCTGGCCCCGGTGGAGCGGTCTTTCGGGTCTCCAACGCAACGTGAAGTAGAAAGTGCTCACCCGTCGCCAGCAGACGATCGCCCTCGTACAGGCTGTGGAACAAGTGCAATTTCTTGCCTGCCCCCACAATCATCTGCGTGTTGGCGTGGATGGTGGCGCCAGCGTGTGTTTCATCGATGTGTCTGATGTGCGTCTCGGCGGTGAAATAGCTGCCTCCGGTAGCGATGTAGTCGGCGTCGCAGCCAATCATTTCCATCAGTCGGTCGGTAGCGCGGCTGAAGGCTTCCAGGTAATAAATTTCGCTCATATGGCCGTTGTAGTCGGTCCAGTCGATCGGCACGGCACGGTGCAGGGTTGCTACTGGTTTCGACCAGTCGATCTCAGCCTGTGCATCGCTTAGGGTTACGTCGTGCTCGAGTAGAGTCTCGCCGGCGCCCCACCCTTGTTTTTTCAGGGCGCGCATCATAGCAACCAGATTGTTGTCCCGAATGCGTTCCAGTTCGCGAATGGAGTGATGGCCCGATTGCGCGTCTGACTGGCTGGCAATTTTATTGGTGAGCTCTTCATCGAGCTCGGGCACGTCCATCAACTTGGACCACGGCCACTTCAACGTGGGGCCGAACTGGGCGATAAAGTGCGCCATGCCGGCTTCGCCCCCGGCGACCCGGTAGGTCTCGAACAGGCCCATCTGCGCCCAGCGGATACCAAACCCAAAGCGCATGATGTCGTCTATCTCGCTGGTGGTAGCAACGTCGTCCTTAATCATCCAGAGCGCTTCACGCCAGACCGACTCAAGTAAGCGGTCTCCGACGTGCGCTTCTATTTCCTTGCGGATCACAATCGGTTTCATGCCAACACTGATGAGCAATTTTTGGGCACGGGCGGTGATCGCCGGATCTGTGCCCGGGTGGGGAACCACCTCGATGATGGGCAACAGGTAGACAGGGTTATAGGGGTGGGTGACGATTATCTGTTCGGGGCGCAATGCACCGGCGGCCAATTCGGAGGGCTTAAACCCCGAAGTGGATGAACCAATGACCGCAGAGGCTGGTGCCGCCGCCTGAATTTGCGGATACACAGCTTGCTTCAGTTCCAGTCTTTCCGGAACAGATTCCTGGATCCAGTCGGCGTCGGCTACTGCTTCAGCAACTGTATCGCAGAAGATCAGCTCCCCTTCGAGCGGTAGCTTTTCATCGTACAGGCCGGGCATTGAACGACGGGCATTGAACATAACCTCGTTGATTTTTTCTTCCGCCCTTGGGTCGGGATCGTATACGCGAACGGTCCAACCGTTCAGTAAGAAGCGCGCCGCCCAGCCGCCTCCGATGACGCCCCCGCCAATAATAGCCGCCTTATTTGCCATGATCAGGAACCGTTACCGCGTGGTGGGCGTTTGGTCAGTCCCAGTTTCTGGCGCACCTCTTCCGGACCCATGACCCTGGCGCCCATAGTTTCGATGATAGTGACAGCGCGCTCGACCAGCTGTGCATTGGTGGCTAGTACGCCTTTCTCCAGCCAAATATTGTCTTCCAGCCCAACGCGAACATTGCCGCCAGCCAGCACGGCGGCTGCAACGTAGGCCATCTGATCACGTCCGAGGGTAAAGGCCGACCAGTTCCAGTCGGAAGGAATGTTGTTGACCATGGCCATAAAGGTGTTGAGGTCATTGGGGGCGCCCCAGCGCACGCCCATACAGAGCTGCACCAGCGCCGGGCTGGCGAGTACACCGTCTGCTACCAATTGTTTGGCGTACCACAGGTGGCCGGTATCGAAGGCCTCAATCTCTGGCTTGACGCCACACTCAGCCATCATTTTGCCCATGGCAGTGAGCATGCTGGGGGTGTTCGCCATGATGTAATCGGCTTCTGCGAAGTTCATGGTGCCGCAATCCAGGGTACAGATTTCCGGCCGACAGTCGTAGACGTGCTCCATGCGCTCCTCGGCGCTGGCCATATCGGTAGCTGCAGCGTTGAGTGGTAAAGGTGCCTCCGGGGGTCCGGTGATAAGATCGCCGCCCATACCAGCGGTAAGGTTGAGCACTACGTCTACCTCGGAGTCGCGAATCAGGTCCGTGACCTCACGGAACATGCCAACGTCGCGGCTGCCCACGCCCGTCTCGGGATCGCGCACGTGGCAGTGGACTACGGCGGCTCCAGCCCGGGCAGCGGCGATGGCGCTGTCGGCAATTTGCTGGGGCGAGCGGGGTACGTGATGGGATCTGTCCTGGGTCGCACCGGAGCCTGTGATGGCGCAGGTGATAAATACGTCCCGATTCATTTCAAGTGGCATGGTGACCTCCAGATAGTGGTTTTAATTTTGAGAGTAAAGCAGGGGGAAGCTTGCCTCGCCGCGTCCATATCTGCTTGACTATAAGCGCAGCTAATTTTACAAATTACGAAAATTGCTTGGTGGCTTAAGGAGTCATCCCCACTCGCAGCCCCGGCCTTGCGCGACGCAGGGTACTGGGCGGCAGGCCGTATGCAGCAACAAACGCACGGGAGAATGCCGATTGCGAGTTAAAACCACAACGAACCGCAATATCCTGAAGAGACAATCCGGTATCGACTGTCATGCGGCGCGCCTCAGCCAGGCGCAGATGCCGGTAGTAACTTGCTGGGCTCTGTCCGACCACCTGCCGGAATAGCATCTCCAGGCGCCGTACGGAGAGGCCGACCCGTGCGGCGATCTCGCCGACGGGAAGTGCATCTTCCAGCTGTGTTTGCATCAGGGTCACGGCGCGCGCCAGTTTGGGCGATCGCTGTTGTAATTGGGCAACCGACCCCAAGCTCTGCGGGTCTCCTGCCGGGTGTATCGGGTCGTAGCTACAACCGCCGGCCACGCTCTCCGCCAGTTCGCGACCGCAGCGGGCGTGAATCAGGTGTAGCATCATGTCCAGGCATGGCGAGGCGCCCCCGGCCGTAAAGGCCTTGCCGCTGACCACGAAACGATCCAGCACCACATCGACCTCGGGGTGTTTGCTGGTCATTTCATCCAAATCTTCCCATTGAGTCGTGGCGCGTAGACCCGAGAGCAGACCAGCGCGGGCCAGAATGAAGCCGCCGGCGTCGACACCTCCTATTGCGCTGGCGGTGCGACCGAGTTGGCCAATCTTATGCAGCAGCGCACGACTAACGTGCTGGGGTAAGTTGAAACCCGCGATCACCAGCATCACTTTTTTGTGCAGCGATAGCGGCAGTGGCTCGCAATCAATCTTTAATCCAGTGGTCAGGGCGACGCGCTCTCCGTTCGGGGAATGTATGGTCCAGCTGAATAGGGTCTCGCCGGCAAACCGGTTCGCCATTCGGAGTGGGTCGATAGCGGCAGCCAGGGCGAGCATATTGCTGTCGGGGAGCAATATGATAGTCAGGTGCAGCGGTTCTCTGCAGGGTGTGAAAATCATGTGTACGCAAATAGTTAAAATAGTTTCGTAAAAAGTAAAGCAGAGAAGGGGTGTCGAAGGCAAGCTGCCGTGATACAAATTCTGGAGAATGTGCTGTGGACTTCAAACTATCGGAAGAACAGGAAATGCTGGTTGCGACCACGCGTCGCTTTGTCGAGGAAGAGCTCCTGCCCCACGAGGAAATGGTCGAGAAGACCGATCAGGTGCCAGATGAGCTGCGTGCTCATATCATCCAGCGCGGCATAGAGACAGGCCTGTGCGCGGCCAATATGCCAGAGGAACTTGGCGGAGCAGGCCTGGACTCCCTTTCTTTGTGCCTTATGTACCGAGAGCTGGGGCGCGCCAATATGGCGCTGCAATACGGCGTGCTGCGACCCAGCAGCATACTCCAGGCTTGCGTTGGCGAGCAGCGCGAAAAATACTTGATGCCGTGCATACGCGGTGAAAAAACCGACTGCCTGGCGATGACAGAACCAGAGGCTGGCTCCGATGTGCGCTCTATGGCATGTCGCGCCGAGCGCCGCGGCGATGACTTTGTCATCAACGGAACCAAGCACTTTATTAGCCACGCAGACGTCTCCGACTTTGTTATTTTATTTGCGGCGACCGGTGTCGATGAGACAGCACGTGGTCCACGCAAGCGGATTACCGCCTTCATGATCGACATGGATACCCCGGGATTTGAACGCAGAGAGGGTTATCACAGCGTGTCCCACCGCGGCTATCACAACAGCATATTGGAGTTCACCGATTGTGTAGTGTCTGCTAATCAGGTACTCGGCGAGGTGGATCAGGGCTTTGAAGTGGCCAACTCCTGGTTGGGGGCGACCCGTCTCGAGGTGGCAGCGTCTAGCCTTGGCCGCTGTGACCGCGCCTTTGAACTCGCTGCTGAGCACGCCGCCCAGCGCCGTCAATTCAATCAGACCATCGGTTCGTTTCAGGGTGTATCGTTCAAATTGGCAGATATGGAAGTCAAGCGCCGCGCTGCGGAGTTGTTGCTCTACGATGCCGCCGTTAAGGATCAGGAAGGGCTCATGACAGATATGGATGCGGCAATAGCCAAGCTTACCGCAACCGAGGCCCTGGCCTTTATTGCCGACGAGGCGCTGCAGATTCACGGGGGCATGGGATTGATGTCCGATCTACCGCTGGAGAGAATCTGGCGCGACTCTCGTGTCGAGCGAATCTGGGAGGGAACCAGTGAAATTCAACGCCTGATTATCTCGCGCGCGATTCTGCGGCCTCTGGAACAAAAAGGCTGACCCAGAAACCGATAGCAGAAGTCGCCACATGAGGTCACTGCACCGCTGTCTTAATCCGCGCACCATTGCCGTGGTGGGAGGCACCGCCGCGAGTAAGGGCGTGAGGGAAAGCCTCAAGCTGGGTTTTGAAGGCGAGATCTGGGCCGTTAATCCGGGTCTGGACACCATGGAGGGGGTGGCCTGTTACAGCAGCCTTGCCGCGCTTCCCGGTGTACCCGACGCGACGCTGGTTGGCGTTGCTGCGGAGGCGACCATTGAAATTGTGGAGCAGTTGGCCGCGATGGACGCAGGCGGGGCCATTTGTTATGCCTCGGGATTTCGCGAGGTGGGAGAGGACGATCGTCACCGGCGCTTGTTAGCCGCCGCGGGCGATATGCCAATCATGGGGCCCAATTGCTACGGCTTTATCAATGCGATGAACGGCGCGGTGCTGTGGCCAGACTGGCACGGCCTGGGCAGAGTGGATACGGGTGTGGCCATCTTCACCGGTAGCGGCAATCTGGCAGTCAATATATCCATGCAAAACCGCTCCCTGCCCATCGCTCTACTGGGCTCGGTGGGGAATCAGGCGATGATCGGCATGGAGCAGTTGCTTGAGTCGGTTATTGAAGATGACCGGATCACTGCGATTGGATTACACATCGAGGGTTTGAAAAACTTACCGATGTTTATTGAGGTGGCTATTCGCGCTGCTGAACGCGGCAAGCCGATCGTGGTTTTGAAGACGGGTCGCTCGGAGGCCGGGGCCCGGATTGCGCTGAGTCATACGGCCACGCTGGCCGGCGGAGCAGAACTCTACGACAGCCTGTTTGAGCGCTTGGGCGTGGTTCAGGTTCGCGATCTGGAGACCTTTTTGGAG
>JBLHKV010000053.1:0-17323 GCA_047618115.1 Halieaceae bacterium | reverse complement strand
GAAATGGATATCCACACTGCAACCGTGGTGGGCTTCATTGTGGCATCGTCTTGCCAGTTTCACTCACCTATTGCCCACCCCGCTCGAATCGACGCCGGCTTCAGAGTCAATCGCCTTGGCAACAGCTCGGTGGAATATGGTATTGCAATCTTTAAAAACGGTGAGGAGGAAGCCTCCGCTAACGGCACTTTTACTCACGTGTTTGTCGACAAATCAAGCGACAAGTCGGCGTCGATTCCCGCCAATATCCGCAGTGCGCTGCAACGGGCACTGCGCACCCGCGACCAGCAGGCTACCTAAAAAGCCAGCCAGTAGGCTCCTACAGCCTGATCGTGGTTGATGTCAAAAACCTGAAGATAGACGCCCTGGGCCGTTACGGCCAACTCCAAAAACCCTTCCTGGGCCAATGCAAAGCGCGTGTCATCGGTGTGCCAAACACCGCTAACTTTACTGGTGTTAGCCGCTCCGCTCACCAGTGTGTATTCTGGGCCCTGGTCGTTGGAACTACGAAACACCTGCAGACTGTGCTCGTGCCCAGCAGCGAAAATAACCTTGTCATACTTAGTCACCACCTCGTTAATCGCAGCGATGTAAAGCTGGTAGCGACTGCTATTGGTATCTTCATCCTCGGCATCGGTGAACGCATACAGAATTTTCATTACTAACCAATAGCCAAAATCGGCTAGATATCCACCGTGGGGGCCCATAGTTTCCAGCGGGTGATGCGCGGTCAACACAATGAGACTGTCGGCCTGGGCGGTGCGAATGCGGGCGAGCTGTGCATCCAGCTCGGCCATCGCCGCGTCGCGCTGGCTATCATCGGCGCGCAACAACCACTCTGAATCGAGAAAAACGAGGCTGACACCTGGAAAGTCTTCCGACTCCGGTAACGGTGGCTGGCCCTGCTCGTAAGGCTCGAAACGCGTAGCAACAGCACGCTCGCGAGCGAAGGCCGCGATGTGTGCCGCCTGGCTATCCACTTCGCTTGCATACCAATCGTGATTACCGGGCACCAAAAACATCGTGGCACCCGACTCTTCAGCCACTTTCAACTGTGCATCCAAATAGGAAATACTTTCCAACTGGCCTTCGTCCCAACTCTCCTGCCCGGACTCCTTCTGCGGATATCCAGACATATAAATATTGTCGCCCAGCGCTACCACTACGGTTTTATCTGGCGATATCCCCGCACGAGCGGCCACGCGGGTCATGCTCGCCTGCCAAGGTTCGAGGCTCGAGTGGCCAGCGTCGCCAAAGAGGACAACACGCTGTAGGATTTCGCTTTCAGTTGGTGCCGGTGAAGTCTGCTCCGCAACCAATTTCTGATAGGGCTCGACGTGGGAGGGCCGGATAGTGGGATTAATCACCAAGAGGATGACCAACACTACGATAACAAGCAGTAGACCCAGACCAACTTTTTTCATTTCGGATTCCCGTAGACGAGTAAGATAATGATTCTACCGCAGTAGCGCAGCGGTGGCGCCTGGTTCGCTATTTCAACTCAGAGTAGCTAGCCTGGATACAAATTCCTGAATGAGCGAGTTTTCTATAGCTTCTTTGTCCGGGCGACGTTCAGTGCACTGAGCAATGGATGTCACCTCCAACCCCGAAAAACCACAGGGGTTTATTCGCTCGAAGGGCGACAAATCCATATCTACATTCAGACTGAGACCGTGATAGCTGCAACCACGCCTGACGCGCAGGCCGAGTTGGGCAATTTTGGCGTCACCGACATAAACACCAGGCGCGTCGCGCCGAGAGGTGCCCGCTATACCAATGAGTTGAAGTTGTTCGATAATTCCCGCTTCGATAAGGTCGACTAGGTCCCGCACACCCACTTTCAATCGACGCAAGTCCAACAGCAAGTACAACACTACCTGGCCTGGGCCGTGATAAGTCACCTGCCCCCCACGGTCAGATTGAAACACCGGAATGTCGCCCGGATCGAGCAAATGTTCTGCCTTGCCGGCCTGTCCCTGGCTAAATACCGCTTCGTGTTCGAGCAACCACAACTCATCGTTACTGTCTGCCAGGCGCGCATCTGTAAATGCTCTCATTAACTCCAGCGTGTCCCCGTAGGGCACGACACCCAAGCGCCGCACAACTGGAGAATTTTTGCTCATAACACCATATTGACCAGACCGCAGGCCATCAACTGGGTATACAGCGCATCGAGCATTTCCCGGTCCGTTGCAGTAATAACAAGATTGATAGAAGTAAAAGTTCCCTTGCTGGACTCTTTGATCAGAATGGTTTCTCTATCAAAAAATACATCGTGTGCCACCACAATGTCGATCACCGTCACCGAAAATTCAGGCACAGCGCGGCCCATAATCTTTAGCGGATAACTCGCGGGAAACTCGAACTCAGGTAAATCGATAGACGCCACTACGCTCTCCTTTACGGTTCGATTGTCTGCACGGTGCCCAGTAATTGAGCCAACCACAACAGCAATTGGTCCCACAACCGTGCAAAGAACCCCGCCTCTTCAACGGCGGCCAGAGCAACCAATGGAACCTCGGTCACCACCTCGTCATCCAGTTTTAAAACCAGCTTGCCCAGCACCTGCCCGGTCGCGACCGGGGCCTCAATAATGTTGTCCAATACTATTTCGCGAACGATGTCGTCCAATTGACCGCGTGGCAGTGTCAATATGACCGCTTCGGTTACGCCCAGATAGACCTGTTTGCTTTCACCTTTCCAAACTCTGCTCTCAGTGACCATCGTTCCCGCTGCAACTACCTCGCCGGTACTAAAAAAGCGGAACCCGTAACTCAACAGATTGCGTGTATCACGCTTTCTGGCCTGATCGCTGTTGGTTCCCAAAACTACCGTAATCAGCCGCATGCCCTGTCGTTTGGCAGAGGCGACCAAACAGTAGCCAGCCGCATTGGTGTGCCCGGTCTTCAAACCGTCGACCGAGGGGTCTTCGCCCATCAAGGTATTACGGTTGTACTGCCGAATATTGTTGTACGTGAATTCGCGCTCCTGATAGAGCCTGTAGTCCTCGGGGTAGTCGTAAACAATCGCGTTGGCCAGGGTCGCCAGATCGCGTGCCGTGGTGTAGTGATCGGGGTGAGGTAATCCGTGCGAATTAACAAAGTTAGTGCCCGACATACCCAGCTCTACCGCGTGCTGATTCATCAAGTCGGCAAAGGCGCTCTCGCTTCCCGCAATGTGCTCCGCGACCGCCACCGTGGCATCGTTGCCGGATGAGATAACGATTCCACGGTGCAGATCCGCCAACTTCACTTCCTTGTTGACCTCGATCCACATTAGGGAGGATCCCTCGAAGATTGGATTTTGTGCCCAAGCGTTTTTGCTTATCAAAACCATATCGTCATTGCTGACATTACCCTCGTGCAACTCGTGCGCAAGGACGTAGCTGGTCATCATCTTGGTTAAACTGGCCGGAGCTAGAATGTCGTCGGCATTCTGCTCGACGATCACCTTGCCGCTGTCGGCGTCGATCAACAAATAGGCCTTGGCTGATAACTGCGGGGGCGCAGGAATTTTAACCGGCGCTGCCAAAGCGAGGGTCGAGGGCCCTAACAAAAGGATAGTGCAGATCAAGGCGGCGGCGTGGGTTTTAATACAAGATGGTGATGTGGTTCTCAACATGGTGTCCCGGGGTAAAAGTGATGATCGCTGGAGGGGTGTCGCTGTGGATGAATATTAACCCATCGGCGGTAATATAGGGAAATAGCGAGACTTTAATCGACCAGCAGTCGCGGCGCCTCAAATCCCTTATCAATCAACAAATCACGCAGCGTCAGAATCCCATCGGTATCGCCTACCGGGCCCACGCGAACCCGGTACAAAGTGTTAGTACCCGATTCCAACTCGCTGATACCGACCGGTTCTTTGGTCAATTCACCGAGTCGCGCAACCAGGCGCAGAGCCGCATCCTCGTTGGAAAATGCTCCCAGCTGAAGATATTGTGCGCGATTTGGTTGAACACTGACATTGCGCCACGGCGATCCAACCGTTGCGAAACGCAAATCTTGGACTCCCGAAAGCGGGATCAACTCTACCTCAACACGAGCAGTTCCATGATCCGCAAAACCCAACTTCACTGCCGCCGCATAAGAAAGATCGATGATACGGTCCGCATGAAAAGGACCGCGGTCATTAACCCGCACCACCAATTGCCTATCATTATCCAGATTGCGCACCCGCACGTAACAGGGAATGGGCAGGGAACGGTGTGCAGCTGTCACTGAATAACTATTAAAGGTTTCACCGTTAGACGTGGGACGCCCGTGAAATTTCCGGCCGTACCACGATGCGACGCCGGTCTCGCGATACCCGGTGGCATCGGTCATAACCTGGTAGTCAACGCCAAACACTCGGTAAGGGCTTTTATTACCTGACTTGCGAATAGGGTCGGCGCGGGGAATGGCGTCTTTTATGTCAATCGCAGACACCGACCCCGGCGGGGCGCTGTCTGAAATTATCACGGGTCGGATACCCATTTTGCCACAGGCGCCAAGCAGTAAAACCACACCCAGGAGTGTTATTCTGGTCGAGATCCTCATAGCTTGCCCTGGTCTTTTATCTCCTGACTCAACTGGTACACGGCCATCGCGTACATAGAGCTGTGATTATAACGGGTAATAACGTAGAAATTGTGTAGCCCCACCCAAAACTCCTCGCCCTTTTCACCTTCGAAACGCATTGCCGTAGCCTTCGCTTCAGCGGGATAGGCCTCAAGCGGGTAGATATTTGATGCACGCAAGTCACCCACGGCAAGCTTGGGTTTTAATTTGCCATCGAAGCGGTCGGCCCGGTAATTGGCCTTTACCTCGGCCCGACTGGTAACCGGCTCTCCTGGACGCCAGCCGTGAGCCTTGAAGTAATTGGCGACGCTACCTATGGCATCTACCGGATTGTTCCAGATATCAATTAGCCCGTCGTCATCGAAATCTACGGCGTAGGCACGGTAGCTACTGGAAATAAACTGGCCGTAACCCATGGCGCCGGCATAAGAACCCTTCAAGGCGCTAGGATCCAGTTTCTGCTCTCTGGTGAGTATCATGAAATGCTTAAGCTCACCGCGAAAAAAACGCGATCGCTTGGGGTAGTCGAAAGCCAATGTAGACAGTGCATCGATCACCCTATAACTACCGGTCAGACGCCCATAGCGAGTTTCAACACCGAGAATGGCAACGATTATCTCCGCCGGAACCCCGGTGACACTAGCTGCCCGATCCAACGTGGCCCGGTGCTTCTCGTAAAACTCCACTCCCTGGGCGGCGCGTTTGGAGGTAACAAATATTTTCCGGTATTGGTGCCACGCCAAGCGCTTTTCAGCGGGCCGGGAAATAGCGTCCAGGATAGACTGCTTGCGCACTGCACCAGCAAATACACCCTCCAACTCGGCCCGACTAAAACCCTCTTCGGCGACCAACTCATCAATCAGCACATTGACGGCCTCATGTCCTTTATAGGATTGCTCGGCAGAGGCAAGAGCCAAACCCGGAACCAACAGAGCCGCCATACACAAAAGCGCTGCCGCTCCGATCTTAAAATAACTACCGTTCACGTTAATCATGCCTGCTGTTTTCTCCTGATAGACAATTGTATAGTCCCTCCGATTACTGTCGTAGCAATCGAGTATCGGTGCTAACCGCCATAAGCACCCCAAAGCCACCCAGCAACGTCACCAGAGAAGTACCCCCGGCGCTAATCAGCGGTAGCGGCACGCCGACCACCGGCAGTAGTCCAGACACCATTCCCATGTTAACAAATACATAGACAAAAAAAGTGAGCGTTATACTCCCCGCGACCAGTCTACCGAAGGAATCCTGAGCGTGCAGACCTATCCACAGACCTCGAAAAACCACCAGCAAGTATACAAATACCAGTAACAGGATTCCGCGTAGGCCAAATTCCTCGCCCAGTACGGCGATGATAAAATCGGTGTGACTTTCGGGTAGAAAGTCGAGCCGCGATTGAGTGCCCTGCAACCAACCCTTGCCGTCCCAGCCTCCGGAGCCTATGGCTGTTTTGGACTGGATGATATTCCAGCCGGCACCAAGTTTGTCCCGCTCGGGGTCGAGTAGCGTCAGGATTCGCTGTTTTTGGTAGTCGTGAAGCATGAATTGCCAAGCTGGCCATGCAGACGCCACCGCGATACCTATGGCGCCCATCAGGTACCACCAGCCAAGGCCACTCATAAACAGAACAATCAGCCCCGAGGTGATAATGATCAACGCCGTTCCCAGATCGGGTTGTAACACGATCAAAGCGCCGGGGAGACCCACCAGCAGCAGGCTTATCACAACGTATTTAAACCGCGGCGGGAGCACTCTGGACGATAGGTACCAGGCCACCGTCAATGGCACCATCAGTTTCAGTATTTCAGACGGCTGAAAGCGGAAACTACCGATACTCAGCCAGCGTTGAGCCCCCTTGGCACCAGTACCCAGATACAACACCCCTGCCAGTAATAGAATACCCACCACATACAACCATGGCGCCCAGCGCTGGTACTGTTGAACTTTTATCTGAGCCATCACAAACATCGCAGCATAGCCCACCACGAAATAACCCGCCTGGCGAATCACGGAGGCGGCCTTCTGGCCGCTGGCGCTATACAGCACCAATAAACCGAATACAGTTAACGCCAATAACAGAATTAGCAGCGGTAAATCAATATGAATGCGCTGCCATAGGCTAACCCGTCGCGCCAGGTCCGCAGATGCGTCCGGCATCTGTCTGACATAGTCGTCTGTATTCACTGCGCCGCAACTCCTAGAAAAACATCAGTAACCTGCCGCGCGATCGGTGCAGCCCAGGACCCGTGCTCACCATTCTCTAGCAGCACCGCCACCGCAATGACTGGATCGTCAACCGGCGCAAAGCTGATAAACAGGCCGTGATCGCGGTGCCGCTCTGCAATTTTACTGGCGTCGTACTTTTCGCCCTGCTTGATGCCGATAACCTGAGCAGTTCCTGTCTTGCCAGCCATTTCGTAGGTTATACCGGGGAGTACCCGTTTCCCTGTACCACGCGCACCGTGAACAACTTCGCGCATTGCGGCGTGGACCAGATCCCAGTGCGCTGGGGCCACCTCTACGCCGGGCATCTCGATTGACGGCATAGGTTCACCATTGACGGACTTTATCAAACGAGGCTGAAAACGTTGGCCCCGAGCCGCGATGGTGGCCGTCATCTGGGCCAGTTGCAGCGGTGTAGCCAACATATAACCCTGCCCAATCCCCAATATCAGCGTCTCTCCTGGATACCACGGAAGGTTGTAAACGCGCCGCTTCCACTCACGCGATGGCAGCAACCCCGAGCGCTCGGCGGTGATGTCGACGTTGGTTTTACTACCCAGACCAAACTGACTCGCAAAATCGTAGATTCGATCAATACCGAGCCGGTGCGACAAGTCGTAGTAGTAAACATCGCACGACTGTTCTATCGACGTCATCAAATTGACCACATTCCCGTGTCGTTTCCAATCTCGGTACTTATGTTTGACACCCTTTAGCTGGTAATAGCCGGGGTCGCTCACCGTACTCTCAGCGGTCGTCATTTCGTAGTGTAAGCCGGCGAGAGCGAGCAGCGGTTTCATGGTACTTCCCGGCGGATACTGCCCCTGCACGGCGCGATTAAACAAAGGGATATCCGGCGATTCTCGCAGTGCTCGATAGTCCGCACTGCTGATGCCATGCACAAACAAATTGCTGTCGAACCCGGGATTACTGACCAGTGCGATTATTCCGCCATTGCGGGGATCGATGGCAACTACCGCACCCCGCCTGTCCCCAAGTGCGGCAACCGCTACCCGCTGTACGTTGGCATCCAGTTGCAGGGTAAGGTCGGCTCCAGGTAGTGGATCGGTCCGTTCGAGAACTCGAAGGACCCTGCCGTGGGCATTGGTTTCAACGTTTTGGTATCCGACCTGACCGTGCAACGCCGCTTCGTAGTGTTTTTCCAGACCAATTTTGCCCACGTGATGAGTCGCGCTGTAGTTGACCTCATCCAGGGTCTGTTCCTCTTGTTCGTTGATGCGCCCGACATAACCCAGCACGTGTGCAAAGACTTCGGGTTCGTTGTAGTGACGCAATAACTGCGCCTCGACTTCAACACCTGGCAGCAAATAACTATTCACCGCCAGTCGCGCAATTTCCTCCTCACTCAGTTTGAAACGCAACGGCACCGACTCGTAAGGTCGTCGGCGCTGGCTGACGCTGTCGAATTTTTCGAGATCATAGTCGCTGACAAAGACCACCTCACGCAGCAGACCCAATGTTTCATCCCAGTCATCGACACGCTCCCGGACGATGGTCAGATTAAAGCTGGGCCTATTTTCGGCCAACAAAACCCCGTTGCGATCGTAGATCAAACCGCGCTTTGGCGGCACCGGTTGCAACTGCACGCGATTGCGTTCGGAACGGGTTCGATAGTCCTCGTACTGGGTAATTTGTAAACTGGTGTACTGGCCAACCAAAATAGCGGCCAGGAGCAGCACGAAAACCAGCGCCGCCAGTGAACGACCGCCATATAAGCGGGATTCGAGGAAGGTATCTTTAAGGGCTACGCCCGCTGCCATACTGCGCTGCCTTGGAAGTTAAAACTGACTAGCAAGGCTAGCGATGATACGGGTGATTGCTGTTGATTGTCCAAGCCCGATAGAGTTGTTCGGCAAGAATAATGCGTACCAGCGGGTGAGGCAGCGTTAATGGCGACAAAGACCAGTGCTCAGCCGCCCGCGCACGGCAGGCATCGGACAGCCCGTCGGGGCCCCCTATCAATAAACTGAGATTACCGCCACGCAATTGCCATGCCTCGAGTTTGCGAGCCAGCTGCGGGGTACTCCAGTTCTCGCCACCCACCTCTAAAGCAACCACATGGTCATCTTTGCCAATGGCTGCGATGATCTGTTCAGACTCTCGGGCAATTGCGACCTCCGGGTTGCTATCGCGGCCGCGTTTGGCGAGGGGAATTTCGCGAAAACTAACCGACAATTGGCTCGGCATGCGTTTGCTGTACTCTTCGCTTCCCTCACTCACCCAGCAAGGCATACGAGTCCCAACAGCGATGACCGAAATTCTCACCTTCAGGCAGTATCTGCACCAGCAGGGGCAGACCAGAGACGTTCGAGATCGTAGAAATCTCTAGCCTCGGGCATCATTACATGAACGATAATATCTCCCAGATCGACCAGCACCCAATCTCCGGTCTCCGCACCCTCGACCCCGACTGGCTGCATGCCTTGTTGCTTCATCGTCATCGACACGTTGTTTGCAAGTGACTTAACGTGGCGCGACGAAGTTCCACTGGCGATAACCAGAGTATCGGTGATATCGGTTAAATGGGTTACATCGAGGGTGACGATCTGGCGGGCTTTTAGCTCTTCCAGGGCACCGAGTGCGACCTGGGTCAATTCAGCGGAATTCATAGACTCTCGCAATTGCTTTTCATCATTTGGGCAAATTTCCATAGTTGTACAATTGATTATCACTAATATACCTCAAGACGGCGTCCGGAAGCAGGTAGCGTGTTGATTCTCCGCGATCGATAGCCTCGCGCACGGCGGTTGCCGACACCTGCCACGGAGTTAAAATAAGACTGAGTATCAGTCCACCGGCAGATTCGTGCATCGACTCGACCGAGTCAACCTGCCGCGAGCGTAATAATTCTCTTACCGGCTGCGAATAGATCGCCGGCACCCCCAGCCGCTCGACGACAACCAGGTGACATAATTCAATCAGCTCGTCCCAGCGATACCACTGGTCAAAACTGGCAAAACTATCGCTGCCAAGCAACAGAAAAACTGGTGCATCCGGGCCAACCTCCCCCCGTATTTCAACAATACTGTCCAGCGAGTAGGATGGCGCACCCCGGCGCAGCTCCCGATCGTCGAGAGCAAGACCGGTATTGCCGGCAATCGCCAACTCCAGCATGTCCCGTCGTTGCTCCGCGGTGCAGCCAGGCTCATCGCGGTGCACAGGAATATGGCAGGGCATTAAATATAAGGTGTCGACCAGTAGCTGGCGCCTCGCGTCGATGGCAGTGCGCATATGGCCTATATGGACCGGATCAAAGGTTCCTCCAAATATTGCCCTGGAGCGGGTATCACTCACGGCTATCATTCCCGGCTATCATTCCCGGCTATCACTTACGAACATGACCGTCGCCAAACACCACATATTTCTGCGAGGTAAGTCCCTTGAGCCCTACCGGTCCACGCGCGTGCAGCTTATCGGTGGAAATACCTACCTCCGCGCCCAGCCCGTATTCGAAGCCGTCGGCGAAACGGGTGGAGGCGTTAATCATAACCGAACTCGAATCTACCTCCCGCAGAAAGCGCATGGCCCGTGTATGATTTTCAGTGACAATCACATCGGTGTGCTGTGAGCCGTAACGGTCGATGTGAGCAATGGCTGCGTCCATATCGGTCACCACGCGAACGGCCAGCACGGGAGCGAGGTACTCTTCATACCAGTCATTCTCAGTAGCTACGACCATTTCCGGGTCTATCGCTCTGGCCTTGTCGCAGCCGCGAAGCTCCACCCCGGCGAGTCGATAAGCCCGACCGAGCTCGGGTAATAATTCAGCGGCCACGGCCTCTGCAATCAACAGCGTCTCCATGGTGTTACAGGTACCATAGCGATGGGTCTTGGAGTTCAATGCTATGGCGAGCGCTTTTTCACGATCGGCTTGTTCGTCTATATAGACGTGACAGACGCCATCGAGGTGTTTGATTACCGGGATGCGCGAATCTCGACTGATGCGCTCTATAAGACCTTTACCACCGCGTGGAATAATGACATCGACGTACTCGTCCAGCGTAATCAGCTCACCCACTGCTGCGCGATCGACAGTCTCGACCAGTTGGATAGCGGCCTCCGGCAAGCCGACGCTGGCGAGGCTATTTTGCAGGCATCTCGCGATGGCCTGATTGGACTCGATGGCCTCCGACCCGCCGCGCAGAATGGTCGCATTACCGGATTTCAGCCCCAGGCTCGCGGCTTCGATGGTGACATTGGGACGCGACTCGTAAATGATGCCTATCACCCCCAGCGGGACTCGCATTTGTCCGACCTGGATGCCGCTGGGCATGTAGCTGACATCCGTGATTGCGCCAATGGGGTCGACCAGACTAGCCACTTGGGTCAGGCCTTGAAGCATTGCTTCGATGCGCCCCTCGGTTAGCTCCAGGCGATCGAGCAAGGCCGAATCAAGTTGTTTCTCCCGGCCCTTTTCTAGGTCAATCTGATTGGCTGCCAGTAGTTCAGCACGCGTGTCCCCGATAGATTCGCGGATGGCAAGCAACGCTGCATTTTTCTGATCAGTATCAGCCACCGCAAGCTCCCGAGCAGCTGACCGCGCGCGTTTCCCCAAATCCAACATGTACTGCTTGACGTCCACCGCGAAATTCCACTGGCTGCGAAAAAAGACCGAGAATTATACCCGAAGCTGCCGGTACGCGGAGGATAAGGACCAGGAAATGAGTGAAATTACCGGAGATCCGAACAACTTTATAAATCTAATTAACAATTATTCTCATTCTCATTAGTATTTGGGTTCAGTTAGCCCTCATAACGCACTCATTTAATGTACGTATGTATTTGCAAAGGCATCACAATGCGGCAAGTACGGTATTCTTAGCCTCGAAGAACACAACAAAGTAAATGGGTTAGGCGACCCCGGCAA
Source organism: Halieaceae bacterium (assembly GCA_047618115.1). GTDB lineage: Bacteria > Pseudomonadota > Gammaproteobacteria > Pseudomonadales > Halieaceae > CALJGI01. Next base: position 5,653 of record JBLHKV010000053.1, on the reverse strand, counting down.
GCTCTGTCAGGGCTGCTGGTCCTGACATATCGACACAAATTTACTGGCGCCCTCGGAGAGTTCGTGGCCACTTCGGTAAAACAATCCCACCGAGCGGACGATTCTAGCGAACGGCGCCTTGTCGATTACCACGAAGTCGGCACACAGAGGGTCTTCGTGCAGTACTTTATCGCTGATAAACCCGGCCCCCTGCCCCGCCGCCAGTAACTCCAGGCGCATACTGATACTACGCACCAGCCAAACCCGACTGAAACGTTCCCGGATTCGACCACTACCCGGGCGCTGTGCCGCATCGTCTACATAGGACGCAAGCAGAGGCACACGCTGTAAGGCCCGGGTCGGATAGGCCAGGATCTCATCGATATCCGAATGTTTCCTCGAGACCACCAACAGACGGGTTTCGCGAAACAGTTCCTCGGTAACGAAGGCTGGCATGCGGCTCTCGAAAGGCCCAATTCCCAATTCAACTCTGCCAGTCAGAACCGCAGAGATAATCTCCCTGGAGGGCATTTCATCGATATGCAAACGGGCGTAGGGGTTGAGCTCACAAAAGCGGCTCACCAACTGTGGGGCGTAGTAGCGATTGATAACGCTGTTGATGGCCAACGACAGGCTCGCCGCGTCGCCCTGGCGAATTTCCTCTAGATCGCTCAGCACAATTTCTTCTTCTTGCTGTACCTGGCGAGCGTGCCGGAGTAAGCGTACCCCAGCGTCGGTCAAACTTAGAGGGCGACGATGGAATAGAACCAGGTCCAGCTTTCGCTCCAAACTGGCGACGGCCTGGCTCACCGCAGACTGGGTAATACAGAGGAAGTCCGAGGCCCTCTTGAACCCATTTTGAGCGGCTACCGCCGCAAAAATACGCAGCTCTTGATGCTCCAGTCTCATATTAGCTCAGCTAATCTAATTATTAGTTAAATCATGTTAACTTATATTGCCCAATGATTATACTGACCGCTAGATTTCGAGGGAGAGCAAAGCATGATAGAAGTACCTGAAGGTCTGGCCGGTGTCGTGATTGGAGAAACCTGTATTTCAAATGTCGATGGCGAGGCGGGGCAATTGAGCTACCGCGGATACTCCATCGATAAACTAAGCACGCAGCCCTTGCTCAGGGTCGCCTGGCTGCTGATATTTGGCGAAAAACCCTCCCAGACAGAAGAGGAGGCGCTGGGGCAATTTTTACTCAAACACCGTGAGTTGAACCGAGCCGAGCAACTCATGTTACAGGCAATTCCTACGACCACACATCCGATGTTAATGCTGCAGGGAATGGTGCCGCTGCTCGATCTAACACCCCAGTGCGCTATAGATCTACCTTATGGCGGCGAAGACGCCATACAGGGCCTGATTATCGCGGCCAAGATACCCACCTTGATAGCAAGTTTCCGACGCCTCGAGCGTGGCGAGAGTGCAGTCAGTCATAGCGACGACCCGAATTTCCACCGCTATTTCTTGCAGGCCTTACACGGGCAGACACCCACCCCAGAGCAACTGAGTACCCTGGACGCTGCCCAGATCTTACAGATGGAGCATAGTTTTAACGCCGGTACGTTCGCGGGAAGAGTTACTCTGAGCACCGCCGCCCCGATTTCCTCAAGTATTTCCGCCTCCCTGGGCACCCTCTACGGCCGGTTGCACGGCGGCGCAGATCAGGCTGCTCTCGAGGCCGCCACAATGGTTGGCACTCCAGACGCCGCGGCCAATTACGTCCGCGAAACGCTTGCCGCTGGTGGCAAAATCATGGGCATGGGTCACCGTGAATACAGGGTTGTCGACCCACGCGCGAAGATCCTCAAGCCCATGGCGAGATTGGTGTGTACCACTGAAGAAAGCGCTCGCCTACTGGCCACCCTGGAGGCAATTGAAGCGGCATGCATAGACCAGTTGGAACGACCGGACCGTCCGATCCGAGCTAATGTTGAGTTCTATAAAGGGGCGGTATTCCACGCGCTGGGTATTCCTAGCCACTACTTCACCGCGATGTTCGCGATGGCGCGAACCTTTGGCTATATTGCCCACTGTGTAGAGTTCAGACCGATCAGCAAGCTAATCCGGCCTGCGGCTGCCTATGCTGGCAATAAGGCCAAGGCCGCCTGACTAAAAATCGTATTTGAAGCCAACGGTAAAGCTGCGTGGGCGCAAACCTCGCGCGCCCGCTTTCGGCTCGCGACTGACAATGCGATCGTCAACATCCGTGAGATTAGCGACGTTCAGGTACAGCCGCGTTCGCGACGATAAATCGTAATAGGCCGCTGCGTCCACCGTGTAGTAACTATCGATATCTTGATACGGACCACAGGCTGCAGTACTGCATGTATCGCCGGCGTAGAGCAAGTTTATATCCACGCCCCAGCCATCCTCGCTACTCAAGCCACCACTAAGGGCCAGTTGATGCTCGGGCATATTGGGCAGGCTATCTCCTTCTGCAACCTCGCCCCATACCGACTTACCGTAGAAACTGGTTTGAAATTCGGAGTCGGTATAGGTATAGCTGAGTGTTAGCGGAACCACAAGTTTCGTGCCCAGGGTAAACTGCCCGCCCAACTTTGCTTCCAGTCCCTGCACTATGGCCGCCCCACCATTTTCGGTATCGCCGGCATCGCAAATCACACTGCCAGCGCCACCTGAATTAGTGCACACGCCAATGATGTTGTCGTAGTCACTATAAAACGCAACAAGCTCACCACTCATGCTATCTAATTGATAACGCAAACCGGCTTCGTAATTGAGCGCTGTTTCGGGTTCGCTATTCTCGCTTCCAGAAGGCGAATGACCCTCGTGAACCCCTGCCAACAACTGCAACTCTGGTGTCAGCTGATACAGCGCGCCCAAACCCATCAAGGTCTCCTGGTTCGCGACTCCCGCAATAGTGTAGTCCTCAACCCTGAGCCCGGGAGAGACTGTCCAATCAGCAAAGCTGACGGCGTCCGTGACATACCATGAAGTAGCACGCGAAGATTTCTCGGAGCGACTCGCCGTTCCTGCCAACGCTAGCTGAAAACTGGCATCTGCAGCCTGGTAGTAGGTATTAACCGGTTGCTGTCGCGCCTCGCTATCCTCGTGATACCGCAGGCCAATTTTCACCTGGTGGTCAAAACTTCCCGCGGTAAAGTCATAGCCAAGGGCGCTTTGTACACCCCGGGAAAGATACGTCCGGCTATTGTTTTTCAGGGCGACGTCTGCCGCTGCGGTTCCCGCCAATACCTGCTGGGCCCGAGCCTGGGAATAGTCTCCGTAGGCGGATGTTACACCACTGCAGGCAACACCGTTTGCGCACTGAATAATCTCGTCGATACCCTCGCCATCAATTTTGTCGACCTTGTACCAGTTGCGAGAAAACTCATTGTAATAGGCCGTCGTCGATACGCTGAAACCGTTGTTGAAATCGGCAAAGTGGGTGAGCGAAACCTGTTGGTGGCGATTGAACATATTATCCAGGCGGCTCAAACCGTAGCGCCGCTCGGGATCTGCTGCGTAGTCCGCCTCGCTCAAACCGACATAGGTCTGATCAGAGCTTTCCTCGGAGTATTGGAGCTTCAGATCCAACTGCTGGTATATAGAGGCACCAAGGTCGGTGTTGGAGCGTAGCTTCAGCAGCACGTCATCTTTATCAAAACCCGTATCCCTGCTCGAATTATCTATGTCCGCAAATCCGTCGGTCGCCTGTGAGTAGGCTTCGACAAGATATCCAAAACGTTGGGTAGAATCGCCGTAGCTGGCGTGTATGCGATAACCGTCATCGCTACCCAGCTCTTGTTTGAGGGTGCCTTTGCGGTGAGTAGGAATGGGGGTGCTGAGCAGATTAATGGCTCCGCCAATCGTGTAGGGACCGTTTTCAATTGCCGCAGAACCCTTTAAAACCTCCACCCCGCTGAGTCGACCGGTGGTGGGAAAATAGTAAGCTGATGAAGCGGTATAGGGCGCCGGGGCAATCAGTACCCCATCCTCCATCAACGTTATTTTACCGCTACGATCTGAGTAGGTACCGCGAATACTGATATTGGGGCGCAATCCATAGCCATCTTCATTGCGCAGATACACGCCGGGAACATTGGCCAGCACGCGGTGAATGTCGGTGTATTCAAATCGCGCCAGGTCTTCCGCGCTAATCACATCGCTGGAGCCGGGTATCTCCCGCTTATCGTCGGCAGACCCAATGATATGGATAGATTCCATGGCGGGGTTTAGCGCTCCGTCGGCAGCCAAGGCTATGCTCGGGACGATGCCCAAAACAAATAGCACTCCCGCAACCGCAACGAATCTTCCAGCAATGTGCATTAGAACTGTCCAGCGTGTTATCAAGTGCCAGAAACATTAATGCAAATGAGAATAATTATCAACAAGATTTGCATTAACAAATGCAGACACACGGTTTACACGCCCGGGAGGCAACCTAAATCAGTTGCCGTGCTGTGTACCAGCCCCGGCAAAGCCGGAGCAGGGGTTTGAAAACGAACCGGGGGATTAGGCGTCCTGAACGGTAGCCTGGGTTTCCTGTTGACTTGCAGCACTTTGAGTAATCAGTGACTGTAGCTCGCCATTTTCGTACATCTCAACCACGATATCGCAACCGCCGATGAGTTCGCCGTCTATCCAGAGTTGGGGGAAAGTCGGCCAATTGGCATAAATAGGCAGGTTTGAGCGCACATCGGGGTTAGTGAGAATATCGATGTAGGCGAACCGCTCTCCACATGCCATGAGTGCCTGCGAGGTACGCGCAGAAAACCCGCACTGCGGCTGGTTAGGCGAACCCTTCATATATAGCAGTATGGGGTTATTCTCAATTTGGTCTTTCAGAGTTTCCATTATGTCCATGCTGGGTCCTGCCGTTGTCGTGTTTGATATCGTTGGCTCGATAATCCGAGAACAGCATTTTACACAGATTACAAAACAAATACCCGAGTAATTTAGTCAATCTATACGGGCATTGCCAATTCCGGGCTTTCTCGCTAGTATCGTCTTTCTAGGGGCAGCCATCGCTGCCTTTTTGCGTTTTTGGGAGTCTAGCGCCATGAGCGACAGCGCAATTATGAACACTTACAGCCGCCTCCCCGTCGTTTTCGACCACGGCGAGGGCGTCTTTCTATTTGACGAAGACGGCAACCGATATCTCGACGGTATCGGCGGTATTGCCGTCAATACGCTGGGACACGCGCACCCCTCCGTTACCCGGGCGATCGCCGATCAGGCAGCAAAGTTAATCCATACCTCCAATCTGTATCAAATCAGGGCGCAGCAGCTTCTGGCTGATCGTCTCACCGCTCTTTCGGGAATGAAGGCCTGTTTCTTTTCCAATTCGGGAGCAGAGGCCAATGAAGCCGCCATTAAGATAGCTCGGCTGTACGGGCATAAACGCGGTATCAAGAAGCCCGGCATTATCGTAATGGAGCGTGCCTTTCACGGGCGTACCATGGCGACGCTGTCGGCGACCGGGAATCGAAAGATTCAGGCGGGTTTTGAGCCATTGGTCTCCGGCTTTGTCAGAGCGCCCTTCAACGATCTCGACGCGCTGCGCCTCATCGCCAAGAATAATCCTGACATCACCGCCATTCTGGTCGAGCCTATCCTCGGTGAAGGCGGCGTCATCACTTGCGACGATGGCTACCTCGAAGGCATCCGCAAAATCTGCGACGACCAGGGTTGGTTGATG
>JBLHKV010000052.1:0-17362 GCA_047618115.1 Halieaceae bacterium | reverse complement strand
GCCGCCGCTAACGCTGCCGCCACCTCCCTCCATTAATCTGATGAGTGGCGATCTTAGCTCCAGGGCAAAATGCTCGGCGTACACACTTTTGCGATATCCCGCCGCGTTGGGAGATCCCCCCTTCAGGGTGAAATCTTCCCCACCTACAACGACAGTTCTGGCGTTGACCTTGCCGCTGCCCAGTAGATAGTTCGCGGGATCAAAGTTGGCTATCCCGCCGTCGTCATCGAGAGTGACGGCGCCGGCCATGCGGCCTTGCTCGCGGAAGCTGCCCTCATCCAGCAGCGCTTCTATACGCTCTCTTAACGTCAGCTTACCCGCTTTGTGGTGCCGGGCCACGGATTGCTCGCCTCCTTGGCCTAAGGCTAGCGTTCGGCGTTTCAGTATCTCGTCGACTTCGGACTGCCAGCTCATACTTCTGTCTCCCCCGATGGTTGCAGGCGCACCAGTAACTGGCCGGACTCTATCAATTCGTTCTCGCTAACAGGCACCTCGATAACCCGGCCGGAACAGGGCGCGGCTATGGTGCTCTCCATCTTCATAGATTCAATGATCACCAGCGCGTCACCGACCGCGACCTCCTGGCCCGGAATTACCATCACGCGCAATACCTGGCCGGGGCCGAGACTTGTGCAGTGGCCGGCGCGCCCATCGCTGACTTTATATGCAGTGGATGAGACGACTTGAACCTCCAGATTTCCCAGATTACGTTGCCATATCCACAGGGTCCCGAACTCGTCCACGACCTCGAATTCGAGGCGCTGATTGTTAATTTCCAATAATAGACGGTTTGCATCTGAAGGGGCGTCGAGTAACTTGATGGTTAGTTCCAGGTCCGGAAAAGCAAATTCTCTGGCTGTCATCCATTGCCAGTGTGTTTCAAATAACTGCCCACTGACACTCCAGCTCGATTGTCGCTGTCGATGGTAGCCACCGGGCCAGGGTTGCCGGTCTGCGGCCGGAGGGTGGTTTTGGAATTGCCAAATGGTTGCAGCGGCGAGGGCTAGATTGAGCGCGTCGGGACTAGGGGCGGCCGCCGTGAGAAATTCGCTAAGCTGGTTTTCCAAGGTCGTGGTGCGCATCCCTGCACGCCATTGGGAACTGCCCAGAACGGCGCCCAATAGCTGCTGATTGCTTTGTATACCAGCTATGCACAAGCCGGTTAAAGCGGACCGTAATTTTTGGGTAGCCAGCTCGCGGTTGTCCCCGTGAGCAATCAGTTTGCAAAGCATGCCATCGTAGTGGTGACTGACCACATCCCCAGCGGCGACGCCGCTATCCACACGTAGCGACTGTGTACAGCTGTCTTCGTTTAGTGAAAATGCCATGATGGTGCCGGTCGCCGGTTGAAAGCCTGAGGCGGGGTCCTCGGCGTAAACGCGCGCTTCGATCGCGTGACCGTGGGATCGGATGTCGGTCTGTTCCATAGGAAGCCGATTGCCCCTGGCAATTTCAATCTGTAGTTCCACAAGATCGAGGCCGCAAATGGCCTCGGTAACTGGGTGTTCTACCTGTAGACGCGTGTTCATTTCCAGCAGGTAAAATGTGTCTTCCTCGACCATGAACTCAATTGTGCCCACACCGTGGTAATCGACCGCCTTGGCGAGTCGCAGCGCGGCAGCGTGTAAAGAGCCGCGTAGTTCTGCTGACAGGCCGGGCGCAGGGGTCTCCTCGAGCAATTTTTGACGGCGGCGCTGGGTGGAACAGTCCCTTTCAAATAAATGCAGTAGCTTGCCGTGTTGATCGCCAACCACCTGTACTTCGATATGTCGGCCGTTGACGATGAATCGTTCGAGCAGTAAATCCTCGCAGCCAAACTGATGCATAGAATGATGGCGTGCCGCGTCGATGGCTGTGCCGAGCTCATCCTGTGTTGCTACCACACGCATACCTATCCCGCCGCCACCTGATGAGGACTTGATCAGGAGCGGGAACCCCATCGTCTTTGCTATTTCCTCGCAGTCGACGTTATCGTCCCCGGCTAAAGCTATACCGGGAATGACGGGTATATTGTTTTGTGCCGCAACGGCCCGGGCCCCTATTTTGCTGGCCATTGTCTCCATCGCTGCCGGGCCAGGGCCTATCCAGACAAGTCCTGCGGCCAGAACGGCGCTGGCGAATGCGGGGTTTTCTGCCAAAAACCCATAGCCTGGGTGAATCCCATCCGCATCCGTCGCGAGCGCAGCTGTCAGAACTGCGTCAATATTGTTATAGGAGAGCTCTGCGCTCGAGGGTCCGATATATACTGCTTCATCGGCTTCCTGCACGTGCAGTGCGTTGCGGTCGGCATCCGAAAAAACGGCCACCGTTGCTATTCCAAGCTTCCTGCAACTGTCTATAACACGTCGTGCTACCTCGCCCCGATTGGCGATGAGGATTTTATTCATCGTGTCGATATTCCTTCTCAGTTAAGGTCTAGGATAGCATTTAGCTATAATGTTTCGGTTACCATAGCCGATTAGTCGGTCCAGCGTCTGTGGAAGAGGGTGATGTCAATGAAATCTTCGGTTGCCTTTATAGGGCTTGGCATCATGGGGCAGCGAATGCTGGCCAATATGGCCGGCCATGGTGGGTTTGAGCTGGCCGCAGCCTGGGACCCACATCCCGACGCCTGCCGACTCGTGGCGACCCGTTACCCGGGTATCGCTCTTGCCGACTCCGCTGAACAACTCATCTCAGAAACTAAAGTGGACGCGGTGTATATCGCCAGCCCGCCTGGCTCTCATCGACAGTACGCAAGCGCCGCCGCGCGTGCAGGGAAGGCCGTGTATTGCGAAAAACCCCTGGGGATCGATATTGACGAGAGCCGGGCGCTGGTGGCTGAGGTGGAGGCCTGTGGAGTCCCGAGCGCTGTTAATTTTCCATTTGCCGCCTCATTGGTGATCAGACACATTGAGAACCGGTTAGCGACTGGATTACTGGGTGAGCTGACAGGCGTTGAAATTCTCCTGCGCTTTGCCAGTTGGCCGAGGGAGTGGCAGCAATCTGCAACGTGGCTGTCGCAGCGCAGGGAAGGTGGGTTTGTGCGGGAGGTAGGTTCTCATTTCATCTTTCTTGCGGAGAAGCTTTTTGGCCCCGCGACTCTGAAACACTCCTCAGTTCGCTATGGAGAGGACGCCACTCGATGCGAAATGGAGGCTCTCGCTACATTGGACTGCAACGGTATACCCGTGTCTTTTTCAGCAAGCGCGGGAGGTGCTGGGCCAGATCAAATTGAGTTTACCATCCGGGGATCCAGGCAATCACTTCGCCTGTCCGACTGGGCGAACCTGCATTCCACTGTCGGAAGCCAATGGCAGGATGAACTTTCCGAGAGTGAGAAATTAGATGGCGTCGGAAACCAAGATTTGTTAGATAACTTTCTCGCTATGTTGCGCGGTCAATCGCACTGTATGGCGTCCTTCGGTGCTGCACTGTCGGTGCAGGAGACTGTCGAGGCGATACTAATAAATTGATGAATATGAAACATATGAGGAGCACGCTATGAACGCCGTCGTTAAGAAGTTGATACCGATTATTTGTTGTCTTTTGATTAGCTGTTCCGAAATATAACCCACGAAAACACAGGTCGACCTCATTATCGATGGGGTATCTATTATTGATTTGTACACCGGGGGAATTTCACCCGGTAGATCAATAATTATCCACGATGGTGAGGTGCAGGCCGTTGTGCCTGAACGCAGATCTGGCGAATACACAGCCACTCGGCGTGAAAATCATAGCGGTCAGTATGCGCTGCCAGCGCTATGGGATATGCACGTGCACTTTCGGGGTGGCCAGGCATTGATCGAAGACAATGCCCAGCAGTTGGCCTTTTACCCGGGTAATGGCATTGCAACGGTTCGTGATGCCCGCGGCGGCATTAGCTGGATCTCCAGTGGGGTTTACCGAGTTGCGACCACTGATGGTAGCCAGCTTCGATGCTGACCACGCCATGGCGCAGTTTCGCGAGATGGCCAACCGCGGAACTACCGTCACGCCAACGTTACACATCGCCACGATTCTCGATTTCTTGACGGAGAACGACCATGAAGGCGAAGCACTGTTACAGGAAGTGCCCCCAGCAATACGGGAAACTTACAAAATGCGTATCGAGGGTGCAGCGAAGCGCTCGCCGAAGACGATAGCGGTCTTGCAATCGCGCCATGCCCTGGAGCGCCGTCTTATACCGATGCTGCGCGATGCCGGAGTACCTATTCTTGCGGGGAATGCCGCTGAAATGGCTGCTTTACGGAAGCTCTAGAACCTTACTGTTCGATCGCGTAGCTAAGGTTGACCATAACCCGGTAGGTGTTTTCTCCCGCCATGACCGGGACTGACTCGGCCGAAGAGGCCCGATCCATCATCATGCGGGCCATCGGTTGTGGTCCCGGCGCACTAGATTGTTCAGACATTTCGAGGAGTTTACCAAGCTTAACCCCTGCCGCTCCTGCCAGCGTTTTTGCTTTTGCCATGGCATCCTTTACGGCTGCAACACGCGCTTTCGAAATTGCAGAAGAGGGGGTATCGTTGCCAAAGCTGATTTTCCCACCCTCGTTTACACCCAGCGTAATTGATTGGTCGAGAACGGTTCCGACATCGTCGATGTTGCGTACTTTTACTGTCAGCCCGTTGCGCACGGTGTAACCTACCAGTTGTCGCGGCTCTCTATTGCCGTTGGCTTTTTGTGGTGGATAGACGTATCGCGGTTGAATTGAAAAATTGGTCGTCTGCATATCGCGTTCGGCAATGCCGTGATTCTGCATTGCTGCCACGACTTTTCCCATTGCTCGTGAGTTACTCTCCAATGCGGCGTTGGCAGTTCTCTCCTCGCTGACAACAGCAAGATTTAGCATGGCGATGTCGGGTACTACCTCTACGCTGCCTTCGCCGCTAACGTGAATTTGTGCGACCTCTTCACTGTCGTTGGCGCGGGTCACGGCGCAGGATAAAAGGCAGCCGACGAGCGCCAGCAAATACAGCGACCTGCCAGCCCTCGACGGGCTTTTGTTTACAATTGCGGCGAATCTATTCATTCGACCCTATGCGCTGCAACGTGGTGTGCTCTTTGTCCATTCCGGCTCGCTCTCGATGGGAGACGCTTAAGTAGGTAGTATATCCTCACTTTGGGGTTCGTCACAGTCATTAGGACATTTCTGCTCCCGAGGGGATCTACCAATAGATCATGCTATTAAGGTGGCGGCACCAGGCCCCTGAGTCGTTCTGAAAAATCGTTGGAAATCAGCGAGTTTTAGGCGTAGATTGGGGAGATAGGCCGACGATGCCTAACAGAATATCTTGGGGAAGATAGTTCGATGACAATAACAAAAAGCTCAAAAATGGGCATAGTAGCAATGAGTTTTATCGTCGCCATAGCGGCAGGGCTGTACCAGATGGTTGAGTTGGATCCCCCGACTACAGGTGTGGACACCTCCGGTACAATTGCTCCGGTCGAGCGCTATCGAGCCAGTGATGCCGTTCCACTGTTAATGCAAACCGACGCGTTTGAATTGATGATCACCGATCCGGGATTTCGGGCGTTTGCCTCTTCACCCGGTTTTGCAGCACTCGCCCAGCACTCTGAAGCCATGATTATCATGGCCCAGTCGCCAGAGGTGTTTGCAGCGCTTGCACGTCAACCGGCGGCCTTCAAGTCTATGGCAAAAAGCGCGCAGCTGAAACAGGCGTCGTCCCATACTGCATCTGCTTTCAACGCTATGACGCGTCATGCAGAAGCTTTTGCGTCGATGTCTCGTCACCCGCAGGCATTTGCTGTGATGGCAAGACATCCACAAGCGTTCGCGGCTTTTTCCCGGCACCCAGCTGCCTTTCAGGCAATGGCACGTCACCCGCAGGCGTTTGCGTCTTTTGACAGTAGCGCAGAATTTCAGGCAGCTGCAACAAATGCAGCGGCGTTTCCAGCGATGGCCCCCGTTGCCAACGCGTTCACCGCGATGGCGGCAGACACCGAGGCCTTCGTCGCGCTGAGGGCCAATGCTGAGGTGTTTTCCTCAATGGCGAAAGAGACTGCGGCATTTCGAGCGATGGCTACAGATATGGAGGCATTCAGAACGTTTGCCGCTCAAGCGGACGCTTTCGAAGCGATGTTGGCCAATGCAGAAGCATTTCAGATGATGGCGAGGAATGCGGACGCTTTTGCGGTTATGGCACGTCATCCACAGGCGTTCAGCGCTATGGCTAAACATGCGGTGTCCTTTGCCGCGATAGCACGACAGCCGCAGGCTCTTAGTGCCATGGCTACTAATGCCGAGGCATTGACAGCGCTGGCTCGACAACCGGCGTTTATGGTGCTGGCTCGAGATCCAGCTTTCGCCGCAATGGCTCGCGATGCCTCGTTTGACAGCTCACTTAGAGCCATTTAAATATACTCCTGAATGAAAGCCATTCTCTAGTGTGTCGTTACCTGACCTGGTTTCCGGCCCGGGGTGTAATTTTCAGACTCTGATTCCCAAGGCAGTGAAGTGACGGTTTCACTGAAAGTAATGTAATGGATACAGACAGCCTAGTAAGAATCACGGTGGCGATACTGCCAGTGTTGCTGCTGCTATTTACCTTTGATCGTCTGGACGTGTTTGATCTCATTATTTTTCGTGTGATCGCCCTACTGCTTATTATTGGCATCTTGATATCCGTACCGAGTTTTTTCGCGAACTGGTTAGTGCTCGACGCGTTTGACGTCGGTTTTGACACACATAGCCGGTACATCTCTCCGTGGATTGAAGAATCCCTAAAGATGATTCCGGTAATTGTTATGTTTGCCCATAATCGTCTGGGCTACAAACTCGACGCGGGTATCGCCGGTTTTGCGGTAGGTGCTGGATTCGCGGTGGCAGAAAATATCTGGTATCTCAATGCGATAGCAGACGCGAATTTCAGCGTTTGGTTGGTGCGAGGTTTTGGCACGGCTGTGATGCACGGTGGCGCCACCGCTGTCTTTGCCATCGTATCTCAGCAGCTAACCGAGCATCAGGCGGAATCGGATGCTGTGCATTACCGCTTTAGACCCGTATTTTTTCTTCCTGGGTTGGTGTTGGCGGTAGTTGTTCACTCGGGATTCAATCACTTTCCCAATCAGCCGGTGGCGGTCATGATTGCGACTCTGTTAGCCGTACCTCTGGTACTGTTTCTAGTGTTCAACCGAAATCAGGGTAGCACTCAAAGCTGGCTCCGCTCGGACGCCAGTAATCACCGCAAGGAAATAGCCGACTTGAAGTCAGGGGCCTATCGCAGCGGACAGCGGGGCAGGAAGGTGGAAAGAGCCGTTGCGGGCGCAGACGATGAAATGATGGGGCGCGTTTTTGCCTACATAGAAGTGAAGACGGCTCTGATCCTCCGCGCGGAAGAAATGATAATGGCTGCACACGATGATCAAATCCATGAAGTCGGTCCGGAAGATGTGGGGATGTTTCTGGAGTTGGAAACGCTGGAGCGACAGGTGGGACCGACCCTATTGGCCGCGATAGAGCCAGTCCTGGGCTTTACACGGAATGATTTGTGGGAACTGAGTCGTTTGCAGCTGAGGGTTTTTAAGCAGCGACGCTAATAAAAGCTAGTTTTCCACCCTTTGATGCAGTGTCAAACGTGTGCCGACATCTCCCGATACATCGACTTTGCAGTCCAACCAAAAGCGCGGAATTTTCCACACTGTGGGTGAGGGAAAGGTAAGCTGTATTTCACCTCGATTGCACGATAGAAATACGGCATCAATTTTTCCGCTGACATCGGATATCGAAAAAAAGTCTCTACCAAGTCTTGTCTTCCAGACTCCCGGCCCGCCGCGGTACATTGGCAACAACTCTGCTTTCACTAAAACCTCTACTGTTGCATTGTGCACTGACTCAGCATTGGAGTAGCGTCGCGCTGCCCGGGCGGAAATCTTGGGGTCGACTTCCAGGTCATATAGTTTGGAGAGCGTTACTTTGGCGTCCGTCAGCATCATCCTACTAAGTTCCAAAGTCAGGATGCGCTCGAGCACAAGTCCGTATTCTTCAGGCTCAATATAGTCGTTTTCAAAAAGCTGGTCATCGGCGAGCGTCTGTAATTCAACGGCTCGGTTCAAGTGTTGCATCTCAGCCGCTTCATCATCCCATCCCTGGGCCAAAGTTGAGGCAAGCAGTTGAAACTTGACTTCTTCGTACACATTGCGGCCGCTTATGGCCTTTAGCTTGAGCGCCTGATCAAAAGCGGCATCAAAGTTCTCGAGCTTGATAAGTGCTTCGGTAGCATCGTACGCGGCCTTGAATTTCTTGGACATTGTTCGAGGCTTATCCAATGTCCAGATAAATACAACTGGATCAGATGAAACCAAGACAGGTTTACCGTCATTTATGGCTGGAGTAAACGCCATACCGGTAACCTGCGCGAGCACCTCGCGTTCCACCTCTGGAACGCCATTGGAGCTATGAATTTTCGCGTTGACTACCGAGCCGTTGGCGTCGATGTCATAGGTGTATACCAGCCATGCTTCGTTTATGTAGCGCTCGTCGAGACTTACATTTTCGCCGGCTGGGCTCAGGTTTTGAGGTGGTAGAAATGTTCCCGCCAAAACATTTACGCCAAAAAGTATGCTCGCGCCCGTCAGCCCGATAATCGCCAAGGGTTTTAAATCTGGCAAAAACCTACCGAAAATTTTCAAGCCTGTCATTCCATCTCCTTCCATAATTACTTCGCAGCCGGAGCTTAGCTTCTAGTGAGACAAATGACTTACTCACATGGGCGGAAAGTATACTCCGGAGCTACTCAGTAGGCCCCAAGTCGCCGGCGCACAGGTCCTGCCTGTAGAACTTTTATTTCAGACTTCAACTCAATCCACTCACGGCTTCGCGGTGACAAAGCTGAACCAATGTCGAGATACTCTAAAGCGGTGTCCAATTTATTGATTTCCATTTGTTCTCGGATGGCCGCGACATAAGCCGCCTCTAATTCATTTTTGAATGCAATGGTTTCGTCAAGTTTCGCGTGTGTGTTTGCGGCTTTATCATAAGCCTGCCTTGCACCCTCTAGGTCCGTGAGCTCGAGCGCGGCGCGGCCACTTGCTACCGTCTCAATAGCCCGTTGACGCGCTTCCGCGACCAGTTTTTTGTTTTGCGAGGCTGCCGCCTGTTTGTCTTCCCACTTCTTTTTCATGCCGGGTAACTGTTGCTGCAGCTGCTCGATTGCCGGTTGGTTTGGCAAGTTCGACTCTGCGCTGGCCAGTACCTTGCCAGCGGTGGTGAATTTGGCAGCTTTAATCGCAGTATTCGCTTGGTCCACATAAAAATCGACAAGCCTGGCAACGCCGGACTTCGCAGCGGAATTTTCTGGGTCTATTTCCAATACCTGCCGATATAGGTTCGATGCTTCCTCAGCGCCAGTAGAATTACTCTCTATCTTCGCCAGGGCGGCGTTGCCGCGATCAAGTAGGGCGTCTACTGTAGCGAGTCTCTCGGTCTGAAGCAGTTGCTCTTCATTCCAGGCTTGTTCGATCCCCGGCATTTCACTGAATAGGGCGCTTATTGACTCTTGTTCGGGTAGTAACTCCATTGCTCTCGTCAGAATTTCACCGCTGCCTGCAAAATCTCCCATCGCCATGGTCTGGTTCGCCGCGTTGATGTAGTACTCGGTGACATTTTCCAGGCCCGTCCGGGCAAAATTATTCGCGGCGTCTGCCAATATGACATCACGATAGAGTTTTGCTGCAATCACGGCCTGTGCGGGATCTTCGGCGCTCGCTGCCATGGCCAGGTCAGCACGACTCAGTAGATCTGCTATCGCTTCTCTGGCGGCGGTAAGTTTTGCCTGAATCAACTTCAAGGTAGGCATTTCTGGGGCGATGTCGTTGGCTTCGGCAAGCGAAACCTCGGCAGAATCGAAGCGACTTTCGGCCAGTGCTGACTTGGCTGCAGCTATGGCAACCTCGAATGTCTCGCGCTCTTCAACCGAGTAAAGAGTCCAACGTTCCTCGTTGGCCAGGGCTTCCAATTCTGCCAGCACTAATGCATCTTCAGCTTCTTGAATACCTGGGTACTGAGAATCCAGCGTTTTCGCCTGTTCAAGGGTGACTGCAGCATCTATTACCGCCAAGTCCAATATTTGCTGGTTGGCCTTTTCAAGCAGCATACTAAGCCGCTCCGCCTGGGCGGCTGCCAGCTTAATTTCCTGCTCCATTTGGTCTAATACACTGGAAAACTCAATCCACTTCGGACTGGAACTAAAAAACAGGCCAAAGTCGGAAATGAGACCTTTAGCAGTATCGATATCGTTGTTGCCCAACGCCTGAATTATTTCCCTTTCAAAGCCCGCTTCAATTTCTGACAAGCCGTTTTGCGCAGCTTCATTGCCGCTGTCCATACTTAGAACCTTTGCGAACGAAGAAGCTGCTTTTGGCAGGTTTTTTTCGTTCTGAGCGTTATACGCGGACCCCAGTTCCTGGGTAATCTGACTCAAATTTTCTTTTGGACCTCCGTGTTGTCCCTGCCACCATGTGTACCCGCCGAAACTGAGAGCCCCTACCACTATCAAACCTAGCAACAAGGGGACCTTAGAGGATGGCTTTTTCTGGGTTGGCGGTGCGCTCGCATAAGTACCGCTGAGGCGGGGATGGTCTAGCTTGTAGGGCCGGGACTTAAGCCCAGCCGTCGTGGCGCTCACTTGAGTCTGATCGGCCTGGCTATTGTCCTTCGCGGCAAGTTTGGTAGAGTCAGCAGCAGATATACGGGATGCCTTCGGATGCGCTGGCGTTAGAATGGCATCGTCGTCAAAACCAGCGCTGGCCTGCATGAACGCTGCAAATAGCTCTTTACCCGTCTGGTAGCGGTCGTCTGCGTCTTTGGCCATCGCCTTATTCATAAAGGGTTGGTAGGCCGCGAGGTTTTCGGGGAGCGTCGGTATCTCTTCAGTGAGGTGCATTATGGCGGTGGTCACGGGAGAATCAGACTCGTAAGGCAGATTCTTGGTGAGCATTTCAAATAATAGTACGGCCAACGCGTAGAGGTCGGAGCGCCCGTCCAGTTGCACGCCTTTGGCCTGTTCGGGGCTCATATAGCTTGGCGTGCCGACCATTAAACCGGTTTGGGTCATTTGCGTGCCAGAATTTGCCGCGCGCGCTATTCCAAAGTCCGCCAACACATACTCTTTAGCGGAGCGAAGCATGATGTTGCTGGGTTTAATATCGCGGTGAACGTAGCCCTGACTAAATGCATAATCCAGCGCTGCAGTCATCTGCTCCATGACCAGGTAGATCACTTTTTGTGGCATTTCGCCGTATATAAAATCGGCTAGATCACCGCCACTAAGCAGTTCCATGGCGATATAGTTGTGATTTTCAAAGACATTGACATCGTAGATTTGCAGAATGTGGGGGTGGACCAGGCGTGCGGAAATACGGGCCTCTCTAACAAATCTCTCGGAAAACTGTTCGTCCGAGTTCATTGCGGGGTCCATCTCCTTGATCGCTACTTCGCGGTCAAGATTTAAATGGAGCGCACGGTAAACCGTAGCCATACCGCCTTTACCGATACGCTCGTATAACTCATATCCCGGTAGTTCGAAGTCAGCCATTTGTCAGAGAATCACTATAATTCATATACTCATAATACCCTAGGATACGCCAGAATCAACTTTAGATATAGCTCGGTCGACGCGTTGCGCCTCGGATCAGAAGTAATCTTATGGCGAGTGATTTGTGGGCTCTTTTTGGGTACACTGCAACTAAATTCGGTTCTCCCGATCAGGAAAATATAACCTTAGATGACAGTATCCGCAGGTGGCTCCCATACTGGAATGAAGCGCGATCATAACGAGGACTGCTATAAGTCGGACCCTGAGCTGGGTCTTTGGCTGGTGGCAGATGGCGTTGGTGGGCACGCTAATGGTGAAGTGGCCTCTGCCATCGTAAGGGACACTATTGCCTCGGAGGTGGCGGCTGGCACCGACTTAACTGAGGCTGTACTGAGTGCGCACAAGGCTGTACTCCAGGAAATAGAGCTTCGAGAAGGATCCAACATGGGTTCTACCGTGGTCGCTGTGACATTGCGCGGCGATCGCTACGATATCGTTTGGGTGGGTGACAGCAGGGCTTACCTTTACGATGAGACAGTCGAACAATTGACGCAGGACCACAATCCAGTTAGCCAAATGCTCGCGCAGGGGATATTGACGCCAGAACAAGCTGATGCTCACCCCGACCGGCACGTGCTCAGTCAATCGCTGGGTGTTGCCAATACCGTTAGAGTGGATCCCGGTCATGTGACCGGTAAGCTAGAGCCGGGACAGCAAATTTTGTTGTGCAGCGATGGCTTGACCGACGAGCTCACTGACTTGGAAATCGCTGCCAAATTGGCGGGCCATTCAGCGCCAGACGACCAAGTGAACATTCTAATTAGCGCTGCTTTAAAATCCGGTGGCAGGGATAACGTCACGGTGGTCATGGTGGGCGCGTCTAACTTTAGCATGCAAGCGGATGCAATCCCTGCAGGCGAGCCCACGCAGACGATGCGTCAAATAACCCCGAAGTTGCATAGCAGTGCCAAGCACAACGACCGAAAAGCGATAATTGTGCTGGGAGCAATGGTGGTGATTGCTTTGCTATGGGTATTGTTTAGCAATCCCTAGTCAGAAATAGATAAGTGCTACTCAAGTTAACGTATCGTTGTGCGGGAGAATGTCGCGAGTTTGAATAAAGGTCGTTTGATCGGATGCTTTCTTCTCGCTGTTCGGCTTATTGAAGGCCTCGGTAACTCGAAAAATAATATCGTGGAAGCGCAGTTCATCTTCGTGCTTTAAGGCTTGGCGTCCCACCGTCTTTTTGCCGTTCAAAATAGTACCATTGGACGAGCCCAGATCTTCGACGTATAACTGATCGTCGTCGAGATCCAGTCGCGCGTGTTGACGCGACACATGAGGGCTGACGTTGGCCAGATCACAATCCAACGCACGGCCGATGACCAGCGAATCTCCCACCCCAAAACTCAAACCGTGGAGAGGACCGGTCTCTGCAGAGATAATCCAAAGATATTCTACTGCCCCCTCACCCTTGCGGAAGTAGTTGGATACGCCGCTGTGTCTACGATCATTAATGGGTGGAATATTCGAGAGGAGGCGCCTTTCTTTGAATGCGCGGGTGATAACAATTCCACTGCCGGTGATTTGAAAAAACCAGGCCAGTGCAAACGTCACTGGAAATCCTAACACCGCGGTCAGAAGCAGGTAGCGGGAGGCTGCATCGGCGTCATAACCCAGAGCGGGGGCGACGATATCGACGACCTGTAGGCCGCCCCAGCAAACCAGAACATAGAGGACGCAGGTACGGACCACCTTGCGTCGTCTTAATTCACTGATAAATGAGCCTGAAGATTCACCCTTTTGCGTCACTATGCCAGCCCACTTGATGTTATTTGTAGAGGACTATAGCGTAAAATTTGCGTCGCGGCGAATGATCTTGATCGTCTGGCGAGTAGCGTTCAACGCTGCTCAAGTAGGCCTTAGCAGATCGATGGCGAGTGCCTCGGCAACCCTAATACCATCGATACCAGCCGATAATATTCCACCTGCATAGCCGGCTCCTTCGCCTGCTGGGTAGAGCCCATCGGTGTTGAGACTTTGCAGGTCTTTGCCCCGCTTGATGCAAATCGGGGACGAGGTGCGGGTCTCGACGCCAGTTAGTACTGCATCGTCCATAGCAAAGCCATGAATTTGTTTGTCAAAGGCGGGGATAGCTTCGCGGATCGCCGCTACTGCAAATGTCGGCATCGCAAGACTCAGGTCTCCCAAGGTCACCCCGGGCTGATAGGATGGTTTCACGCTGGCCAACTCCGTTGATGGCTTTCCTCTTAGAAAGTCGCCGACTAGTTGAGCGGGCGCATTGTAGTTGCCGCCACCAAGATCGAAGGCGCGTGATTCCAGTTTGCGTTGCAGATCTATGCCCGCCAACACGTGTTCTGGATAGTCCTGCTCGGGAGTGATGCCAACGACAATCGCCGCGTTGGCATTGCGCTCGTTGCGAGAGTATTGAGACATTCCGTTGGTGACGACGTGGCCGGCTTCGGAAGTGGCTGCGACAACGGTTCCTCCCGGACACATGCAGAAGCTGTACACGCTGCGGCCGTTGCTACAGTGGTGAACGAGTTTGTAATCCGCAGCGCCCAGAATCGGGTGCCCCGCATTGGTGCCAAAGCGCGCTCGGTCAATCAGCCCCTGGGGGTGCTCTATTCGAAAGCCAATTGAAAAGGGTTTGGGCTCGATGTAGATTCCGTTTTCCAGCAGCATCTGGAAGCTGTCGCGCGCGCTATGGCCCACCGCCAAAACGATGTGCCGGCTGTTCAGTCTGACCCCCGAAGCTAGACTCACACCCACCACGTGGCCAGCACCGTTGCCATCATCGTGCCGGTGAATCGTTTTTACCTTCTGCTCAAAGCGAACTTCACCGCCCAGACGGATGATTTCTGCGCGCAACTTTTCCACCATGGTTACCAGCCGGAAAGTTCCGATATGCGGTTTGCTGGCACTCAAGATTTCATCGGGTGCCCCAGCCTTCACAAACTCATATAGTACCTTGCGACTCAGGTGTCTTTTGTCTTTAACCTGGCTCCAGAGTTTTCCATCGGAGAAGGTCCCGGCACCGCCTTCGCCGTACTGAACATTAGATTCAGTGTCCAGCTGACGCTCTCGCCATAACCCCCAAGTGTCTTTTGTGCGCTGTCTTACTTCTCGACCGCGCTCCAGAACAATTGGTTTCAAGCCCATCTGTGCCAGCAGTAGTGCTGTCAAAATTCCACAGGGGCCGAAGCCAATGACCAGAGGACGCTGTTGTGCTTCGCTGGGGAAATTGCTATCTGCTTGACCGACAAAGCGGTATTGGGTGTCGGGGCTGGGGCGTACCTCGTTAGAGGCGTGAAAGTGCTCAAGGAGATTCTTTTCAAGCTTCTCTGTGAGCGTCACGTCTATCTGGTAGATAAGAAGAATGTTGGTTTTTTTACGAGCATCGTACGCGCGTTTAAAAACGCTAAACTCGATTATATCATCTGCCGATACATCCAGTCGGGCGGTGATTGCCTCTTTGATTGCTTCATCACTGTGATCAAGCGGCAACCTAATTTCATTGAGCCGCAACATTTATGGAGATAACAGTTCTTTCGCTGCCGAGACGACAATTGCGATGGTGGCTATTTCTGTATTCTTCATGGTGGCCTCGTCGGGGATTTCCTTCAGGGTGCGATTGACTATGACTCCTGCGACACATCCTGCACGCCAACCGTTTGCGGCGCACATGGTAAATAGTGTCGAAGATTCCATTTCATAATTCAATACCCCAAGTTCCTGCCACTCTAGCAAGGAACCTTTGAACCGACGTGTGACACGACCCGATACGGTGTCGTAACGCTCCTGGCCAGGATAGAATGTATCCGAGGACGCGGTAATTCCAATGTGGGGCTCCAGTCCAGCCGTTCGGCTCGCCGCCACCAAAGCCGTGGTACAAGCGAAGTCTGCAACCGCTGGGTACTCCATGGGTGCGAAATGCAAGCTGGCGCCATCCAAGCGAACGGCGGCCTGGGTAACGATAACATCGCCCACATCGATCTGCGGTTGTATTGCTCCGGTAGTGCCCACTCGTAGAAAGGTGGTAACACCCAGCTGTGCCAATTCCTCCACCGCGATCGACGTGGATGGGCCGCCAATTCCGGTCGAACAAACAACTACGGGTTGGTCATTTACATAGGCAAGGTAGCTTGTGTACTCGCGGTGACTGGCCAGAAAGCTGGCATTGTCCATCAACTCCGCAATTTTTTTTACCCGCTCTGGGTCGCCGGGGACTATGGCCAAGGTGGCCCCATGCAGCATTTCGCGGCTTAAGCCCAAGTGAAAGACATCTGACATTGCAACTCTCCTTTTCGAGGACAGATTGTAGCAAACTACAGTGCACTCGCGGAGATGTTGCCGACAATATGTCGAGAGTCTGGAGCACTCCGTCCATTTTGCTGCGGTGGACTCCTGTCACCGCTCTGTTCTATGCTCGACCGCATGAAAGTTCTAATTCCCCTGCCGTTTTATGGTTTTGACCCCACCGAGGTGGCTATACCCTGGAAAATTCTCACTTCGTTGGGTATTGATATTGTATTCGCGACGCCAGACGGAAGCGAAGCCAGCGCCGACAAGCTCATGCTCACGGGCGAACAACTGGGTGTCTGGAGGCCGATGCTGCGAGCGAGAAACGATGCAGTCGTTGCCTATGGTGAAATGTCCCAAAGCGATTGTTTTACCAATCCTCGATCCTACGGAGATCTATCGGAGGATGGCTTCGCTGGGATTATCCTTCCAGGAGGCCACGACAAGGGCGTTAAACCGTATCTTGAATCCAGTGAACTGCAATATTTGGTAGCCAGTTTTTTCGACAAAAACAAGCCGGTGGGTGCTATTTGTCACGGAGTGGTGCTGGCGGCGCGTAGTAAAGATTCCGACACGGGTAAGTCGGTAATCCACTCTTATAGGACAACAGCTCTGCTAAAGCGGCAGGAGTTACTGGCCTTCTGGTTGACGCGATTATGGCTTGACGATTATTACCTCACTTACCCTGAAATAACGGTGGAGGACGAGGTGAGGGCAGCGCTGTCAAGCGATGCCAGTTTTGTATCCGGCCCCGCGCCGCTTTTGAGGGATGACCTCCAGCATATGAACCGTGGTTTTGTCGTACGCGATAGAAACTACTTGTCGGCGCGGTGGCCGGGGGATGCTTATTCCTTTTCCCATAATTTCGCCGATATGCTCGAATAACGATGGCTCTTTTATAAAGAGAGAATCGAGATAAAAAGGCTGCTTTGCGGTATTGAGTGAAAGCCGTAGGTGTTAACGGTAAACCCAGTCAGTAGAATCTACGGATATTCTACGAAAGGACGCATAATCTTCACGAGTTATCGGGTATTAGCCATCTAATTTTGTGCGCATTCGCTAAGATGGCGAACATTCTGCGGCAATCAGAGCGCAGCAACTTAACGCCGATATTAGAGACAGATTATGCGATCCGAAAATACTCAAGAGAGCCAAGTTACTCCCTTCGATTCGCGTTTCAGCCAGCTGGCGGAACGACTGGGCCAGGGAGATTCCGGCGCATGGGATGTGCACGCGCGCGCCTTAAAGATGAAAGAAAGTGGAGCGGATGTCGTAATGCTGTCCGTTGGTGACCCGGACTTCCGTACTCCGGACCCAATCATCGACAACGCCGTGAGTCACATGAGAGTCGGTCGTACCCATTATTCTCCCGCGTTGGGAGAAATGAACTTCAGGCGTGCGGTGGCCGACCTGGAAAGCCGCACTTCGCCCCATCACTGCAGCCCTGATAACGTCGCCATTTTTCCTGGTGGCACCTCGGCGATACACGCGGTGATGAGTT
>JBLHKV010000051.1:0-17388 GCA_047618115.1 Halieaceae bacterium | reverse complement strand
AGGCCCAGTCATATTGAACCCAAATGTAGGCTCCGTAACGTTGTTCGTGATTTCTGAATAAAGGAGTTTAACATCAAATTCCTCGACCGAAGAGACAAACCCTGTTGGTTTGTCATATGACTCTCTCATGGACTTTGCTAAAATAGCCCCATTCTTGAGCATTATCATAGCACTGCTTGCGCAGCTCTAAAACCATACCGCTAGCATTCATTGCTGACATATCTTGTTTTTTCCCTTGAAAAGATTCAGATAAGGCCAAATATGACTGCTCAGAGAAAGTATTTTCTCTCTGCTCATGCTGAAATATCCTATCTTGTTCTCGTTCAATAGCCTCGGACACTCCAATAAGAGTCAATAATGAGGTCATTTATCGCTCTATTTCTTGGAAATCAAGCGAATTGCCAGTCATTACATGTTCTGGACCATCTTGATCAGCTAAAACCAGAATCGAAGATCATGTTTTTCCAGAGTCCTTGGTAGCGCATTGATTTGATGGTCAATTTGGCTGCATCCCCGTCTCTCGGTCAGTGGTAGCGGGCCCAGTGAAGTCCTGGAGGTCACCATAGCGCAAAATCAAAGAAGTGCTGCGGTAAATTATCGAAGCTGGTCTCAGCCACCTGGGCATTGCCCAAGCCGGAATCGGCCGATCAGTTGCATCTACTTAAGTTCCTCTTCGGACACGGATTGCGGATTGTGTCAGAAAGTTGAAACCTGGGTGTTCCAGCAGCGCGCATTGGCAGGTCACAGGCAGCGGATCGTTTCGGCTTACCATATCTTGCCTCTGGGCCAGTGCATCTGTTCGAGCCCTCGCTCTAAAATCTTTTTCCATCGTCAACTTGCCGATTTTGGCCTGCAACGCCTGACTGGTTTCTCTCCACAGCAGTACGCTGATAATGGAGGGAAGCACTTAGGTCTTTGAGGGTGCGGGGCCGGGAGCACTTTTGCTCAGCCCTGCAACGCCATTTTGAGCATACTCACGCCGCTAATCGGACAGTTGATTACTGTAGAGCTTTTCGCGCCGCAGCAGAGTGCCAAGCTCGCCGTACTTACAAGCGTCGGCCAGGGCTATAATCCGCAACTTGTACTCCGGCGCGAACTTACGGCGAGAACGTTTCTCCAGCGCAGGTTCAGGCGTAATTTGTGTGTCGAGAAGATCTGAGGGTGACTTTGCCATATCAACGGGTCCTGCATGTGTAGCCCTGAAATCTATGTTATCCCAACCAGGGAGTGTATGGGATCAGGTTGACACACGGGGCCCGCGGCTCGTTTGGGTCGGCGCAGTGTTAATTTCATTTTTTGGTCATGTTCCCTCGTGTGGTGCATAACGCCACAAATAACCAGAAAACAAAAGTGATGCGGAGCGTGACTTTTGACAGTCCGTGCTAATTTTCATTGTTTGCTTTGTATTTAACTATACAGTCCTTACCTGAATTCTTTGCCTTATAAAGTGCATTGTCGGATTGAGTGGCGAGTTGTTCCAAATTTACTGGATTATCGCTATCAAAAATTGTCACTCCTATACTTATTGTGTACTGAATAGTTTTACTAGAACAATTTACAGCATCATTTTTCGATGATAGTCGAATTTTCTCTAATACATCAATAGAATTATTTAAATCCGTATATGGCAAGGCTATTGCGAACTCCTCACCACCAATGCGCCCCACAAGATCACTTTCTCGTAGGTGTCCGTGTAAAAGTGAGGCAAACGATTTTAATACCTCGTCTCCTCCTGCATGTCCATGTATATCATTGACGTTTTTGAAATTATCTATGTCAATATATGCTAGTGCCATCAATGTTTTCTTCCGTCCCATTAGTTTTATCAGAGCGCTACTAGATTCCAGGAACGCCCTACGCGTCATAAGTCCTGTCAACATGTCATAAGTTGCTAAATGTCGTTGTTCTTCCTCTAGACGATGAACCTCTAATAGTAGGCTAACTATGTACCAAACTACGGCTGGAGTGATTATCATGGGGACTACAATCGATGCGAATATAACTATTGAATCAACGCCCCGCCCAGATATCTCCATTATAAAGATGGTGATCAACACAGAAACAATCACCGATAGCAGTGTAATTAGAGCAGTTACCGCAGTACGACCAATTGTTAGAAGTGTATTTTTCATATTTGTAAAGCTCTCCAGCCGAAGACGACCGTTGAGCGTTTTGTTATACTCATTTTGCTACTTCACAGTAGCTAGGTTCAAAAACATACATGGTGTTAGCTTAACACTGCCTCTGGAAATTGCGCCGTTACTTGCAATATGATTTACATTAATGGTGGTCATTAATATATCGATTTTTAGGTAGATATTAAAATTAATGTTTCCGCGATTAAGTAGATCTTTACTTGTATCTAAATAGATATCCAGTTAAGAGGTGTTCTCAGAAGTTGCGAATTCCTTACCAAGGTTTAGCCCTCCCTAAATCGGCATGCCGTTCCGCTCAAGCTGTGTTCGCAGTTACCATTCTATTACAGCGCAATACGCCAGATATCGGAGGGTGATCCTTTCGCTTAACGCATTAAATAATGCTCGTGTTGGATCGCGTTACATTGATGCTTTTGTTAAGTGTTTCTACCCCAAAGTAGAATGCATACAGAATTATCCATGTGTACATTGACAGCTCGCATACTCTTTGTGCCAACCCAACGAACGAAAATCCCGGACTAAGAGTAAAGGATATTGCCAGTGTTAAACCGCCTAGAATAAAACCGATGGTACCAATACTTCTGTTACCCTTCTGTTTTACGTCTGATGCCAGCAGAAAAATTCCTGCTATTCCACTTAAGTAGCCAATAATAGCAGACAGATTGTGAATCAATTGTGATGTGCTTGGGGTATCTGGGCGACACCCTACATCGCAGGGGTGCAGTGCTGCAATGCTAAGTGTTATTACATAAACACCAATCCCTATTAATCCTAGAATCTGCTTTTTTTGCTTTGAAGATAGGTATATTGCGACAAAAACAAAGACAGTTAAAAAAATGCTTGTAGGGAGAAAGCCCTATAAACTGACCAGCCTTCCATTGGGTGCACCAGCTGCACCAAGCTCGCTTATAAATTGAGACGTATGCCGATAGTTCGGGTGACTAATGCCGCCTATTGAAATGGTAGCCAAAAACCAGAGAGCGCTGGAAATAGGTAGAAATATTACTAATTTGCTCATATTTTTGTAGCCCAATGGATATATAACCGCCCCGTCGAAGCGCAGCGTAATCTCTCCATGGTCTTTAGGTACCAAGTCGCTGGTCCTGTTACCAGATTTACTTTCTGTTTTTTGCAAGTGATGATACAAGCTCGCTCGCGCTTGTTTGAAATAAGCTAGGCACTAAACCATGGATGAATGCCATCATTGCTGCTTTGAGGCAGCGGTAACCATAATTGAACGCTACCCGCTGATGTTCAAAATAGCTTTCGTCGACATCATCTAGATGTACTTTACTGGTTTTAAGCATTCCCTATTTCCCATTGAAAATGTAAAAGCATTGCAAATTACGGCCGTGTCGCAGTCCAAAACTTTGCCTTGTTAGGTGCTGATTATTTGAGTCGCTCACTCCACTAGCCACTATTTTCAAGATTACAGTTTTTTCGGTATCAAAATTTACGTGCCGACGTATAGCCCTAATATTTTTATCAATGGATAGTAGCCTTTCAATGATAAGTATATGCGAGCCGTGTGCATCTGTTTTTTCAGCTGCTCGTTTGTATCGTAAATGCACACTATAGAAAGGGTGAAAGGAAAATTATTGTAGTTGGCAAAATGTGTTATCCATTATTCTGTCAGTCTTTCTCATCCTGATTGACGCCTAACACTCAGCGAACTGGCGCGCAAAAAACGCAGCCAGTACCCTCCTCCTATTCGCGGTGTGTTGTTTTTCATAACCCATTAAACTATCAATCTTATAAATGCTTCAGGGAAAAAAATCATAGTTAATGCTACCTCTTTTTCATCTCTACTCGTATGAGAAGTAGTGCTATGTTTTGACTTAAATTTTCTACTGAGTGGGGTGCTTCCGGGTCTTTCCGGATCGTTAGAGGAAGTTCAAGGGGTGCTTCCAATTGGCGAATGTCAAAAATAATGTTTCCTACTGCGTCTCGGCCAATGAAATCACCCGCTGTTTGTATATACAGAACACTGTGCCAGCTATGAGAGTGTAGTGGCTCTACTGTGCCCAGTAAACGTGTAACTTCAAGCACTCGAACTGTCGCATTCTCTAACAATATAGTGTGATTGTCTGGTGCAGCAACTACGGCATCCAATTCTTTTGGCTAGTTAGAAGGGTCACCTGTTTTGTAAATCAAAGCCGAATTAACTTCATTAGTGTGGCTAAAGCCATTGTCACGGTTACCACCCGGCCCGGTGTTGTGTTTCTTTTTATACCTCTCTCACAATTTTAACGTCATCTGCTTGCTTGACTGTTTTTATCCCGGAACGTTCGATCATTTTGACTATGGCTGACTGAATTATCTGATCTTCTCGAGCATCAGACTCACTTTTGAATTGCTCTTCCATTGGTGCTGCGCCCTCTTCAGCTACAAATGACACCGTCACTTGTTCAGCTACATCTGAGGTGCTACCAAAATACAATATGGATATTTCAGGGTAGCCTTGAAAGCCCATCTTTACCTTCTTAGCAATTCTCTTTTTGGATTTCTCTAAATTCATGATGATTACTCAGATAAGACATAACAGTTACTACCAACTTGCGGTGTCGTATATTTCTATAAATTGTGGCGGGGCTCTATGAAATTTTCAGGGTGGCTAGCTGTCGAATGCTTTCATGTACAAGCTTTTCTTGGGTCGGGAAAATACGTTTCTGACCATGGGCTCAAAGGGTTCGAGCGAGAGCTTGGGGGTGGCGTCATTGAAGGCGGGGTCGTCGTATTTGGCGACAAATCTGGCGGTGCGTTTGAAGTGCTCGTGTTCGCGAAACTTGTCGCGCATGTTCCGGTCCAGGCCCACAAAGTGGAAGAAGTTATAACCCTGGAAGATGGCGTGATTCTTCACCATCCAGTGGTTGGCCTCGGATACGAATGGCTCCATGATGGCGGCGCCAACATCGGCGTGGTTGGCGCTGCCAAGTGTGTCGCCGATGTCGTGCAGCAGGGCGCAGACGATGTACTCCTCGTCCTCGCCCGCATCGGCAGCGAGTTGTGCGGTCTGCAGGG
This sequence comes from Halieaceae bacterium, assembly GCA_047618115.1. Classification (GTDB taxonomy): domain Bacteria; phylum Pseudomonadota; class Gammaproteobacteria; order Pseudomonadales; family Halieaceae; genus CALJGI01. The sequence goes on along the minus strand of JBLHKV010000051.1, from coordinate 12,211 downwards.
AGTGCTCGAGGCGGTCGATGGGAAAGCCGCCGTAGTCGCCGCGCAGCAGTTGTAGGTGGGTAAGGATACGGTCCGGCAATTGGGCACCAAATTGCATTTGCTCGGGGATGATGGCGTCCCAGTCTTCCTGGGTACTATCTGTCATGGTTGAAAAAGTCGCTTTCATCGTTCGTACTCCCGTATTATTTACTGTCTTCGGTTAGAGTCTACGCGACTCTCACACCGAACTTGTAATAATATTAACCGGTGAGTCTTTTCCGGAAAACCTTTGAATTGCGCTGCAGGTTGTACAGGGCTTGTTTTTGCTCGGGTAACTCCTCGATACGTCCCTCGACGAAGCCGTGCTCCAAAAACCAGTGTGCGGTCTGGGTGGTTAATACAAACAAGGCAGTGGCTCCCGACGCCTGGGCTTTGGACTCCACTTCAGCCAGCAATCTTGCCCCCTGGCCCTTGTTGCGATACTCGTTGTCGGTGACGATGCAGGCCAACTCGCAACTGCTGTGGTCTGGGTAGGGATAGAGTGCTGCGCAGCCGATGATGCGGCCGTCGCGCTCCGTCACTGTAAAGTGATGAATCTCCATTTCTAGTAACTCGCGTGAGCGCTTTACCAGAACCCCGCTTTCTTCCAGCGGGGCAATAAGCTCTATGATGCCGCCGACGTCATCAATTTCCGCGCCGCGCAGCAGCTCAAAGCTGTCGTGGCTGATCAGCGTACCGCAACCCAGGTGGGTGAATAACTCTTCCAGGAGGGCGCAGTCCTCGCGATAGCTCAATACATGGCAGCGCGCCACGCCGTTGAGGCAGGCGGCACTGGCGGCACGTAGTTGATCAAACTGTTCGTTGTCATCGCAGGCGTCTATCATTTCCTGCACCTGGGATACCTTGGCCTGACGAACCAGTTTGCCGGTGTCGTCTAATACGCCGGTTTTGCTGCCAAAAATAATCAGTTTATCCGCGTCCATTTCCGCCGCCGCATTGGTGGCCACGTCTTCGAGGGACAAATTAAAGATCTCCCCGGTTGGCGAATAGCCCAGTGGTGAAAGCAACACTAATGCACCATCATCCAACTGGCGACTGATTCCCTCTGTGTCGATACGGCGCACAGCGCCGGTGTTGAGGAAGTCTACGCCGTCGATAACACCCAGCGGACGCGCTGTAACAAAGTTGCCGCTGCAAACACGGATGCTCGCGCCGTGCATCGGCGAATTGGGCAAACCCATACTGAGCAGAGCTTCGATCTCTGCGCGCAGGGAGCCCGCGGCCTCCTTTACACATTCCAGTGCCGCGGTGCTGGTGATCCGCAGATTGTTGTGGAAGCTGGTCTCCAGACCCCGTTCGGCCAGGCGGCTGGCGATTTGGGGGCGGGAGCCGTAAACCAGTATCAGTCGTACGCCTAGGCTGCTCAGCAGAGCAATGTCGTGTATCACGTTGGCGAAGTTGGCATCTTCCGCGGCGTCGCCACCAAACATCAGCACAAAGGTTCTGCCTCTGTGCGCATTAATGTACGGAGCAGAATTGCGGAACCAGCGTATATGGGGGTGGGATTCGGTGCTCACGTTATTGCCTGGGGCTGCTAACTCTTTGAAATAGGGCCAGTTTCGCTGACGGGTCGGCCAATTTCTCATTCGTAGGCGCGAATGGCAAGCGGAGAATTACCAAATCAAAGGCAAAAGTGGCGAATGAACCCCTTTAAAAGGTCGATGGCCGGCTGTACCTGCTCCAGCTCCATGTACTCGTCGGGCTGATGGGCGCGATCGATACTGCCCGGGCCGCAGACCAACGCCTCCATGCCCAGCTGCTGCATATAGGGCGCTTCGGTTGCGAAGGCAACCGCGCCTGCGGTGTACCCGGTTAGTTGCTCGGCGATTTTTACCAGCTCGGAATCGCCGTTCTCCTCATAGGATTCGGCACCTGGTATCAGCGAGCGCATGCTGATTTCCAGGCCAGTCTTGGCCGCGATGGGTTGTAATCGTTTACTAATGGCGTCGCGAATATCCTGATTGTTCCCGCCGGGTACCATCCGCACATCAAAGTGTAGTTCGGCTTCGCCGCAAATGCGATTGGGGCTGTCACCGCCGTGAATACAACCCAGATTCATGGTGGGTACGTCAACAGCAAACAGTGGGTGTTGCCATTGGGCCTGTAGCTCGCCGCGGTAGCTGAGTAGGTCGGCGATAACGGCGTGCATGCCCTCCAGAGCATTGTTGCCCAAGCTCGGGTCCGATGAGTGGCCGGATCGGCCGGTAATCTTCACCGCTTCCATCATCACGCCTTTGTGCAGACGCACCGGCCGCAGGCCAGTAGGTTCGCCGATAATGGCCTGGCGAGCCTTGGGTTTTCCCGCTGCGACCAGGGCGCGGGCGCCACTCATTGAGCTCTCTTCATCGGCGGTGGCGAGAATGATCAAGGGTTGCTGCAGCGTTGTGTCTAAAAATTCCCGCGCTGCCTCGATGGCGATGGGAAAAAATCCTTTCATGTCGGTGCTGCCCAGACCGTACAAACGATTGTCGCGCTCGCTCAGCCGCAGTGGGTCGGAGCTCCAAAGTCCATCGTCGTAGGGAACGGTGTCGGTATGACCGGCTAGTACCAGCCCACCCGGCCCCGTACCCAGCGTTGCAATCAGGTTCGCTTTGCCGGGTGCCAGTTCCTGTATCTCGATGGCAAAGCCCAACGTAGCCAGCCAGCCGGCAAGTTTGTCGACCACCGCTCGATTACTCATATCCCAGTTGGCCGAGGTCGAGCTAACCGAGGGTGTGGCGATCAGCTCGTCGAGCATGGTGAGTAGACCGGGAAGCGGGCTCATGTTGTGACCGGTAGGTCTAACCGAAGCTCAGCTGGAAAATTTTAAAGAAGATGATCGCCAAAAATGCCCCGGCCGGGAGGGTGATTATCCACGACAAAAAGATTTCGCCAATTATGCCCAGGTTGAGTGCGCCTATTCCACGCGCCAGGCCGACACCGAGAATAGCGCCGACCAATGTGTGCGTGGTGGAAATGGGCAGGCCGGTGGCCGAGGCGATAACCACGGTAGTGGCTGCGGCCAGCTCGGCAGCAAAGCCACGGCTCGGTGTGAGTTCGGTGATCTTCTTACCGACGGTCGCCATTACCTTAAAGCCGTAGGTCGCCAAACCTATCGCTATGCCACCGCCACCCAGCAGTAAAATCCACCAGGGTAGAGCTGATTTGGACAGTACTTCGCCGCCGCTTTGCACTGTGCTGGCAACTGCGGCCAGAGGGCCGACGGCGTTGGCCACGTCATTGGAGCCGTGTGCAAAAGCCATGGCGCAGGCGGTGAAAACCATTAGTACAGCGAAAATACGCTCGACGTTACCGAAGCGGTTATAGGTCGTGTAGCTTTCCTCTTCCTTGATTCTAGTCAACAAGAGTGCTCCGAGTGCCGCGACGAAGAGGCCACCGACAGCGGAGACAGGCAGGGCATTCGCAAAATCACTCCCCAGGCCAAAGTCGATATCCAGGCCGACGTGTTTTAGTCCCTTGAGCAGTGTCACCATGCAAATAATAAAGCCCACGGCAAACATATACATTGGCACGTAGTGTTTGGCTCGTTCGAAGGGGTTGGCGGTATCGAGTATCAGGTGGCGTACGCTCATGAATAGTGCGTAGGAAAGGGTGCCGGCCAGTACCGGTGATACAACCCAGCTGGCGACGATGGTACTCACCTTGCCCCAGTTTACCGCGTCTGGCGAGATACCGACTACCGCGAACCCGACGATGGCACCGACAATTGAGTGGGTGGTCGATACTGGCCACCCCTTTATTGAGGCGATCAGTAGCCAGATCCCCGCGGCCATTAGCGCCGACAACATACCGTACACCAAAAGGTGTGGTTCGTCGGCCATGATAGCCGGGTCGATGATGCCCTTGCGGATTGTGCCAGTAACTTCACCCCCCGCGAGATAGGCGCCGAGAAATTCGAATACACAGGCGATCAATATGGCCTGCTTTATGGTCAGAGCGCCCGAACCTACCGAGGTCCCCATGGCGTTGGCTACATCATTGGCACCAATACCCCATGCCATAAAAAAGCCAAACAAGCAGGCGAGGACCAGAAATATAAAGCCGTATTCAGCAATAATTGTCATGCGGTAACCCAGTCATTATTGTTTTTAAGAAAAGAGGTCTAGCGAGCCGTTAACATGAGCACGCGGTGGCCCACCTTTTGTGCGTAGTCGGCGAGTTCGCCAAATCCGTCGATGATGCGGTACAAAAACATTACCTCCACCGGGGGTAGCTCCGATTCCAGCTTATATAAAGATGCGCGGATTTTTACCTGCATCTTGTCGGTATTGCGCTCCATATCGTCGAGCGTTTCAATCATCTTCTCCACAGCCTCCACCTCTCGGCCGCGAAAGCCCACTTCCACCAGCTCGTCGAGCTCCTGAATCACCTTTAGAGCCTGCGCAGATGTCGCCACACAAATCTTGGCGTATTCGCGTATTTCGTCGCCCATAGATGCTGGAAATGCCATTTTTCGGCCTAGCATTAAGCCGGCGATATCTTGTGCGCTGTTGGCGATGTGGTCCTGGCTGTTTAGAAGCGACAACAGATCGGTGCGTGGCACCGGCATGAATAAGCTCTTGGGCAAATGACTGCGCACCGAGCGTTTGCGCTTGTCGGCCTTGTTTTCCAAGGTGGCGATGGCTTTGTAGTGGGTTCTCGCCAACTTCCAGTCGCCGGCAAAAGTGGCGTCGATAAATGCACCAAGCTCTTCGGCACAACCCTGCACCGTAACCATGTGGTCCTGTATTGGCCTGATGGGCGACTTACCAAACATCTTGGCAATTGGGCTAGTGCGCATAGGTTACAGCCTATCTAATGGAAGCAATTTGGCGACAGTATAGATAACTGTTGGTGAGTGCAACTGCGCACTGCTACCTTGGCTGAGAAATTTTCTATGGGGCGCATTATCTGCGCTTTTAGCATAAACTCAGACCCATTCGGTCGGCTGTTCGGCTGGAAAATTATCTTGAGGAGCGCTATGACAGCGACCTTTGAATCTGTTGCTGGCGAGCACAAGCTCTCGTTGCGTGATTTAATCACGTTGTTGCTGGAAGCGGGCGTTATGTCCGCCAGGGATTCGCGCAAACTGGAAAAGGTGGCCAATGGTGCCGGGCTTACCAACATTCACCCGCTCACCTACCTCTCCGAGCAAAAGCTGGGCGACGACCGCAGCCCGGGTTCGACCATCACTATGGATGTGCTTCTGGGAGTTCTTGCAGCGGCCACCAACCAGCAGCTTTACCGCGTAGACCCGTTAAAAGTTAATGTCGGTGCTGTAGCTGATGTCATGTCGCTGGCGTTTGCCCAGCGCCACAAAATACTAGCCGTAGAAGTCAACGAAGACGAGGTCGTGATTACCTCTGCGGAGCCTTACATAACGGTCTGGGAATCCAATCTGGAGCACGTGCTGCGTAAGCCCATTCGTCGGGTGCTGACCGACCCCCGGGAGATTGATCACTACACGACAGAATTCTACACCATGGCGCGCTCGGTTCGCGGCGCCCGCGACCGGAGCCAGGAAGGAGTTAGTATTGGCAATCTCGAGCAGCTGGTGGAGGTTGGCGGAAAATCCGAGCCGGATGTTGACGATCAGCACGTCGTTAATATCGTCGATTGGCTGCTGGGATACGCCTTCGAACAACGGGCCAGCGACATTCATATTGAGCCGCGTCGCGGCGTCGGCAACGTGCGATTCCGCATCGATGGGGTTCTTAATCAAGTCTATGAGCTACCCGCTGATGTCGCTGCCGCGGTAACCAGCCGTTTCAAGATCCTCGGTCGAATGGACGTGGCAGAAAAACGCCGTCCCCAGGATGGGCGTTTGAAAACCAGCAATCCGGATGGCGATGAAATTGAATTGCGTCTGTCGACGCTTCCAACCGCATTTGGCGAAAAACTGGTCATGCGAATTTTTGATCCAGATGTTCTGCTCAAGAGCTTTAATGAGTTGGGGTTGGCCAACGAGGATTTGCGCCGCTGGCACGCGATGACCGCAACCGGTAATGGTATCGTGCTCGTTACCGGACCCACGGGTTCTGGGAAGACCACCACCCTCTATTCGACTTTGCGCCAGTTGGCCACACCCGAAGTCAATGTGTGTACCATCGAAGACCCCATTGAAATGGTGGAGGGTGCTTTTAATCAGACCCAGGTTAAAGCCTCGCTTGGACTCGACTTTGCAAGCGGTGTGCGGACTTTACTCAGACAGGACCCGGATATCATTATGATCGGCGAGATCCGCGATCTGGAGACGGCAGATATGGCCATTCAGGCTGCATTGACTGGTCACCTCGTTATTTCGTCGCTGCATACCAACGACAGCCCAAGGGCAATTACTCGTCTATTGGAGTTGGGTGTGCCGGCCTACCTGATAAAGGCGACATTCCGCGGCGTCATGGCGCAGCGTCTGGTGCGTATCCTCTGTTCGAAATGCAAGGTCGAAGATGTTGTCGATGAAGAGGCCTGGCAGCAAATGGTGCAGCCTTTCAAAGTAGCAGCCCCCAAGAAGACGTACCGGGCGGTTGGATGCAAGCATTGTCGTGACTCCGGCTACTATGGTCGTCAGGGCTTGTATGAGGTGTTGGTGATGAGTGAAGAAATACAGGAACTCATCACTGATCACACTGATATAGAACAGGTTCGTCATCGCGCGTTGAAGGAGGGGATGCGAACCCTTCGTCTGAGTGGTGCTGCTCGGGTGGCCAGTGGCGAGACAACAATAGCTGAGGTCTTGCGGGTTACCCCCAAGTTAGGGCAGTAGGGTTCAGCGTTGGAGCCAACTGCGTCCAGTCTCTCTGAAGCCACGGCGGCGGCCGCCTGGCATGATATCTTGGGCGCGGCCGATGTCGCTCAAGGGGCGCAACTGGGCGAACTGGCTGCCTCCGTCGAACTTGGCCCACAGCTGTCGCTGGCCCTGGCCGGGAGCCGTTTCATTGCCACCACCTTACGCCAGTCCCCCGACCTCCTGATCGATCTCTGGATCAGTGGCGATCTACAGCGTAGCTATGATGAGTCGATTTTCTCGGAAAACCTCACTACCTTATTGATCAACGTGGATACGCTGGAAGGCACGCTGCCTCCGCTACGGCTGTTTCGTCGTCGGGAGATGGTGCGATTGCTGTGGCGCGACTTCAATCGTAGTGCCGATATGGCGGAAACCACACGGGATGTGTCTCTGATGGCGGAGGCTGCCATCGCGCTCACGCTGCCTGTGCTGCAGGCGGAGCTGGAGGCGGAAATCGGTGTGCCGCGCTCGGAGACAGGTGAGCGCCAGCAGTTATTAGTAATCGCTATGGGCAAGTTGGGTGCCCGCGAATTGAATGTGTCCTCAGATATCGATCTTATTTTTGCCTATCCCGAAGCTGGTGAGACCGACGGCGCTGCACGTCCCGTCAGCAACCAGGAGTTTTTTATCAAGCTGGGACAGCGACTGATCACCGCCCTGGATAAGGTGACTTCCGATGGTTTTGTATTCCGTGTCGACATGCGGCTGCGCCCCTACGGCGAGAGTGGATCGCTAGTGCTTAATCTCGCTGCTCTGGAGGAGTACTACCAGTCTCAGGGCAGGGATTGGGAGCGCTACGCCATGATCAAAGCCCGGGCGATCTCCGGTGATGCGACAGCAGTAGGGCAGCTAGAAGAGACACTACGCCCCTTTGTCTACCGACGTTATATAGACTTTGGCGCCATCGATGCGCTGCGCGATATGAAGGGAATGATCAGCGCCGAGGTCAGGCGCCGAGGTCTGGACGCCGATATCAAGCTTGGCTCGGGTGGTATTCGCGAGGTGGAATTTATCGCCCAGTGTTTCCAGTTGATCCGCGGGGGTCGCCAGGAGACGCTGCGCCAACGCGGTCTTCTCGCGGCCCTGCGCGAGTGCCAAGAGTGTGGCTTACTGCCTGAGCAGGCGGTGATCGAGCTGTCTGCGGCCTACTTTTTTTTGCGCAACGTTGAGCACGCGATACAGGGCTACGAAGATAGGCAAACACAGTCGTTACCGACAGATGAATTTGCCCGAGCGGCGCTGTTAGCAGTTATGGCCTGTGCCGACTGGGAGCAATTTCTCCTCCAACTCGACGGCCACCGAAGCTTGGTTCGCTCGCATTTTCAGGCGGTGATAGCGTCACCGGACGAGGCCGTAGATGGCGCGGACAGCAGCGTTGATATCAAGCTATGGCCTAATGACATAGAGGCAGCGGATCTGGAAGTGCTCGGATTTTTGCAGGCCGAGGCCAGTAGTACGCTGTTGCAGGAGCTGCGAGATAGCACTCGCGTGCGTATTTTACAGGGAGAGGGGCGCACTCGACTCGATGCATTTATGCCGAGATTGCTGGCCACCTGTGCAGAACAGGGTGAACCGGATCAGTTGCTCAATCGTTTGCTGCCCTTGGTTAACGCCGTGCTGCGACGCAGTGCCTATTTAGCCTTGCTGTTGGAAAATCCCGGGGCGCTGTCGCAATTGGTGCGACTGTGTGGCGCCAGTCCGTGGATATCCCGGCAGCTTGCCCGTAACCCGGTATTACTCGATGAGTTGCTGGACAGCCGTACCTTGTATTCAGCCCCCCAGAAACAGCGGCTGCAAAGCGAACTGCAACAGCAGCTTGCGCGAGTGCCGATGGACGATCACGAGACACAGCTGGAGGCTTTGCGTTATTTCAAAGCGTCACAGACCCTGCGCGTCGCAGCTTGTGAAATTTCGGGGCTCCTGCCGCTAATGAAAGTGAGCGACAACCTCACCTTTATTGCGGAAGTGATTCTCGAACATGTATTGGCATTGGCCTGGCACGATTTAGAGGTCAAGTACGGTGCGCCGGATAGCGGCGAGGAGGCCGACTCCCGGTTTGCCATTGTCGCCTATGGCAAGCTCGGTGGGCTCGAGTTGGGTTATGGCTCGGACCTCGATCTGGTTTTTGTTTTTGACGCTCCTATTTCGAGCAGTACCGACGGCGAGCGGTCGATAGACAACACCGTGTTCTATACCCGCCTCGGGCAGCGGATTCTGCATATACTCACTACCCAAACCGTGATGGGCGCCCTGTACGAGGTAGATATGCGCTTGCGACCCTCCGGGGATTCGGGGCTACTAGTGACGTCGCTCAATGCCTACCGGGATTACCAGCAGGGGACCGCCTGGACCTGGGAGCACCAGGCTTTGGTTCGCGCCAGGGTGGTGGCGGGCTCGGCCAGGCTTGGGGCGCTGGTGGAACAAATGCGTCAGGGAGTTCTGCGTGGCTCCCGCGACGAAGTGCAACTCGCTGGTGAGGTCGTTGCGATGCGGCAAAGGATGCGCGATCACCTGCTACCGGGAAATCTTGTGGAATCTGACCATTTCCACTTGAAACAGGGGCGCGGAGGTATCGTTGATATCGAATTTATGGTGCAATATGCGGTTCTGGCTTGGTCTCAGAACTATCCGTCTCTCGCCCGTTGGACCGATAACATCCGCATCCTCGAAACTCTCGAGGATGCGGCGCTGTTTACCCCGGTGGAGAGTGAAGCCCTGACCCAGGCTTATATAACTTATCGCTCCCGAGCCCACGAAATGGCGTTGCAGCAGGTTGACGCAGTGGTGGAGGTAGCAGATCTGAGCGAGCTTATCGCTACGGTTTGTGCCAAGTGGGAGCAACTTTTTGGAAAACAGGAGTAGCAGTATGAGCATGGCAGATCGCGACGGCGTCATTTGGTTCGACGGGGAGCTGGTTCCCTGGAGGGATGCCAAGGTGCACGTGCTCACCCATACACTGCACTATGGACTAGGGGTATTCGAAGGTGTGAGAGCCTACAATACTGCCGATCGCGGGACCTGTATTTTCCGCTTGCAGGACCATACCGATCGATTGTTTCGCTCAGCGCATATTCTACGCATGGACATGCCTTGGGATAAAGAGACTATCAACGATGCCCAAATCACCGTAATGAGAGAGAATGGTCTGGAGGAAGGCTATTTACGTCCCATGTGCTTTTATGGTTCCGAGGGGATGGGCCTGCGCGCCGACAACCTTAAAACTCATGTTATTATTGCCGCCTGGGAATGGCCATCCTATATGGCCCCCGAGGCCATGGAAGAAGGTATCAAGGTTCGAACCTCATCCTATACTCGCCACCACGTGAACATCACGATGTGCAAGGCAAAGTCCAACGGTAACTACACCAACTCCATGCTGGCTCTGCAAGAGGCGCTGGATAGTGGTTGCGACGAAGCGTTGCTGCTGGACAATGAGGGCTACGTGGCAGAGGGTAGCGGCGAGAATGTTTTCATTGTCCGCGACGGCATCATACATACCCCAGAGTTGACCAGCTGTCTTGAGGGGATCACCCGGGATACTATTTTCACACTCGCCGCCGAGCTGGGCTACGAGATCAAAGAGCGGCGAATTACCCGCGACGAGGTCTATGTGGCTGAGGAGGCTTTCTTCACGGGAACTGCGGCGGAGGTCGTTCCAATTCGCGAGTTGGATGGCCGGCGCATTGGCAATGGCCGTCGTGGCCCACTGACCGAGCAGCTGCAAACGATGTACTTCGATCAGGTTAGAGGTCGGCGAGAGCAATACCCGCAGTGGTCGGCGCCAGTCCGCTAGTCAGAGGCTTCGGCTGATGACTGTTGAGACGGTGCTGGTGGTCGGCCCCTCGTGGGTCGGCGACATGGTGATGGCGCAGTCTCTGTTCAAGGCTTTATTGCAACGCAACCCGGACAGCAAAATCGACGTACTGGCTCCTGCCTGGAGCCTGCCGATTCTCGCCTTGATGCCCGAGGTCCGGCAGCAGATAACCATGCCGGTAGGTCACGGTAAGTTGGCTCTGGGTACCCGCTATCGTCTCGCCCAGAAGTTGGCTGGGACCGGCTATGATCAGGCTATCGTAGTCCCTAATTCGCTCAAGTCCTCATTGATTCCGGCCTTTGCTCGAATACCGATCCGTACCGGTTGGTTGGGGGAGGTTCGTTATGGGCTGTTGAACGATCACCGCAAACTCGACAAGCAAAAATTCCCGCTGATGGTTCAGCGCCTGGTGGCCCTGGCTGGCCCCGAGGGCGCTGCATTACCTGAGCCTCTACCTGAGCCAGAGTTGTGTGCCAAGGTGGAATCGGTAGCGGCAACGGCGCGGAGCTTCCTGGATTGGGAGGACGGTGACACGGAGAAGCGCCCGCTGCTGGCTCTTTGCCCGGGGGCGGAATTTGGCGCCGCGAAGCAGTGGCCGCCCCAGCACTATGCCCGCGTTGCCTCCCACTATCTGCAGCTTGGTTGGCACGTGGTGCTGCTCGGTTCCGGTAACGACGTCGATTGTTGCAACGAGTTACTTGCCGAAGTCGATAACCTGGCTGGCGGAACCTGCAGGAATCTAGCGGGACAAACGAATATGGAAGAGGTTGTTAATCTGCTGTCGCTTGCGTCGTTGGTAGTAAGCAACGACTCTGGACTAATGCATATTGCGGCGGCATTGTTGCGACCTACGATCGCGGTGTATGGTGCTACATCACCTGACTTCACTCCGCCCCTGGCTGCCTCCGCTACAATTGTGCGTAATGATATTGATTGTTCTCCCTGCTTTGCCCGCGAGTGTCCATTGGGGCACCACCGCTGCATGAAGGAGTTGGCGCCGGATCGAGTGATCGCCGCCGCCAACCAACTGTTGTCTCAACCACTGCGCGGTATATAGTTAGGTTATGCGTGTACTTGTTATAAAAACCTCGTCGCTGGGCGATGTGATTCACACACTCCCGGCGCTGACAGATGCTGCGAACATTATCGACGGCATCACCTTCGATTGGGCGGTAGAGGAGGCCTTTGCCGAAATTCCGGCCTGGCACCCGGCGGTAGATGAGGTTATTCCCGTGGCTATTCGGCGCTGGCGAAAGCAGCCTCTTGAGAGCTTACGAGGTCCGGAGTGGAAGCGGTGCAAGCGGCTGTTGACCCGCAATCATTACGACGCGGTTATCGATGCGCAAGGCTTGATAAAAAGCGCTTGGCTGGCCCGTTACGTGCAGGCACCGCGCTGGGGCTACGATAAGAAATCGGCTCGCGAGCCGCTCGCCACGCTCGCATACCACCACAAGGTACCCGTGTCCCGGGATCTGCATGCAGTGGAGCGTATCAGACAGTTGTTTTCACAGGCATTGCGTTACCGACTTCCCGAGACGAAGGGCAGCTATGGATTGCGCGCTGAAGACTTTGCGGCGCATGACGCCTCAGAT
>JBLHKV010000050.1:0-17402 GCA_047618115.1 Halieaceae bacterium | reverse complement strand
TAAACGGTCGACAGATGCGAACGGTGTTCGCGGGCCTTTCTGGGAATCACTTGCGCGAGGAGCGGCAGAACTTCCACCAGCGGAAGGGAGTTCACTGACTCAGGAAGAGATCGATCCGGTGAAGGCCAAGATCTATGGAGCTGAATTCGAGCGCACAGCCTCTTTTATGAGTGGAGGTGGTATCGCGGCGGTTCATGCTGAGGGGCGTGGCCGACAGGCCATATGGGATGCCATGCAGCGGCGCGAGGTGTACGGCACCAGCGGCCACCGGATTCTGTTGTGGTTTGACCTGCTGAACGCCGACAGCTCCGGGACCCCAAAACCCATGGGGAGCGAGGTGAAACTATCTGAGCCGCCACGGTTTCGAGTCAGCGCAGTTGGATCCTTCAAGCAACTGCCGGGCTGTCCCGATTACATCGACAGGGCGTTGGAAAAAAGGCAGCTAGAAAAAATGGCGGGCGGGGAGTGCTATTACCCCTCGAATGAACGTCATCACATTGAGCGCATCGAGGTGATAAAAATAGAACCGCAGCTTTTTGCGTCGGAATCTGTGACCAATTTGATTCAGGAAAACTGGCGGATATTTGACTGTAGTCCTTCCGCGGATGGCTGTGAGATCGAATTCTCAGACCCTGATTTTGCAGAACAGGGGAGGGACGCGCTGTACTACGTCCGCGCTATTGAAGAGGCCGTACCCACGATTAACGCCGGTAATTTACGTACCCGCTTCGATGAGGACGGGCAGCCCGAATCAATGTCGCCTTGCAACGGTGATTACCGTACCAAGGCAACGGACGATTGTCTCAAACCTGCGGGCCAGCGGGCGTGGTCTTCGCCGATTTTTGTCGACTATAAAAAGTCGTAGGAAGTCGGCTCACAATCATCTAAGAGGGAGTGCGATAAGAGCCGGCGGTGCGGCCGGTCCACTGTTTGAAGCTGCGGTAGAAAGAACGGGTTTCGGCAAAGCCCAGCTCATACGATATCTGGTCGAGGGTCAGCGAGGTGTTTTCCAGATAATACAGGGCCATTTCCAGGCGAACTTCGTTCAACAGAGTATTGTACTGGGTGTTCTCTGCGCCAAGTTTTCGTTGTAGTGTGCGGCTGCTCATGTTCAATGCTTCGGCGATACGGGTACTGTTTGGGTCTCGCTCTTTCAGTGTCAGGCGCAGCAGATTTTTTACTCGAATTGTAATGGATTGATCGTGATCGATATCGGCCAACACCTGCGTGGCGTGGTCGAGTAGCGTTCGAAGCAACCTGGCGTCAGCCTGAGGGACCTGAATATCGAGTAGCTCTTCACGAAAACGAATACCATTGGCATTCTGCTCAAATTTCACTTCACAGCCAAAAACATCAGTGTAGTCTTGGATCAGCGCGAGATCTGCTGGTGCTTCGTGTTCCAGCCATACGCAGTCGGTCAACTCTGTGTCCAGATGTAGAAAGTTGCGACAATATATTTGCCAGGAACCAAGGACATTCTCGATCACGTGGCGCCTGACCAGGGGGTGGGTAAATTGACAGTCCCAGCGCTGTAACACGTAGCCCTTGTCGATCACCGTGGTAGATACACCCATGTCGCCCACGATTTTTTCGTACACGGCAGTGTTGGCTAACGTCTCCCGCAGGGTAGAGCTGTTCATCGATATATAGCCCAGCACGCTATAGAAAGCCGGCTCTATATAGCGCGCTGAGTGCAAGCCAAAGCAGGGGTCGCCACTGGCTGGAATGACCAGCGCCAATAATTCTTCCATCGCCGCCGTTGAAATGGCGCCATTGTTTTCTGCGAGGATGGAGGGATTGATATTGGCACTGGCCAACATGGACTGGTAGTCGACGCCACAGGCATCCGCAGTCTGCAGGTATTGCTTGATCGCGGGTACCGAAGCGAACCCGTCATTGCCCCCGCTAGCTACATTGGTGCCCATTTTCATCATCCTGACCGAATTGGTGATTCCATTGTCGTACTGTGACAGTGACCATTCTGCTACGACCGGTAGTATAAACCAAGTAATCGAAGGTGTGAGCAAAGGTGTTTTGGTGTTTGCCACACGTTCCAGAATTTTGAAAACAAGGGGTGCAGCATGCGGCATTGGAATGGTTGGGGGATAGTAAACAGCGAATACACAACAGAATTTGGTGAGGGGGCGTTTGCAATGATGGAAGCCTTGATCGGTCCGGCAGCACCGCTTCCGTGCGCCGATTTGGACCAGGTTATTGCCAAGGTACCGAAAACCCGGTTGCCCGAGCACCCGCTGGTTGATCTGGGTTGTGAGTCTCGCTTGCGCCACGCACGGGGGCAGAGCCTGCCAGATGTCATGTCTATGCAAGGTGGGGAGGTAGATACCTTTCCAGATGGCGTCGCCTTACCAACGTCGAACCACGAGGTGCGTGAGCTGTTGCAGTACGCTGAAAAAAATGGCGCCTCGGTTATTCCATACGGAGGTGGAACCTCGGTTGCAGGGCATATTAATCCCGAGGCGGGAGAGAAGCCTGTTCTGACCATTGATATGAGTAATATGAATCAACTGATCGAGCTCGATCGAGAGAGCAACATCGCCACATTTGGCGCGGGTACTCCAGGGCCGTTGGTAGAGGAACAGCTCCAGCGCGAAGGCTATACCCTGGGCCATTTTCCCCAGTCCTGGGAGTTGTCGACGGTTGGGGGCTGGGTGGCTAGTCGTTCGAGTGGACAGCAATCTTTACACTATGGACGCATCGAGCAGCTTTTTGCCGGTGGTTGGATGGAAACACCGGTAGGAGCTCTGGAGATGCCCACTATTCCAGCTTCTGCCGCCGGGCCCGATGTCCGCGAAATGATTCTTGGCTCTGAGGGGCGCATGGGGGTTATAACCGAGGTTAACCTGCGGGTGTCGCCCCTGCCTGAGCAGGAGTCGTTCAACGTTGTCTTTTTCCCCTCCTGGGACGCTGGCTTATCGGCGGCTCGGAAGCTGGCTCAGGGCAAGGTGCAGCTGTCAATGGTGCGCCTGAGTAATGAGATGGAAACAATCAGTCTGCTACAGATTGGTGACGCCAGTGCTTTGGCTGACCTGGAAAGCCACCTGGCGGATCAGGGCGTAGGTGCTGGCATGGTGATGATGACCTTTGGGGTCACCGGGTCCATCGGGCAATGTCGCTCTGCCATGGAGATCACACAAGAGATCTGCTCCGGTTTCGAAGGAGTGGCGGGAGGCCGGGAATTCGGCGAAAAATGGGCTCACGGACGCTTTCGTGCACCCTACCTGCGCGACCCATTGCTTAGAGCGGGGTATGCGGTAGATACCATGGAGACGGCCGTGGATTGGGTGCGGGTGACCGATACCATGAACACTATGGAAGATGCTATTCGCGCGGCTGGCACCGATCTTGGCGAGCAGGTGCATGTCTATACGCATCTGTCTCATGTATACAACCAGGGCTCCAGTATTTATACCACGTACGTGTTCCGCTGTGCTGACAGCTACGCCGATACACTCGATCGCTGGAGCAAACTGAAATCCGCCGGTGCAGAAGCCATTGTGGATTGTGGCGGTACTATCAGCCACCAGCACGGCGTTGGAAGCGATCATCGGGCTTATATCACTGCTGAAAAGGGGCCTCTGGGTATTGCTGCAATTCGGAGCCTGTGCCAGCTTTTTGACCCTGACATGCAGATGAATCCAGGAAAATTATTGCCCGATGTCGAGTAGGCATGAGTGATGTGGTCGACCCTGCTCCTATATTTATAGCTTTCTCTATCTCCCTATTGGATTAAATTGATGTCGACTTATTCTTTCACTAATCGCTCTGATCTTCTGGGTCAAGTGCGTCGCGGTGATGCCTGTGACTGGGATATCATTATTATTGGCGGCGGCATCACCGGGGCGGGCGTTCTCCGCGAAGCTGTGCGGCGAGGATACAAAGCGCTGCTGATAGAGCAGAAAGACTTCGCCTGGGGAACCTCCAGTCGTTCTTCAAAAATGGTTCACGGTGGTCTGAGATATCTTGCCACCGGCGATCTTAAACTGACGCGTCACTCACTTGCCGAGCGTGAACGCCTACTGAACGAAGCACCCGGTCTCGTCGATCGAGCGGATTTCTATTTTGGCCTTCGCAAAGGGGTATTTCCAGGGCGGTGGTCCTTTTCGATTCTGCTGTGGATCTACGACCGCATAGCTGGCGTCAAAAGTTTTGGTTATTGCAATCGCGAAGAGTCTCAGAAAAAATTTGAAGGCCTGTCCGGTGATGGCCTGACGGGTACTTGCTACTATGCCGATGCACTCACTGACGACGCGCGACTGGTTTTGCGCGTATTGCAAGAAGGTATCGGCAAGGGTGGTAGTGCGCTGAATTACACCCGGGTGAACAGGCTGTTGATCGAGAACGGCGACGTGTGCGGTGTCGTTGTGAATGATACCGACACCGGTCCGGATGCAATGCTGACAATACGCGCCCCGGTGGTGGTTAACGCTACCGGAGCCTGGGCCGACAAGGTCCGGAATCACGTTAATCCGGAAAAGCGGGTTCGTCCTCTGCGCGGCAGCCATCTGGTTTTGCCAAAGTCGCGCCTGCCTGTCCCCAATGTGTTTTCCTTCTTTCACCCGCTGGACAAGCGCAGTGTTTTCGTCTGGCCATGGGAGGGGGCGACCGCTGTCGGCACCACAGATCTGGACCACGAGCCAGATTTGGATAAAGAGGCCAGCATTACCGAGCGCGAGGTGGAATATTTACTGGCTGCGGTGAATAACCAGTTTCCGCAGAACAATATTGGCCGCTCGGATGTGATCTCAACTTATGCAGGTGTTCGTCCCGTTATTGGATCGGAGAAATCCAAGGACCCTTCCAGGGAGCGTCGGGATCATGCGGTATGGTCAGATCGAGGCTTGATCACTGCCAGTGGGGGCAAGTTGACGACCTTTCGCCTGATCGCACTCGACGTGCTGGCTGCAGCAGAAGAACTGTTGCCAAACGCTTGTCCAGAAGACGACGGGCGTGTGTTCAGCAAGCCGACGACAACGGCAGAAGAACTCAGTCCGGAAGATGCAGTCTGGGGGCAGCGCCTTCTCGGTCGGTACGGTGCAGCCGCAGATGGCTTACTGAGTGCTGCCAGCGAAGCCGAGCGACAGCGTGTCGAGGGTACCCAATTCAGTCTGGCCGAGTGTCGCTGGGCACTGCGTCACGAAGCGGTACATCATCTCGATGACCTGTTGCTACGTCGTACCAGACTCGGATTGTTGGTGGCGCGCGGTGGGGAACCGCTATTTGATGACTTGCAAAGCCTCTGTGCCGAAGAGTTGGGCTGGGATGAAGCCCGTTGGCAGCGCGAGTTAATACGCTATCGGGACCTCTGGCAGAATCACTACAGCCTGGAAATCAACGGTTCTGTCGATGAAAACGGCTGATCGTCAGTATTTCCTGGCAATTGATAACGGCACGCAGAGCGTGCGTGCTCTGGTGTTTGACCAGGATGGTCATCTTGTAGCAAAGAGTAAGGTTGAAATCGAACCCTATGTGTCATCCGAGCCTGGCTGGGCCGAGCAGGATGCCGAATATTTCTGGGCATCCTTGGCCAAGGCGTGCCAGGAGTTATGGCCAAAACTGGATTTTCCCCGAGAAAATATCAAGGCGGTATCGATATCCACCCAACGCGGTACTGTTGTACCAATGGGTGTTGATGGTCAGCCAGTGCATCCTGCCATCATATGGTTGGACCAGCGCAGGGTACACACAAAACCCAGGTTGGGATGGTGGCATTCCCTTGTTATCAGATTAATGAGAGCCAGGGATGCTGTTAATGACTTTTATGCGCAAGCCGAGGCCAATTGGTTAGCGCAGCAACGGCCAGAAATCTGGCAGAAGACGCACAAATTTCTCATGTTATCCGGCTATCACACATTCAAGTTAACCGGGCAATATACCGATTCCGTAGCCAGTCAGGTGGGCTATCTGCCTTTTGACTTCAAGGCTCAACGCTGGGCTGACAAAAACGATTGGAAATGGCGAGCGTTGCCGATCCAGCGCGATATGTTGCCCAGGCTGATGCACGCTGGAGAAAACCTCGGGCATGTAACAAGCAGAGCAGCAGAGGAAACCGGTATTCCCGCCGGCACGCCCGTTATTGCCTCGGGTTCGGATAAGGCCTGTGAGGTGCTGGGCGCCGGTTGTGTCGACGCTGGGACGGGCAGTTTGAGTTACGGAACCACCGCCACATTCAATATTGTGACCAGCGAATACATGGAATCTGATGTCAGCCATCCGGCATACCCTGGGATCGTTCCCGGCACATTCAATCCCGAAATGATGGTTCATCGTGGCTACTGGATGGTGAGCTGGTTCAAGAAGGAGTTTGGTCTGCGCGAAGAGCGCTTGGCGGCAGAGCAGGGCGTGGAGCCTGAGTCCCTGTTTGACGAGTTACTTAACGCGGTTCCCCCGGGTTCCATGGGTTTGATGTTGCAGCCCTATTGGTCACCAGGGGCGAACAACACCGGGCCGGAGGCGAAGGGGGCAATTATCGGATTCAGCGGGGTCCACACCCGGGCTCATATTTATCGGGCCATGATTGAAGGCATTACCTACGCCTTGCGTGAAAGCAAAGAGTCACAGGAAAAGCGCACCGGTCAAAACATTAGGCAGCTCAGGGTGTCGGGAGGCGGCTCCCAGAGTGATCAGGTGATGCAGATCACTGCGGATGTATTCGGCATGACGGTGGAACGCCCCCATACCTTCGAAACCTCGGGACTGGGTGCGGCGATCGCCGCCGCAGTGGGTGTTGGGGTCTATCCCGATTTTTACTCCGCGGCTAAAAATATGACTCATAAAGGTGATAGTTTTACGCCTGTGGCGGAAAACAAGGCTGTATACGACCAGCTCTACAACGGTGTGTATCGCAAGATGTATGACAGTTTACAGCCCAGCTATCAGGCGATTCACGCGATCACCGGATAAGCCGCATTTCAGTAAGGTCTACTTCAGGGCCGCAACACAACTACCTCACTTTCTGTCCAGCCATAGCGCACAGCCTTTGCTTCGACGACGTCGACTCCGGACAGGTCAATCGCCCTAGCGTATAGCTGCCACTGTCCTTCGTCGAGGCGGTATCCGATGGAACTGTTGTCCGACGCCTCGATGGTCAGAACGCCATTGGCAAGTTTGATCTCTGGCGCAGGGGTCACCGATTGAATGCCGCCCGGAGCCAGCCGCTCGACCATGATTGACTCCGGTTCTGAACTCCAATCCTCGACCTCTGCCAGCCGAGTGTCCAGAGACGCTCGCATACGGTTCAGGTCTTGTTGGTAGCGGGGGTCGGCCTCGACATTATTGATTTCGAAGGGGTCGCGCTGCAGATCGAACAGTCGTTCATTCCCCGGCGCTTCAAACCACTGACTTTGCACTTTGTTGAGCTTTCCCGCTTTGTAAAGTTCGCGCATCTCTCTGACCATGTCGATGTTGTCGCGGAACGCCAGTTCGATTCCTTCGGGTTGTTCGGGGTACCAGCTACGAATGTACTTGAAGCGATCATCGCGCACGGCGCGCTGCCGATCCGGAACCTCGTCGATTCGGTCCCTGGAGGCATAGATATAGCGGCGTGGTGGTTCCTCGACTGATACAAAGTTTCGACCCTGTAGGTAGTTCGGGCGAGTCACTCCGGCCAACTCGAGAATCGTGGGTGCCAGGTCGATGAAGCTGATCATCCGGGTGTCGACGTCGCCTGGAGCCAGGTCGTCCGGGAGATAGGCTTCCGGCCAACGAATGATCATGGGCACCTTTATGCCCGAGTCGAAAAGCTCTCGCTTGGCGCGGGGCAGGCCGTCACCGTGGTCGGTTGTCCAGATCACGATCGTGTTGTCGGCCAGACCATCTTCTTCCAATTGTTCGAGAATGTCCCCAACCTGCTTGTCCATATGGGCGATATTGTCATAGTGACGAGCGATGTCCTGGCGCACCGTCGGCGTATCCGGGTAATAGGGCGGAATAGCAACCGCGTCCGGTCTCACGAGCCCGGTCTGCACATCATCGAATATCCACCAGCGGCCCAACTGCATCATCAGGTGGGTGCGGCTGTTTGGCCAGCTCCCCAGGGGCCTGAAGATGCCGCTTTCATGGCATATTTCAAAATTGATCATGCCAAAAAATGCTTGTCCACTCCCTTTGTTCCGCCAGCTGGCATCGCCTTCCGCGTCCCAGATGGTAAACGGCCCGCTGTTGGCTCGCACGCGACTGAATTGATAGTCCAGTTTATGATCGGTGAAGGTGTAATAACCCGCCGCACGCATTAGCTCGGGATAAGCTTTCACTTCTGCTGGTGGTACCGCGAAATAGCCGCCCTGGGGCCTCATGCCGCTGCGCATATGCTGGGTGCCGGTGGAGATCTGGTGCATGCCCAATATGTGGGCCGCCCTGCTGGGCGCACAAACTCCCGCGGCGGTAAAAGTGTTTGTATAGCGCACGCCCTGTCTGGCCAGCTTATCGATATTGGGCGTGACGGCTACCTCGTCGCCGAAGGCTCCCACCCGGGAGCTCATGTCTTCTGCCATCAATAGTAAAATATTGGGCTGTGCTGGAGAATCCGCATTGGCTGCTACTGCCAATAGACAGGCGATGATGGCGAATGCTGTTTTCACAATTGTGGTTCCTCAGGGCTGTTCAATAAATATCGGCGAACTCCACGCGCGAGGTTCAGCCTCGGACAGGCAGTTCATACCCGCCTTTGCATTTTCACCTATGCAGTAATTTCTTTTGACACAGACACCGTTGTTATCGTACTCGCAGCTAAAGGGGTCGCCGCCGATCAGTGGCTCGGCCTCTTGAATGACGCGAGCATAATAAAGGGCGGCGCGCCCGCCAACAGCGTATTCCGGATCATCGAATTCTACCTCACAGCCGTGACCATCGGCGGGGCAGTCGAAGCTGCGCCAGTTATTCTCGACTAATGGCTCGATATTCTCTCCCGGCGTTATCTGGGGGCGAATTCGCACAACCTCTATACGAGAGATAGCCTTTCTTGTGTCGCCTCCGGGATAGTAACACTCCCCTCCACACAGGGATTGCAGTCGCTCTTCTCCCAGTGCAGCGGTGCTGTAGTCGGGGCAACCAGGCTTCTGTTCAAAGGCGCCTAGCGCGCGTACCTTGAAGTGAGGCGTTTGGTTCATCGCAACTTCGCTTCCCATGGGTACTTTGCCGGTGGGACCGTTGACGAGATCGAACCAGACGAGCATGCGATCGCCCGAGGTGGCGTAGACATTTCGATAACTCAGCGCTTGCCAGATTGCGTCCCGATCTCTTCCATCAGCGTGCAAGGCTATCAAGCCACCGGTGTAATAGAAAGCTCCCGACTCCTTGTCGGCCTTGAGCAGGTCGGCGCGCAGGTATTCCCGTCCAACATCCTTATGGTCGGTGTAGAGCAGTCGATTGCTCTCCTTGTAACTACTTCCCGGTCGCGCCTGGTGGCCGTCACTGGAACCGATTAAACCAAACTTTGCACGCTTGGGCTCGCCTCGTTCGTCAAATCCCAGAGCCAGACTGTATTGTGCGCTCAGGCGTGGCACATACATGGCACTGGGTTGGAATGTATTGCGCAGTTGGCCGCAGCCAGCCCAGTCATCCAGCGTGGTATCGGCCAGCGTTTTACGGCCACCAGGTGTCCCTCGTTTTACAAACTTGTCGATCGCTTCGACGACCTGTTGTTCACAGGCTTCGTTTGCTGGATTCGCGCATCGCTGCCGGACAATGATTCCGGCCTGTCGGCAGCATGGTGTGAAGTTTTCCGTGGATTCCGGGCAAAAGGGCCGACCGTTATCGGTCGCGGCAAGCCGTTGGAAATTCTCAAATAGCTCGGAGCTGCCGTGACCGGAGTACACCTCCAGAAGTTTCTGATAGCGTTGCTCGTGCTCGTCCAGTTGATCCCTGAAATCGCCTGCCAGCGGATTCGTGTTGCCCCAGGCCAGACCATGGGGGATCACCATGCTGTCCAGGCCCCACTCATCTAGTTTGCGGTAGAGAGCCTTCGGGGTGAGTGCGATTTCGCGACAGTCGTCGGGAAGTTGGTCTGAGGGGATGTTTTCTGCACAGATTGGCGTCGACTTCGATTCTTCAATGTACCAGCCCAGGTCCGAGGCGTCAGCTATGCCTTCGGTCAGGCTCATCATGCCAAATGCCAGCGGTGGGCCCTTTGGGAAACCACTTTGCTTTCTTGCTGCAATCGGTCGAGAGGGCGTTTGCCCTGCCTCCCAGGTGCGGAAGATCACATTTTTGTGGCCGTAGTGGTTGGGCACATCACGCTTGTTGCCGTTGCTCCACTCCCAGCCGAGAAAGGACACCATGTCGGGGTTTGCCTGATCCCCAGCCTGGGCGTTGCAATTGCGAATGGCGCTAACGGTGTCCCCCCACGCTCTTGGGGTCAGCCCTTCCGCATGGTCGTTAATGCTCCAGAAATCGAGGGCAGAGCAGTAGCGGGCGAAATCACAGGCGTCGGCGGGAGTTACCACGCCTCCGCCCTTGATCAGCGCGGAGCTGAAAAAGTATGCATCCATGGAGTGATTTGTATGCACGTGCAGATCACCAAAGAGAATCTGAGATTCGTTCTGGTCTGAGTCCAGGTCGGTTGCGGCGGTTACGGCAGGCCTGGGTCCCGTAACGACCGGGTGGGATTCCCAGGGTCCGCCGAATACACCTTTGCCTGTAAGGTGGAACAAAGCGAACAGCGAAAAAATTAACAATACGGAGCCCAAAAGGATATTTTTAATCATAGCGGATTCATATTGCAATAAATTTTCCTGGATTTACCCGGCCTGGCGTCGATGAAATCATCATACCCTGTGTTACTCTCATCTTAGAACGCCTCCATCTCTTAGTCTGGACTCACCTATTTAACTCCATCAACATATTATCCAGATCGGCTTCGGTGACTTTCCCATTAGAAAATTGAAGGACATTCTTGATTGGCATATCTGCAATCAGGTGCTTCATCAGAATATCGCGTTTCATGGCACTAACCTTGGCTGCTTCGCTCAGGTTCTCTGGCGCCTTGTCGGGTCGACGCGAACCAACAAGTGTCATCACAACATCGGCGATTATCCTGTCTCCAACTGGGTGTCCCTGGAGCTCTTTGATCAGTGAATATTTATTGAATAGCTGTTGTGGTGGATTAAGAACCGTCAGGCTGATCTCCCGCTGTAAGGGAAGGTTTCGGGACGAGTTTCCCACCATTACTGAAAAGTCTCCCGTCTCGGCGATCCACTGTGCGTGTCGGGCGCTGTAAAACGCGAAGTCCCGGTTCGAAAGTTGAAAGGAAACTTTTTTCATTTGGCCGGGCTTGAGAAATACTTTGGAAAAGTGTTTCAGCTCCTTGTCCGGGCGCCTGACCGAAGACTCCCCATCCTTTATGTAGAGTTGCACCACTTCCCGTCCGGCTATTTTACCGGTATTTTTGACGGAAAGACTTACAGTGACGGTATCATTTTCCGAAAAATCGGTTCTATCCACGTGGATATCGCTAAACTCAAAACTCGTGTAGGAGAGGCCGTAACCAAAGGGGAACAGGGGTTCGATTTTTTTCTTGTCGTAGTAGCGGTAACCGACAAACACGTCTTCGTTATAATAGGTTTTTCCCTCTTCTCCCGCCCATGTGATATAGGTAGGATTGTCTTCGATTTTTACCGGGAATGTTTCTGCCAATTTCCCCGAAGGATTAACCTTACCGGTAAGTACATCCGCCAGCGCACTACCCCCGGCCTGTCCGCCGAGATAGGCCTCAACAACGCCGTCCACCTGGTTAATCCACGGCATTGCGACGGGAGAACCGTTCTGCAAGACGACAACAACATTGGGGTTGGCGGCGACAACGGCGTCCAGCAATTGACGATGGCCGGGAGCGATGTCGTAGCCGGCCCGATCGAAACCCTCCGATTCCTCCAAAAAGGTCAGACCAACAACCAACACTACCTTATCGGCTGCCCGGGCTACCTGCCTTGCCTCTTCGAGTTGGCTGGCACTGGTTTTACCCATCAGGTTATAGCCCTGCGCGAAGGTCGCTTTTAAATTATCGATCAGGTTGTCGATCCGGGTTGGATTGACCAGGGAACTGCCCGATCCCTGGTAGCGGGGGACTTTAGCAAAATTACCGATAACGGCGATTTTTTCTCTTTTGCCAAGTGGCAGTATATTGTTCTCATTCTTGAGTAACACGATACCTTCAGAGGCTACTTTATGGGCCAAGCGGTGATGTTGGTCCTGGTCATAGGTATCGTAGCGGCCTTTACTTTCGTCCAGCCTCAGGGTAATCCCAAGGATCGAGCGGACCACATCGTCGAGCTCAGACTCCGCTAACTCGCCGTTGTTTACCGCGGCAACAACTTTCTGGTCATTGAGGCCGCCGTCGGCTGGCATCTGCAGGTGCAGACGGGCGCGAATGCCCTGAACCCGGTCATCGACCGCACCCCAATCGGTGATAACGATGCCTTCGAAGCCCCACTGTTTGCGTAGCACTTCATTTAAAAGGTATTCATTGTTGGCGGCGTAGGTTCCGTTGATCTTGTTATAGGCGTTCATCAACGTGGTGGGTTGTGCGTCCCTGACCGCCATCTCGAAGGGACGCAGATAGATCTCATGCAGTGCCCTGGGGCTCACCTCGGCGCTGATGGTCATGCGCTCGTGTTCCTGGTCATTGACCGCGTAGTGCTTGAGGGATACGCCCACATCCTGGGATTGTACCCCCTTGATATAGGCACTGGAGAATTTGCCGGAGAGTATTGGATCTTCAGAGAAGTATTCGAAATTTCGGCCCCCCAAGGGAGACCGTTTGATATTGGTACCCGGGCCCAGCAGGATTTGCACTCCCATGGCCTGGGACTCCTTACCCAGGGCAGCGCCCACCTCGTAGGCCAGTTCGCTATTCCAGGTTGAGGCCAGCGTAACAGCCGGTGGATAGCAGGTGGCAGGTACGGGAGCGCCAAATTGGCCGTCAATGGATTTACGCACGCCGTGGGGACCATCTGTCATCATGATGGCCGGAATGCCGAGCCTGTCGATGGGCTTGGTCCACCACATTGAGGCACCGGACGTGAGTGCTGCCTTCTCTGCTAATGTCATTTGGGCCAATAACTGATCGATTTTATTATCCAGCGCAAGCGTATTAGCCATGGGGGTCATAGATGTGAGCATAGTCAGGATCATTACAATAATGTGTGAACCAGGAATTTTCATCTACTTGTCCTCCAACTTTCTTTTTAAGGGAGCTATTTGACCTGCTGGAAGATCCCGGAGACCAGGTAAATCTATACGGCAGATTGGGTTATGAGAAGATCACCAAGGATCGAAAGTCACGACTGGATAAACTACTCCAGAAGTACCTGGTACCGGAGGAAGATCCGTTGACTCCTGGTACCACGGGACCCAGGTTCGAATACTCGAGTGGTGGCTCAGGTGAGTGCTCAACGGTGTTCTCCTGACCATGAGGTCACCTGCTAGTAAAAGTTATACCCGAAGGTCAAGGTGTAGGTAAGTGGAGCCTGCCATTGCACCGTGCCGATACCTCCCAGTTGGGCGTTAGGTAGTTGGATTTGGCTGGCTATCTCGTCATCTTCAAGGTTCTTGGCAGCCAGGGCCACATGCCAGGTGTCGTCTGCGCTGGTGAATGCCAGGCGGGCATCGGTACGGTGATAGCTGTCCTGGGTGTCACCGTCCTTGCGGTTGTATGCCGTGAAAAAGACCTCATCGGAGTAATAGTGGGTAATGCTGGATGTCAGCGAGCCGCTGTCAAAATCCCAGGTGTATGCAGCCGAAAGGTTGAAGGTGTATTCCGGGGTCCGGGCCAGACGATTTCCAGACAGATCCTGCACGCCGGCGGCACGGTCCTGTGGATCGCGGTCGGAGTACTCGGTAAACTCCGCGTCGGTGTAGGCCAGAGAGCCGGTCAGGGTCAGTCCGTCGGTTGGGTTGGCGACCAGCTCTACCTCTATGCCCTGGATGTCAGCTTCACCAGCATTGGTGGTCACTGCGGTTTGACCGCGTATGGTGGTGAGCTGCATATCGGTGTATTCATAGAAATAGGCGCTGATATTGGCCTGTAGCCTGTCGTCGTACAGTCGATTTTTAGAGCCAATTTCCCAGGCCAGAATTTCTTCAGGCTCGTAGGGGTCTGTACCAGAGCTTTGCAGAAAGCCCCCGGATTTGAAACCCGTAGAGACCGAGGCGTAGAGCATACTGTCTTCGGATACGAACCAGTCTGCACCGAGTTTCCAGGTGACCGAGTCCCAATCCTTCTCTTTAGTGAAATCCACGGCGGTTGGTGAGGTAAACTCTTTGCGGAAGACGTCCGAGGATTTTTCGTCCTTGCTGTAACGCAGTCCGCCAGTCAATTTGAGATTGTCGCTTACATGATAGGAGACCTGGCCAAAGGCACCAAAGGAATCCGCGTTGGTGGTACTGGTGTTACCGAAGTAGGCTGGGTCGGGAAGACCGACATCAATCTTCGCGAAAAACGCGCTCAGGCCATCTCCCTGATCATTCAGCCAGTAATTTGCATCTGTTTCCTCGGACAACCAGTACAGCCCTGCGATCCACTCCAGGGCATCGCTGTCCGTCGAGCTCAATTGAAATTCCTGGGAGTACTGAGTGCTGTCCTGGGCGCTATTCTCATTCATGATGTCAGCATTGGAAAAATCGAGATCTCTGACGATGTCTACTTTATTGTCCTGCCACGCCGTGATTGACTTGAATGCCACGGAACCGAGATCCCAGTTCAAGGTCAGGGTGAGACCTTCGCGGCTGTTGTCACGATCGGCCAGATCATTGTAGGCAACTTTCCGTGGGTCGCTGGGGTTTGGGGTAGCAGTAGCAAACTTTGGGTTGATAAGAAAAGGCGGTGGGCCAGGGTAGTCACCGATAGCCTTGGCACCATAACCCGCGCCCTCGGTGGTCGCATAGTTGAAACTCAGACGGGCATCCAGGGTGTCTGTCGCGAGGTATAAGAACTGTGCGCGGATATCCAGGGAATCAACATCCTGAATATCGTCTGCGCCCGGGGTGATGTTTTCATAATAACCGTCGCGAGCTTCCGTTTGGCCGCTTATCCGCATAAACAATTTGTCTTCTACCAGTGGTGTGTTAAATACACCGCGCAGACGACGCTGGTTGTAGTTGCCGATTTGAGCCTCAAGGCTGCCGCCCAGTTCTTCGTCTGGTGCCTTGGTCACCAGGTTTACCGATCCTCCAGTCGCGTTACGGCCGTAGAGGGTTCCCTGAGGGCCGCGCAGAACTTCGACACGAGCCAGGTCGTAAAACAGCGCATTTCCCGCGCTGGACCTCGCCTGGTAGACGCCGTCGATATGGAACGCAACACCCGGATCTCCTGTTACGGTGGTTTGCTCGGTACCGATTCCACGTATGGTAATGCGAGTGTTCGATCCTGACTGGCCAAAATGCATGCCAGGTACCGACGATACCATGCTGGCTATATCGGTGATGCCCCGCTCATCGAGCATGTCCGCACCCATGGCGGTGACTGCCAGTGGAATTTCCTGAACACTCTGCGAGCGTTTCTGGGCAGTAACAATGACTTCCTCGATCTGGGCCTGTGCCAGCGACGCCATCACAGAAATGCTAACGCCAGATACCAGGGAGATTGTGCGTGCTAGTTTAGATCGATGTAGTTTCATGGAGACCTCACGGCAATATTTATTAAGAAGTGGACTAACATTGAGACGCATTATAGGGAGTCAGGTCATTCCACCACTGTCCATATCCGTCAATCTTGTGGCGGTTTCAGACATCTCATCAAAATCGCCCAATTTCGGTTTATTTGCAGGAAATAGTCCAGTATCGTACTTCAAAATTAAGCATAATTCATTGATGGAAGAACCCATGTTTACCTATTCCAAACAAGTGATGTTCGCCATCGGAGTTACCTTGCTCGCGTTGAGCGGAACCCATATCGCAGCCGCTGACAAGCGTCCGAATATTGTCTACATCATGTCTGATGATCACGTCACACAGGCAGTGAGTGCCTATGGCAGCACATTGATACAAACCCCTAACATCGATCGCATCGCCACCAACGGTGTGCGCTTTGATCGTGCCTATGTTGGTAACGCGATTTGTGGACCCAGTCGAGCGACCACGCTAACAGGCTTACACAGCCACGCCAACGGTTTTTACAGTAACGAGTGGTCGGGCGAATTTAATGCTGAACAGCAGACTTTCCCCCGGCTATTGCAGGCCGCCGGTTACCAGACGGCAGTGATAGGAAAGTGGCACTTGTATAGCGATCCAGTCGGCTTCGATCATTGGGAGGTGCTGGACAATGTAATGGAACACGGCACGTACTATAACCCGGAATTCAGGAGCCCTGGTGGCGTGGAAAAAACCACCGGCTACGTCGCCGACCTGATAACGGATAAGGCACTCACGTGGTTGAAAACGCGCCCACAAACCGATCAGCCTTTTATGCTGATGTACCACCACAAAACCCCGCACCGGGACTGGATGCCCGGCCCCGAGGAACTGAAAAATTGGGATGAGGATGCCCGCGTGGCGGAACCAGCCACTCTGCTGCGTGACCTGAGTGAGCTGAGTCAAGGACGGCGGGAAGCCAGGATGACCATCTCCGAGTACATGACCGATCAGGATGTAAAACTAGACAAGGGAAAATACCTCAACTCGCAGCAGACGAGGTTATGGGAAGCGGCATTCGCGCAGGGCAATCAAGCGTTCAGGGCAGCCGAGCTTTCTGAAGACGACAAGACTCGTTGGAAGTACCAGCGTTACATAAAAACTTACATCGCCTCGGTGCAGAGTATGGATCGTCAGATCGGTCGTATGCTGGATTATCTGGAAAGCAGCGGTCTGATGGAAAATACCCTCATCGTCTATACCTCAGACCAGGGCTTCTTTCTGGGTGAGAATGGCTGGTTCGACAAACGCTGGATGGACGAGGTGTCATCTCGCGTACCCTTGGTGATGCAGTGGCCAGGGCATATCCCGGCAGGAACTTCCACTTATGGTCTGGTGCAGAACATCGACTACGCGCCAACAATTCTCGATGCCGCAGGAGTCGAACCGCATGAGGCTATGCATGGTGTGAGCTTATTGCCACTAGTCGGGCCCGAGCCTGTGGAATGGGAGCGAGATCTCTACTACCACTTCTATGAAAACCCCGGGTTCCACGGGGTTGCGCGGCACTACGGTGTGCGCACAGATCGTTATAAACTGATTTACTACTATCGCAACGATGAGTGGGAGTTGTTTGATCTGGTGGCAGATCCCGCAGACCAGGTAAATCTGTACGAAAAATCGGGCTATGAAGCGATCACCACAGACATTAAGTCACGTCTGGTCGACCTTCGTGAGCAATATCAGGTGCCGAGACAGGATCCTTCGGCGCCCTGGTATCACGATACACTTGTTCGCCTACTGGAGTGGTGGTTCCGTTA
>JBLHKV010000049.1:0-17444 GCA_047618115.1 Halieaceae bacterium | reverse complement strand
AACCAATTTCTGCCAGCGCTCTGTCGTTTGGTAGCAGACGCAATTCGGGTTCCGCCTGCTGTAATCCAGGCGAGACACGGACATTGGCCTCCGGCAGCGCTGCTCGCAGCAAATCTTGGCCAATCTTCGCCGTGTGGGCCAGAGCTTCACGGTCTTTGGCTTGCAGGTGAATTGAGATTGCCCGATTGCCGCCAAAACCACCAAACAGATTGCCCTGGGATGCGAATACCCGTAGATCGGGCAGGTCTGCAAAAATCTCTTCGCGGACGATGGTCTGCAGTTCGTCCACCTTCGACTGATCCAATGCTCGAACGCCCATGGCGCCGCCGCTGGGGTAGGTCAGTATGTAGTAGTTTTTCAACGCGGGTTCTTTGCTGCCGTCCATATAGGGCTTCATGCGCTGATCGAGTATTTCGACATACTCCTTGCGGACAGATTCGGCACTGGTTCCCGCGGGAAAATTAAAATAGGCATCTACCGCATCGCGTTTAACCGGAGGCAGGTAATCCAGCTCGGGCATCAACCACCAGCTGGTCAATAGGGGAACGCTGATGAGGCCAGCGACAATTGACCGGCGTTTAGTCGGCGTACTGGTGATCGACATCACCGCGTTGCTGATCTTGTTCCACAGATTCTTGTGCGGGTCTTCGAGCTTTTTATCGGTTAACCACAAGGTGGAGGCCAGCGGCAGCAGACTGACTGCGACTAACAGGGATATGACGACAGCAATAGCGATAGTAATGGCCAGATCGCTAAACAATTGTCCCTCTACCTCCCGCATGAAAATAACGGGGAGAAATATCGCAACCGTGGTGGCCGTGGATGCTAGCAGGGCTGTCCAAACCTGGCTCGCTCCCTGCAGTGCCGCATCAAATGTGCTGAGGCCTCTTTCTCGAAGTCGCACGATATTTTCCAGAACGACAATGGCGGCGTCCAGCACCATGCCTACAGCGAAAGCCATACCTGCCAAAGAGATGACGTTGAGTGTACGACCAGTGAGGCGCAGCACAATGAAGGTGGCCAGCAAAGAGATAGGAATCGCAATGGCGACGATCATCGTGGCCCGGAAACGGCGCAAGAACCACCACAGCACCCCGATGGAGAGAATGACACCCAGAGCGAGATTGCCAGTCACCAGGTTAATTGCTCGATAGATAAATACCGACGCGTCAAACGACTGGACCATCACCACCTGTTCACCAACAAGGACGGACGCGTTCAACTCGGCAACCACCTCTTTTACACGGTTGAGGGTTTGCAGCGCATTGGCGTTGCTTTCCTTGTCGATTCTAATGGACAGGGCCGGATTACCGTTCTGGGTGGCGATGCCGCTGGCATCTCCGCGTTGAACTTTTATGTCGGCTATATCGCCGAGTAGTACCGGGCTGCCCTCGCGCCAGTCCAGAACCAGTTCGTCGAGTTGCTCGGGCGCATAACGCCCGGCAAAGCGCAGCGTGTACTGGCGTCGACCGACATCGACAAAACCACCGGAGATGTCATTAGAAAGCCCCAACCGGGCTGCCACTTGGGGCAGGGGAACACCAAGCTCGGCAGCTCGGTAGGGGTCAAACTCGATTTGCAGTTCCTGTACTGCGGAGGCGCCGCTGCTGGCTTGCACGCTGGCAACCCCGGGTACGCTTTCCAGTGCGGGCCGAATGACGTCCTCCGCAAACTGAATATAGTGTTCGACGCTGTTTGGATTCTCTGGCAGTACCTGCAGGAAAAAGTAAGTCAGGGCCGGAGTGTCGCCGCCACCTCCGCCGAGTGTTACCACGGGTTGATCGGCATCGCGTGGTAGTGGGTCCAGGCGATTCAGTCTTGCAATAACGTCCATTAGGGTTTTTTGCATGTCGGTTTCCAGACCGAAACTGAGATTTATGTATGCGCCACCGGCATTGGCATAGGAGGCCATTTCTTCCACGCCGGCCAGCCCGCGCAATACCGCTTCAATCGGTTCGATGATCTCAGACTCAATTTCCTTGGGGGATGCTGCCCGCCAACTGGTTTGAACCACGATGGTTGGCCGTTCAATATTAGGGAACAGCTGTATAGGCAACTGAGACAAGCTGTAGGCGCCGAAAAACAGCACGACCGCAATTAGCACGGCAACCCCCGCGGGATTTCTCAGCGAACTCGCTGTTAGATTCATGTTGCTGCCCTGACTAATAAGTTCCTATAAGTGCAACATAGCAAGGGTTTGGGTGCGTGTATGGCTTTTGAGGTGAGTCGAACGATTGCTGCGGTAGGCGTGCTTCCTCGCTGAGAGGGAGTTGCCGGCTTGAGATTAGTTACATCATCTCTTTGGCTGTGGCCTTGTAGGATCTGCTCATCTTTAATCGCGCGCCACAGTTTAAGCTGAGGATAAATTCGCCGTTTAGCAGCGACTGCAATTTTTCAACCCGGTCTGTGTTAACGATGGTGGAGCGGTGAATTCGTTTAAATAATTTGGGGTTGAGCATGGCCTCGAGCTGTTTCATGGTGGTTCGCATGATGTGGGTATGGCCGTTGGCGTGAACGCACATGTAGTCGCCGGCGGCGTCGACCCAGTCGATGTCGGCGGTGGGTACTATGTGGATTTCGCCGCCATCTTTGATGGAGATTTTATCTGGCCATCTGTCCAGCCCAACATCTGCACCATCGCTGACCATGCGATCGACCTCGGCGATCGTTTCGCCCGTCAGATTGGACACCAGGTCGAGCAAGCGAGCCTTCTGGTCGACCACCCCGAGTTTTGCCTTGTGTTCGATCGCACGGTTTACGGCGATGCGCAGGCGGTCTACCTCGATGGGTTTTAAGACATAGTCTACAGCGTGAATTTCAAAGGCGTCGAGAGCGTATTGGTCGAACGCAGTAACGAAGACAACCAGCGGCATATTGTCACTCTGAAGCTGTCTCACTACATCAAAGCCGGAGAGGGTTGGCATCTGAATGTCCAGGAACAATAAATCCGGGCTGTGCTCGGCTACGGCGCTGAGAGCCTCATAGCCATTGCTACATTCGGCGATCAACTCGACCTCGGGAATTTCCTGCAGTCGAAGCTTTAGTCCGCGCCTGGCCAGCGGTTCGTCATCTACCAGGATAACTCGTAGTGGGTTCATAATTTTCCGGAGGCTGCCTCAAATGGAAGTCGGATGTGTATTGTAAGCCCTCGAGGGTCGGTATTGCCAAGGCGGAAGGACTGACTGTTACCGTAGAGTTCAAGCAGTCGTTCGCGAGTGTTGGCCAGACCGACGCCGTTAGCACGAGGCGGCTTACCCTCGAAATCGATGCCGGGGCCGTCATCGCTTATTTCAATGAGGAGGTCGCCGGCAAAAACCCTGGCTGCGATGGAAATGGTGCCCCCATCGATGCTATCGGCAATGGCATACTTGATAGAATTTTCAACCAGGGGCTGCAGTAAAAGGCTTGGTATAAGCGCGCGGTGGGACTCCCCATCCAGGTCAATTTTCAGTTTAAGACGCTCGGCGAAGCGAACCTTTTCGATGTCGAGGTATAACTCCAGCGCTTCAATTTCTTCGGATAAACTGACCTTCTGCATGGGGTCGTTGTCCAGAGAATAGCGCAAAAAGTGGCTCAGCCGGGTCACCATGGCATTGGCCAGCTCGGTATCTTTATCGAGTACCAGGGTCGAAATAGCATTCAGCGTATTAAATAGAAAGTGCGGGTTAAGCTGGTAGCGCAGCATCTTCAACTGCGCTTCGTGGGCCATGGCAGCCACTTTTAGGCCGCGCTCTCGCTCGACCTGAAGGAGTCGGGCAAATTTGATGCCGAAGTAAAGGCCACTCCAGCACAGCATCACAAAATACGCAGTGGTAATACCATCAAAGTAGTAGTGGATGTCTGAGAAGTTGACGATTTCCGGGGCTTTCTCCGGCGACATTACGTGGTAGAAGATGACCGATCGGGAAAACCACCACAGCATGGCGGTGATATAGGAGGCAACCAAGACGACCAGGCCCAGTTGCCAAACGGGTCGATCCCACACTTTTCTGTAGACGCTGCGCAGTGGCAGTGATAAAAGCAGCCCGATTAGCGTCACTATTGGCAGATACAGATGGTATTGTTCTGACTTACCCCAGAACATGGTGCCGACGAAGAACATCACGCCCCAACCGGTCCACCCCGTGAGTTGCAGGGACCAGAATTGAAAGGTTTTGTCGTTGAGTAAATCTTCTCTGTTCATGGCGCTATTATAGGTTCAATACTACGAAAATGTTCTTCGTTTGTCGCGGGAGTGCTGCGGTCTGCCGCAAAACCAGCTAATATTTGTCTCCGCCATACACTATTCCCTTAATGATCAGTGCGCCTATGAGCGACAACTTCCTCGCCCACCATCCCGAACTCGACGAGCCACTACCGTCGGTCGATCGGCCCAACTTGCTGAACGCCCTGCGCGCCCGGTTGCCGGAGAGTTGTGTGCTGAGTACTCGCGAGCAGATGAAACCGTTCGAATGCGACGCGCTCACGGTGTATCGGAATATGCCACTGTTGGTGGTGATTCCCGAGTCGGTGGGCCAGGTTCAGGTAGTGCTGTCAATTTGTCATCGTCTTCAGGTTCCCGTGGTTACACGCGGTGCCGGCACCGGCTTATCGGGGGGAGCGTTACCCTGCGCGAGCGGTGTGTTATTGGTGTTGTCGCGGCTCACGGAAATTTTGGAAATAGACGTAGATCGTCGTTTGGCGCGGGTTCAGCCCGGAGTTCGCAATCTCGCCATATCCGATGCTGCGGCGCAGTTTGGCCTATATTATGCTCCCGATCCTTCCTCGCAACTGGCCTGCTCCATAGGTGGCAACGTCGGTGAGAACGCGGGTGGAGTGCATTGCCTGAAGTATGGTTTGACCGTCCACAATGTAATGGCGCTTAAAGTGCTTACTGTTGAGGGAGAGTTGTTGGAGCTGGGCGGGGAGACATTGGACTCACCGGGTCTGGATCTACTTAGTTTGATCATCGGCTCTGAGGGCATGTTGGGAGTGGTCGTCGAAGTCACCGTGAAGTTATTGGTTACGCCGCCCGCGGTGAGAACGCTCATGGCATCTTTTGCCGTCGTGGATGATGCGGCACAGGCGGTTGCCGACATTATCTCCGAAGGGATTATCCCCGCTGGACTGGAGATGATGGACAACCTTTCCATCCAGGCGATAGAAGCATTCTTGCAGGCGGGATATCCGCTGGATGCCGCCGCGATGTTACTGCTTGAGCTAGATGGCCACAGCGAGGATGTCGAGGTTGATTTCGAGCGTTGCCGACAACTTTTGGATGCTGGCGGCAGCACGGAAATTCGCGTGGCCCGGGACGAGGCTGAGCGGCAACTGTTCTGGCGAGGTCGCAAAAGTGCGTTTCCCGCGCTTTCGAGGCTGGAACCAGATTACTACTGCATTGATGGGACAATTCCCCGTAGCAAAATCGGCGAGGTACTGGCCTACATCTATGACCAGGGTCAGCTAGCTGGT
This sequence comes from Halieaceae bacterium, assembly GCA_047618115.1. Classification (GTDB taxonomy): domain Bacteria; phylum Pseudomonadota; class Gammaproteobacteria; order Pseudomonadales; family Halieaceae; genus CALJGI01. The sequence goes on along the minus strand of JBLHKV010000049.1, from coordinate 11,993 downwards.
TTGCGCGTGGCTAATGTGTTTCACGCCGGAGATGGCAATCTGCATCCGCTGATTATTTTTGATAGCGCTGTGCCTGATGTGGTGCCTAGAGTGGAGCAATTGGCTTCACTCATCATGGAAAAGTGTGTGGCGGTTGGGGGGACTATCACGGGTGAACATGGAGTCGGCCGTGAAAAGATCAATCAGATGGCAGCGCAATTTACGGATGCTGAAATCGCGCAGTTTGAACGGGTTAAGCGCGCGCTGGATCAGGCTGGGACGCTCAATCCCGGGAAAAATATACCTACCTTGAAGCGCTGCCAGGAATATCGCAGCATTTCCGGGGGACGTAGCTGATGGATTGTGTGCAAGAGCTTGGCGCAGCGGTGCGGGCCGCCGTCTCGGAAAAACGCCAGCTCACGCTTTGTGGTGGCGGAAGCAAGGCCCTCGATGGCGGCGGGGTTGCAGCTGAGAAGCTGGACCTGACCTGCCATAGCGGTGTGGTGAGCTATGAGCCATCCGAATTGGTGGTTACCGTTCGGTGTGGTACCTCGCTGGCCGAACTTGATGGACTGTTGGCTGAAAACGGTCAGATGCTGGCCTGCGAGAGTCCGTCACTGAGGGGTGTGGCCACAGTGGGGGGGACGGTTGCCTGTGGTTTATCTGGGCCACGCCGACCCTACGCCGGGTCGCTGCGAGATTTCGTTCTCGGCGTGAACATGATAAACGGCCTGGGCGAACTGCTGCGCTTTGGTGGTCAGGTAATGAAGAATGTGGCCGGCTACGATTTGTCTCGCCTGCAGGTTGGAGCCTACGGTCAATTGGGGGCGGTTCTCGAAGTTTCGCTTAAGGTGGTGCCAAAGCCCCAGCGGGAACTGACGCGTTACTATGAATTTGCTGCTCTGGAAGAAGCTGTCAGGTATACCAGTGGATTAATAGCGCAGTCTGTTCCGCTCTCCGGGAGCTGTTACCACGGCAATCGCTTGTCGCTGCGTTTTTCCGGCTCCACGAAGACGCTCGATAAACTCGAGTCGAGTCTTGGTGGAGAGCCCGGGGACGACAGCCATTGGCTGCAACTTAATAACCGCGAGCTGGATTTCTTTCAATCCAGTCGCTGGCCTCTTTGGCGGGTATCTTTGCCAGAGGGCGTCCAAGAGTTGCCATTTCCCGGCGATTGCCTCTACGAGTGGGGTGGCTGCCTGCGCTGGTTTAGTGGTGAAGCCGATGGAGAAGCTTTACGCCGTTGGTGTACCGAGCGCGGCGGGTACGCAACTTTGCACCGCAATGCCCGTACTCCAGAACACGGCTATGCGCTCCCAAATCCGGCATTACAGGGTTGGCACGATAGACTCCGAGACGCCTTTGATCCCCAGCGAGTGTTCAACCCTGGGATTTCAAATTTTGGGTCCACATCCCCGGTGATATCGTGAAAACAGCATTGTTGCCAGCCGTGCTCGCGACCGCCGATGGCAGGGAGGCTGATGCCATTTTGCGAGCCTGTGTCCACTGCGGTTTGTGTACGGCCACCTGCCCCACGTATCAATTACTCGGCAACGAACTGGATAGCCCCCGCGGTCGTATTTATCTGATTAAGGAAGCGTTGGAAGGGGGTGAAGTCAGCAAGATTACCCTGAACCATCTCGACCGGTGCCTGACCTGCCAGGCTTGTGAAACCACTTGTCCATCGGGGGTGAACTACCATCGATTACTGGACACTGGGCGGGCCTATGTTGAAAATGCTGTGGGTCGAGCCTGGACCGGGCGTCTGGCGCGCTTACTGGTGCGTGCTGCAATGACTCGGCGTGGTCGTTTTGCGCTGCTGCTGACGCTTGGGCAGTGGTTCAGACCGTTGCTGCCGGGGGCCATAAAATCGCTGGTGCCTATTAAACGCCCCGTTGCCAGCCCGGTGCCTCAGAATCAACCACGTCAGGTAATTTTATTTCAGGGATGCGTGCAGCCGGGCTTATCCCCGCAGACGAATCGGGCTGCGACTCGGGTGCTGAACCGGTTGGGAATTGGCGCTCAAACCATCAAAGCTGAGAATTGCTGTGGTGCCCTGAGCTATCACAGCGGCGCAAGGGAGGAGGGCTTGCGCTTTGCCCGGGCAAATATTGATGCCTGGGTGCCGGTGCTTGAACAGGGTGCTGAATGCCTGGTTTTTACCGCCAGTGGCTGCAGTAATTTTGTACAGGATTACGCGCACCTCCTTGCTGGTGATCCTGAGTATGTCGACCGCGCCGAGCAGGTGGTAAAGGCCATGAGAGACGTAAGCGAGGTGTTGGATAGTGAGGATCTTTCCGGATTGGAGCTGCGCCCGGCACCGGCGACAGTGTTACACTGTCCATGTACGCTGCAGCACGGCCAGAATCTGGCCACAACGACCAAAAGTGTTCTGCAGCGTAGCGGGTTTCAGTTGCCGGGCGTTCGAGATGAACACGAGTGCTGTGGCTCTGCTGGAGCCTACTCAATTTTCAATTCGGAAATTGCCGGTCAGCTGCGGGACAAAAAGCTGGTCGCGCTGTCTGAGAGTGAGCCGGATTTAATTGTGACCGCCAATATAGGTTGCCAAACTCACCTGGCGAGCCGGAGCAGTAAGCCGGTGCGCCACTGGATAGAGGCTTTGGCCGACCGATTGATAGACAAGGACTAGAGAGAAAATTAACGTGATGAGAATTTTGAAACCGCTACTTTACCTACTTTTTTTTATGACTTTGGCAAGCTGCCGCATCATCCAGCAGCCCAGTGTGGGTGGGGATATTATCTCCAGCTCAGGGACCATGGATTGCTTGGTCGGTGAGTGCATAGTTCCGGTGTCGGGCGTGCTCGATCAAACCTTCACCGCACGCCCACACGCGGGCTTTGAGTTTGTAACCTGGAAGATCTTATGTTCACACCAGCCTTCTGCTGTCTGTGATTTGCTGGTCCCTGCAGATTTCACTTTACACGATATCGATGTACAGCAAGTGGCGCTGTTTGCACCCACACCGACAGACAATCTCGCCACCGAGCGATTGGTGTTCGAGACCAACTACGGCTACATAGTACTGGAACTTTTTGGCGATCTGTCGCCGATTACGGTTGAAAATTTTGTGACCTATGTCGATGCAGGCTTCTACTCGGGCACGATAATTCACCGCGTGTTCAGCGGAGGAATCAATGGCATTCAAGGAGGCGGCTTTGGTTGGGATCCAGAGGCAGGAGAGTATCCGACCAGTGGTCTTTACTCAAAAGTAACCGGCGATCCGATTGAAAACGAATCCTTTAACGGTCTTTCGAATATTCCCGGCACCATTGCCATGGCGAGAACAACCGCCCCAGATAGCGCTACCGGCCAGTTTTTCTTCAATTTTGGCGATAACTCGCAGCTCGACTACGTGTCCGACGCCCAAGATGGCTACGCTGTATTCGGGCGGGTAGTCACTGGCTCTGAGATAATAGAGACCATTTATAACCTCGAGCTGTTCACTAATTTCAACTCTCCCTTCGGCGACCTTCCGACAGTTCCCGTCATCATCAACAACATTACCCGGCACCCGATGCCGGAAACTCAGTAGCTGAAGACATTGTAATATGGCTGTTGATTGGCGATCGTTGAGCCGACGAATGCGTCCGGTGATTATACTGGCAGGTCTCGCTTTCTGTTCTTTCCTGCTCATCGAGTTTGCGCCGGAAACACAGCGGAAGGCGCCCGAACGAAGCGCTCGTATGACCGTCGATACGCTTTTCCTTGAAGAGACCTCCTTCGCCGTCGAAGTCGAGAGCTATGGCACAGTAAAACCCAGAACCCAGAGCCTGCTGGTTGCGCAGGTCGGCGGTCAGGTTACGCGGATTATGCCAAATTTCCGTGAGGGGGGGTTCTTCAGGCGTGGCGATGTCCTCGTGGAGATTGATCCCCGGGATTACCAGGCCAACGTCAAAGTCGCTGAAGCAGGCGTTCTGGATGCTCGGCAGAAGCTTCAGGAGGAAAATGCGCGTTCTGAGCAGGCAGCAAAAGACTGGAAGCGGCTCGGAAAAGGAGCAAGCCCCAGTGATTTGGTGTTGCGCAAGCCCCAATTATTGGCCGTCGAGGCGCAACTGATATCGGGCTCTGCTAATCTGGATAAAGCTCTACTGGAACTGGAGCGAACCCGGATCACAGCTCTGTTTGACGGCCGGGTATTACGAAAAAGTGTAGACCTCGGTCAGGTAGTTTCGCGCAACGCTCAGGTTGGCGAAATCTTTGCGACCGACGCCGTGGAGATTAGGCTGCCGATTCGGAACCACGATCTGGCTTTTGTGGATCTCCCTGAGCGCTATGCCGATAGCGATACCGCCACACCCGGCCCGGTGGTAGAAATTTCCTCCAATTTATTGGCAGGCCAACGCTGGCGCGGCGAGATTGTCCGTACTGAAAGCGCCATTGATGAGGCTGCTCGACAGTTACACGTTGTGGCCCAATTGGACGACCCCTTTAGCGTCAAAACTCCCGGTATTGCGCCGATTAAAATTGGCCAGTATGTCTCGGCCAGAATTTCCGGGAAATCCCTCACCGACGTCATTGTGATACCAATCAATAGCATCTATCAGGGAAGCTACGTCTATGTTGTTGAAGGCGAGGCCTTGTACCGACGCGATATCGAAATTGCCTGGCAAAATGATGATCAGGCGGTGGTAGCCAGTGGCCTGGTTGGCGGTGATCAATTAATCATTACACCGCTGGGTCAGGTTATTTCCGGTACACCCGTGCGAGTTGGCAACGCGGACACTGAGCTTACATCCACCCGAATAGTGGCGGCCAAAGCCGATGGCTAATTGCATATGATCGCCTGGTTTGCGCGCAATAGCGTTGCTGCGAACCTGTTGATGATCACGATGATTCTGATGGGGGTTGTCTCCTTCCGCACCGAACTCACTATTGAAACCTTTCCTCAGTCCGCCCCCGATACCATTAGCGTTTCTGTTCCCCTGAGGGGAGCCACGCCAGAGGATATCGAGCTGGGTGTTGCAGTTCGCATCGAAGAGGCGGTTCAGGATCTGGAGGGGGTGAAAGAGATCACCAGTATTTCCCGAGAGGGTGCGACCTCAGTCAACATAGAGATCGATGAAGACTACGACCCACAAGATTTGCTCGGTGACGTTAAATCCAGGGTCGACGCGATAAACACTTTTCCCGCCGAGGCTGAAAAGCCCGTGATCCGGCTAGCTCAGCACCGTTGGTCGGTGATCGACCTAGCCTTGTCCGGGCAGCTCGCGGCAAGCGAGCTACGCCAGTTGGGAGACCGCGTGCGCGATGAGCTGCTCCGAATTGACGGAATCTCCTATGTGAACATCGGCTATAGCCGCAACTATGAGATCAGTATAGAAATATCCCAGGATCGCTTGCGTGACCTCAATTTGACGCTGAAAGAAATCGCACAAAAAATTCGGGGCAGCTCCGTAGATATCTCTGCTGGAAATGTTCGCACCGAGGGTGGCGATGTACTGATTCGGTCCAAGGGTCAGGCCTACCACAAGGATGAGTTTGATTTAATTGTAGTTAAGACTAATTCCGACGGTAGCATTATCCGATTGCGCGACATCGCGACTGTCAACGATGCCTTCGAAGAAGACGCCATGAGCACCATGTTGAACGGCGAGCCGGGAATTATTATTCGGGTGGCTCGTGTTGGTAGTCAGGGCGCGATTGAGGTAGCCGACAAGGTTAAGGAATACATAGAGCAAAAACGACCAAACCTTCCCCTTGGCGTTTCCATCGATTACTACGATGACGATTCCGAGGTACTTAAGTCGCGGCTTGGTACATTGTTGGGGAACATGTGGCAGGGCGGCATTCTGGTAGTGATACTGTTGGCGCTTTTTTTGCGCCCGGCCGTCGCCTTCTGGGTACTGCTGGGAATTCCCATCAGCTTCATTGGGGCCATGTCCTTTCTGTCGTTGATGGGCGTCAGCATCAACATGATGAGCCTTTATGGCTTCATACTGGCGGTGGGGCTGGTGGTCGATGATGCCATCGTCACCGGAGAAAGCATCTTCACGACAATGAGTGAAAAGGGCTCCGGAGTGGAGTCGGCGATCGAGGGCACCAACAAGGTCGCTATCCCAGTCACTTTCGGGGTACTCACTACCATGGCTGCATTTATACCCATGATGTTTATGGGTGGCGCGATGTCGCGACTTATGGAGCCAATCCCTATTGTGATTATCTCAATTCTGATGATCTCGCTGGTGGAAAGTAAATTCGTGCTGCCAGCCCATTTGAAAAATATCCGAACTCGAGATGCCAGCGTAAAGCTAGGCCGGTTCTCAGCCTGGCAGCAAGGCTTTGCCCGGGGCTTTGAAGAGGCCATTGTGCGCTATTACCAGCCGGCACTGGAGTGGGCTACTAGTCGCCGTTACAGCGTGCTCGCTGTTTTTGTTGGTCTGGTGTTGCTAACACTGGCGCTTATTTCCAGCGGTTGGGTTCGCTTTACTTTTATGCCGCGCATTCCCGCGGAAACCGTGCGTGCCAACTTGACCATGCCGGTCGGCACGCCGTTCGAGGTTACAAATAGTCATATCACGCGCATGGCTGCAGTCGCGGAACAGCTGCGGGAAAAGTATAGCGACGTGGACGGTAACAGCTCTATTACCCACATCCTCGCGGTAGCCGGTTCCGGCGGCGGCCGGGGTGCGGCAACCCATCGCGGCCAGATCCAGATAGAGACATTGCCCGTCAAAGAGCGGCCGGTACCCTTGGATAGTCGGCAATTAACACGCGAATGGCGCGAGTTAATCGGGGTGATTCCCGGCGCCGAAAATTTGACCTTTCGCTCGGAGCTAATCCGCTTCGGTGACCCTATTGATATTCAACTGAGTGGCTCATCCTTCGGCACGCTGGATGTCGTCGCCACCAAGATCAAGGAGCGGCTCGCGACGTATCCGGATGTCTTTGAAATTTCCGACAGCCTCAACGACGGTAAGCAAGAGCTCAGGGTTGAACTTACTGAACAAGGCCATGTACTGGGGCTGACCCGAGCAGAGATTGTCAGCCAGGTTTCTGCCGCTTTTCGCGGATTTGAAGCACAGCGCATTCAGCGCGGTAAAGACGATGTTCGAGTGATCGTCAGATTGCCACGGGCCGAGCGCAGTACGGCTAATACGCTTAATGAGCTTCTAATCAGCACCCCCACCGGCCAACAAGTGCCATTGGCGCACGTCGCACGGGTGATTCCCGATCGCGGGCCGTCGACTATCCGTCGGGTGGATCAGTATCGCGTGCTGAATATAAACGCTGATTTCAATAAAGAAAAAATCAATGCGATTGCGCTAAACAAGGATCTTGAAATATTCATAGATGAGCTGTTATTGAACTACCCGGGTATTGCCTACCAGCTGAAGGGAGAGGCCGAGGAGCAACAGGAAACGTCCAATGGCCTGACGCTTGGCTTGATGGTGGTGTTGTTTGTCATTTACTGTCTATTGGCATTGCCCTTGGCATCCTATACCCAACCCCTGATCGTCATGTCAGTTATCCCCTTTAGTATTATTGGCGCCGTCGTGGGGCATCTAATTATGGGGCATGATATGGCAATGGTGAGCTACATGGGCTTGCTGGCTCTAGTGGGGGTGGTAGTGAACGACAGTCTGGTTTTGGTGGACCACGTTAACCAGTCTCGCGCCAACGGTCGGGCACTCGAGGAGGCTGTAGTCCGGTCTGGGGTGCGGAGGTTTCGAGCCGTGATGCTCACCTCGCTGACAACTTTCTTTGGCCTGCTGCCAATGATGTTTGCCTCGTCGACCCAGTCGCTGTTCATCATTCCCATGGCAATTTCGCTGGGCTGGGGAATTATTTTTGCGACCGGGATCACGCTGATACTCGTACCCTGCAATATGCTTATTGCCGACGACATTGCCCGACTCTATCGACGTATTAGTGGTTCCGAAAAGCCGGCAACAGAAACTTCCACTCTATAGGTAGTGATTGTTAGGCGCCAAAGTCGCCAGCTAGTGCGAGATACAGATCAATCCGATTTTTCAGCAAGTTAGTTTGTAGCTGCAGCAGTTCTCCTTTGCGGCTGAAAGCGGTGCGCTGCGCGAGCAACCAGGTGTTGAGGTTACTCAGCCCCGCAACATAGGACTCAAAGGCCTGTTCTTCTGCCACCCGTGATACGTCATTCGCGCGGTGACCGGCCTGCAGTTGTTGGAGAAGCAGTTGTTCGTTGTCGAGGGTTTGCTCCACCTCGAGAATAGCGTTGAGTACCGTGCCTTTGTAATCTTCCAAAGCTGCCTCCAACAGCGCTTTTTGGCGGCGCTGACCGGCGGCTAGCTGGCCACCGCGGAACAGCGGAGCACTCAAACCGCCGATGGCGTTCCAGAATAGATCGTCGCCGCTGAGCACCTCGCCCAGCCTCTCCTCACTAGCGCCGTAACTACCTCTCAGCGTTAGCGCAGGCAGGCGGGCCGCAGTTGCCACCCCGAGACTGGCCTGTTGAGCGATCAGTGCGTGGGCACTGGCTTTAATATCAGGTCGACGCTCCAGTAGTGAAAGGGACAAGCCTTCTACTAGCGGGACGGTCAACTCCGGGTTGTCCTCCTGTAGCGCAATTTCGGCGTCGGGATAACGTCCCAGCAGCACCATTAAAAGTCGGGCCAAGCGGCGGTAGTTTTGTTCGCGCAGTAGCGTATTGCTTTGACTATTGGCGAACTCGGCGCGCGAAGTGTACACATCCAGAGCGTCGCGAATTCCCGAGAGAAACCCGTCCTCTATGACGTCGAGGTTCGATCGAAGATTGCCCTCGCGAGCTTCTGCAAGCTGCCACTGTTGTTTTGCCTCCAGCGCGTCTAACCACGTCTTGCTGAGTTGTGCGGCCAGCGAATAGCGCGACCAAAGTAATAGTTCCTCCTGGCGCAGGGCGTTGTTCAGTGCCGATTTCGCACCCAGCGCCACGCCACCCCAGAGATCCACTTCCCAGCTTATCGACAGAGAAGCTGTAGCTGAATCGTTGACTGCATCGGGTGCCGCAGCGTTGCCTTCGTTTTTTTGTCGGCTCCGCTCTATGTTTGCGCTTAGCGCCGGCCACCGTGGCCCGGCAGCCACTTTGGCTTGTTCCACCGTTGCCAGCCAGCGCGCGGCAGTTGCCTGCAAGTCGTGGTTATTGGCCAGCGCCTCCTCGATCAATTCTGGCAACTGCTCGGAGTCGACAAAAGCAGGCCAGGTAATCAGTTGGCCGGGAACCAGATTTGGGTCCGCCAGATGGCGCTGCAAGGTCTCACCGCCGACCGAATCGATGCTGGGTACAACTTCGTCGTCTGGCGTATCCAGCAATGGTACGCACGCCGCAAGACAAGTGGCGGCCAAGAAAGGGAGTATTCGCGTTGGTATATTCACGGGGAGCTATGATAGTGGCTAGAACTGCGTTTTACTAACGGCAATCAAAACTAGCAGAACAATGGGTTGACGTACGCATTATCTTGATAGATACTTGATCTATCAACTATTAATCAAGCATAAGCCATGAATACTATATCTACACCCATGAAGCTGGTGCTGGCCGTCGAAGGCTTGCACGCGCTGTTTTCAAAACGAGTTGAGTCCAGCTTGTCCCCGCACGGAATCAGCTTCACCGAACTATTGGTGATGCACCAGCTGAACCGCACGCCGCTAAAAACCATGCGCCGTATCGATCTGGCGGCGAGCATTGGACTGACTGCCTCTGGCGTGACGCGGCTGTTGAAGCCCATGGAGAAGATAGGGTTGGTTGAAAAAGAAATGAACGCAAGGGATGCCAGGGTGAGCCTGGTAAAGTTAGCATCCGGTGGCCAGACTATTTACGACGAGGCATTTGCCAGCAGCGAGCAGTGCGCAAAATCGCTGTCTGAATCGTTGAGTCGGACGCAACTAACCGAGCTCTTAGGACTCATAGAAACACTGAAATAATTGGACCAAAGGAATGAAACAAATGTTTAAGCGTATAACCATTGCAGCTGTAGTGCTGTTTGTCAGTGCCTGTCAATCGACGTCGATGTACCAAAATAGCAGCGTTGTCGACTATCTTTACCCCAAATCCGAAAACCAGTCGGTGAGTATTGAGATCCCCAGGCTTACCCTGCCCTTGCGTGTAGGCATCGCCTTTACTCCGGGTGGTTTTAGTAGTGCGGCGGGACTAACCGAGGTAAAGAAAACTGAGCTGATGTCTAACCTAAGCGCTCACTTTAAAGATCTGGACTTTGTGAAGTCCATCGACATTATCCCATCAGACTATTTGCGGCAGGCCGGTAGTTTCGAAAATCTTGATCAGCTAAAGCGCATGTTCAACATCGATGTCATTGCCTTGGTGTCCTTCGATCAAACCAAGTTTACCGACGAGGGGCTCGCCTCCCTCGCGTACTGGACGATAGTGGGGGCTTACGTGGTTCCTGGCGAGAAAAACTCGACCCATACCATGCTGGATACCGTGCTATACGATATCGATAGTCGGAAGATGTTGTTCCGCGCCCCGGGTACCAGCAGTGTGAAGAGCACCTCTACGCTGGTTAACCTTCGGGAGCAAACCCGGATTGATTCCATAAAAGGTTTTGATCGGGCCGGTGCGAGCCTTGCAGAGAACCTCAAAGTACAGCTCGACCTATTCAAGACTAAGGTCGCCGAATCGCCAGAGGCCTACCAAATCGCGACTAGCGAAGGGTACCAGGGCAGCGGTTCAACTAATTTACTGTTTGCGTTGCTCGCATCACTGGCACTGGTTAGAAAGCTGAAAAAGTGAACAAGCCGCCATGGGTAACCATGTCCGCGCTGCTAGTTTGCCTGGGGATTCATTTTTCCGGCTACGGTGAAAGTTTGTTTATTTACGATCGCGAGCACGCCAACCAATGGTGGCGTTTTGCCTCGGCCAGCTTCGTGCACTACGATTTGTATCACCTGCTTAGCAATCTGCTGGTTTTTGCTGCCGTCGCCGCCGTTTTGGAAAGCTCGACATCAACCACCATGGTGCTGGCTGTTATTATTGGCACTGCAGTACTAACGGTACCGTCTCTTCATTTTTTGCTGCCGGAGTACAGAACCTTCGCCGGTATCTCCTGTATCAGTTATGCCATTTTCGGTTACCTGCTAATGCATGAGTCCAGAGGTCATGTCCCGAGTGTTCTCTTGGTCGGGCTGCTGTTGGGCTTATATGAGCTGACAGTTGTGTTGGGCGGTGCGGAAATTATTGGCAGTTCAGCGCAAAAGCCAGTGTGGCAATTGCATTTGATTGCGCTACTCTTGGGGGTAGTGTTTTGCTTCGGTAGGCGCTACTTGGAGCGCCACAAAATCTGAATAGAACCACGAGAGACTATGGACTACAGTGCAACCAGAGCCTATTTGCTGACAAGACCGGAGGCGGTAGAAGAGTTTCCGTTTGGCCCGGGGGTGGCGGTATTCAAGATAGTGGGAAAGATGTTCGCCACCCTCGGTGAATCAAAAGGTATTGCCTCGACTAATTTGAAGTGTGACCCACAAGAAGCTCAGATGCTCAGGGATATCTTTGAGTCGGTAGTCCCGGGTTATCACATGAATAAACAGCACTGGAATACCGTCATCCTCGATGGCACCGTTCCCGAGTTCGAAATTAACCGGATGATCGATAGATCCTACGGTCTGGTGGTGAAGAAGCTCAAGAAAGCTGAGCGAACGGCTTTAGAAATTCGTTGTGGTTCGGAGGCGCTGTACAGGTAGGCAGCAATGTCGTACCAGAACCGGAGGCTATTTCATGAGCATTCAATCTGCTAATCCATGAGCTTGTATTCTGCTAATTCATGAGTGTACAATCTGCTAATCCATGAGCTTGAACTAAAAGGGTTCGAAATGGCTAAGCAAGCGCACGAAATACTGGCCGATGCGCTGGAGGCTGCCTCTAGCGTTGCGCTTGATAACATTGTCCAAAGTCGAATGGTGAAGGAAAAGCAGGTCACCTTGTTAAAAAAAGAGGGCTTCCTGAAACCCATCATCCGGGGCTGGTATCTGCTGGATGCCGACTTGCACAACACCGACACCGGTACCTCGGTACTATGGCATGAAT
>JBLHKV010000048.1:0-17549 GCA_047618115.1 Halieaceae bacterium | reverse complement strand
CACAGCATTTCCAGCTGCCAGTGCTGTGGCTCCAATGACTCCAGAAACTGCAGCTTGTGAAAAGCTAAAATTACTCGGCCCCCCATTTGCTGCATACTGTCCAACCGTATTCCCACCAAAACCAGCAGCGCCACCCCTTATAGCCGCCCCTGCTAGAGCCCCTGCTCCAGGAATAAAACTGGATGCAGCACCTACCAACGCCCCACTTCTAATAACCCCAGAGAAATTACCACTAAAACAAGGATCAGATAATGCGCCTGCCGCCGCAGACAGACCACCAATTAATGCGCCAATTCCAGTTCTCACGGCACCCGCACATATCGGATTTGCAGCACAAGCTAACAGTGCTGGAACGATCGCCCCAGTAGGGTCTGTATAGATGATCGGGTTTTGAAGGGCATAACCGTAGGTATTCAAGCCACCAGCCAACCCAATGGGATCAGACTGAATATACCTCCCCAGACCTGGGTCATAATCCCTGAAATAGTTGTAGTGCAAACCAGTCTCCTCGTCATGGTACTGCCCCGGAAAGCGCAGATTGTTGGCGATCTGGGTGGTGGTCAAATCGACCTCTCCAAAGGGATGGTAACTGGCTGACCAAACTATGTCCTGATTTGCATTGGTGATGACCTTAGGGGTGCCGAGGTGATCGTTATGGATGTAGTAGATATTACCGTCCTCACTGGGCGGAGTTAACCCCAGGCTTTCGAGCTTTATGGCATCGGCAGCGCTGCTGCCACCTATGTCGCTTAGTTCTACATATTCACTGCCGTCTCCACTGAACTCAAAAACTCCCAGCGACACCCACTGTTTCCCGTCTCTGCTCTGGTCCTGGATGGATTCGGTTTGGCCAGCTCCATGAGCTATTGTGTAATGCGCGGCGGTATTGTGCTTGCGGGTACCAGGCCAGCGAGAAAACACTTCGTGTCGTCCGGGCTCAACCCCACTAATGTTCCAGCGATAGCTGGATCCAAGGTCGTCCGACAACAGGTAATCGCCTTGGTAGCCCGCCCTCTTACTCTTTATTAGACTCCAGACACCATCGGCATATGTACCTTGTTCACCGTCATCCAGCAACAACGATATCTTACTCTCCGGGTCGAGCGGGCTTTGCGTGTAATCGATCACAGCGAGAGGTTCACCGTTGAGATAAATATACTCCCGCAAACTTTGCCCATCTCCATTTAGCTCGGCCAGCAACTCTCCATTTACACCGTACGCATATAGCGTCTTAAAGCCCGCCGAATTTTTTTCGATACGCTGCCCAGCGGTGTTGTATGTATAGTTGGTGGTGCTCTGCGTGGTCTCAGTGACCATTTTTTTGCCTTTCCCCGTAGTGTTTGACTCACTGACCACGACCTCGGCCATGCGATTTCGGGCGTCGTAGCGGTATACAAAACCATCGCCAGACCCATCGCGCTTCAAGCGTGAAACCTGATTGCCAGCCTCGTCGTATCCGTATTCCCACTGGGAGGTACGCAACAGACGGTGGCTGCCACTGTCGTATTCATACTGATCCTCATCTCGACCCACCGAGATACTCAACCGATCTCCGGACTCATCGTATGTGTAGCTAGTATCCCCATAATCTCCCGTGGCCGTAACCAGCCTGTCGAGTTCATCGAAGCCAAATTCCTGCGCACCCTGCCGCGTAATATTGCTGTTGGCATCGTAGGTGTAATCTGCGGAGAGTAGCGTTCCGTGAGACTGCTGCAGCAACCGATAGTCCCGATCATAGAATCGGGACAGGCTGATTCCGTTACCGAATTCCATTGCTTCGAGTGGTCCGAATGGCAACTGTGTAACAGCTAAGGCAAGATCAGTTTGTCGATCCTGACGAAGCAAGTTAACGCTAATGATTTCCCCGATGGAATTACGGTTGTATTCAACTCGCGCTCCGCTGGGATAAGTCAGTTCGGATAGCTGCGCCAATGCGTTATGAGCATATTCGAATTGATAGGCCACACTGCCTTGATCCACCCGCTGGAGCGCAACCTCGCCGCGGCTATCGTAAGACAAGTGAATGCTGGACAAACCATCGTGTTGCGCAGTTAAACGACCCACTCCATTGCTACCTGCATCGTATTCAAAAACGCTGTCCAACAGGTCCTCGGTATAGTCAATAGTGGTCACCCGGTTGAGCTCATCGTAGCTATAGGTGACCAGCTCGCCTAGCGCGTCGGTATAGCTGATCAGGTTTCCCGCTTCATCGTATTCATAGTTAACGCTACCAGAGTCCGGGCTGCTCTGGCTCAGTAGTAAACCGAGGCCATCGTACTTATAATTTGTGACCACGCCTTTCGGATCGATAAAGCGGCTGAGTTGACCGCTTGCATCGTACTCCAGTTCAACGCTCTGGCCCAGTGGTGCCAACTTCAGCTCAATGCGTTGCAATGGATCGTTGCTCTGCAGACTGGTGTTGCCATTACCGTCTGTATAGGAAACCGGATTGCCATTGCTATCATAATTGATCAACCGGGTTTGCCCGGCGGCGCCCGTTGTAGAGATCAATCTCTTGAGTTCGTCGAACTGATGGCTCAACGATTTGTTAACCACGCCCTGGGCATCCCTGATCACTTCCTCGACTTTATTACCAGCCAAATCTAGAACGAACTCAATACGATTTCCCATTGCATCGGCGATGGCTACCAATCTACGCGCATCGTCATACTCATAGACCAGCCGCTGGCCGGTGGCAAACAGCACGCCGACAAGATCCCCTACCTCGTCATACTCAAATGCTGTCAACTCGGGGGTCCCCGCAAGCGGCTGGTAGGAAGACGACAGCAATTTTCCCCGATTTGAGTATGTATAACGAGTGGTGGCGCCATTGGGATCGATGAGGTACCCGGGTTTTCGACGTGGCGAGTAATTGCCCCACTCCCATAAGTCTCCGCTTGCGTTAACCATGGTGTGTAGATTTCCCGCCGGGTCATAGCTGTAATGACTAATGTCGGTGACATCTTCGCGCGGTCCATCTATGGCCAGCACGCGCCCAAAGCCATCGTAGTTGTACTGCCAGTATTCGGCTCCGGCACTCGCTGCGAAGCATACGCCCAAGGCGCACACACAACACTTTGCTACTCTATTGTTGAAATAAGTCATCCTGACTTCCTCCCTCTATCCATGAGTTTGTTTGTCGTTCAACGCCCACCAAGTTTCCTGCATTGTCGTAGGTATAGTGGGTTTGCAATCCGGCCTGATCGATCATCACGGGCAGGTCGAATGTGGGGTGCCACTCGGTCGTTACCAAACGTTCCTCAACGGTGCCCACCGCGTCGCGTTGCTCCAATATACGGCCTCGTTCATCGCGCAGGTATTCGGTGCGATTTCCCTCCCAGTCCACCTTGGCTTTTTTGAAACCTCGGTTAGTGTATTCATACAGCTGGTTGGCGGCGGCACAATGGCTGCTGGCATGGCCCTCGACTGCTCGAATCTTGCGTTGCCCATACTGAGTGAGGAGGTGATAGGTGGTCGCCTTGCCGAGGCTGTTGGTAACAGTGACACGGGGGTCCAGGTCGCTTTCGATATAATTGTAATTAACCGTTGTGCGATCGACCCCTCCCGCGTGTTCAGACGACACAGCCCGACCGTCCTCATCGTAAGTCCAGCTGGCATAGCGCACTCCCTTTTCATTAACAATACCGGTCAATGCCCACGGCGAGCTCACATCTGTATAGAGGTAGGTCTCTGTCAAGCCATTGGATGAACGTACACTGACCAACCGTCCTATGCTGTCGTGTTGATAGTTCTTCACCAGCCCGCCTGGCATAGTTAAAGATGCCTGCCTGCCCAGATCGTCATAGCTGACAATCAGTTTGTATTGGTCGGAGTCTGTAATGGTCAGTGTGTTGTCGGCATAGGTGTAGGTTTGAAAATAGCCTGCCCTGTGCCGGACCTCGAGCAACCTACCCTCTACGGAAAAGCGCCGTTCAAGACCATCCAGCTGCGAATGCCGCCAGCCCGCTTCCTCCCCCTGCTCATCGAAGAGCTGGAGCAGTTCACTGGTTATATCCGGATCCGTTGCCCAGCTCTCACCAACTTTAATCCAGCTGACAACCCGTCCGTTGGCGTGATGGACTTTCGCGTGACCAGACCCCGGTAGATGTGCGATGCCGGCTAGCGATCTCCATCGACCAGTCGAAGAATTGTAGTTTCGCTCCCACCTTAGCGGCAGTGCACCCACGCCGCTGTAATCGACCACCCTTTGAAATTTATTCCCCGTGGTTATATTAATAGGATTGCCGCGAAAGCGGCCGTCGTCACAGCTATCGTCCCCCAGGTTTTTTTCCAGATCTATCTCGCCACAAAGGCCCTGGGACGCGGCCAACTCGGCACACGGGCTACCGTAGCGAACCTTGAGCGTAGCGGTAGTTCCTACTCCTTCGACAAATCCGATCGGTTTATAGGTGTAGGTCTCCCCGCTGGCATCGTTGGTCAATTCAATCGGGGCAAAATCTTTTAACGCCGCTATCTGATGAAGCGTCGTGGAAACTATACTCGTATAATAGGAAGTACTGGCAAAAATGGACCAGGGATCTTGTCGAAGAATTGTGTACTGTTCGCAAAGGCGATTTGGAAATACCTCAGATGTTCGCAGCTCGGCTGTCATCATGACTTGATTGTCGACCGAGCGTAATCGGTTTCCGGGCGCATAGGTCGCAATGAAACTAGTTGCCATCTCGGTGGAACTTTCATACGTCCGGTTCAAGCCATAGTCGCCGGGGTATGGTTTGTAGAGGATCATCCGGGGAAAGCTAGCAGACCAACTGTCGTTGCCGCCCGGAATGCCTATTTGAAAGTCATAGTCCAGCCATGGTAACGCGTGCTCGGACAGGCCAGCGGGCTTATCGCCTCTAAAATATAGTGTAAAATGCGTTTCCGCAAAAGTCTTACAAAAGCAAACGGAATCGACCTCCCAGCTCTGACAATTTTCTTCCAGGTCCGGGTCGCGCCCTCCCTCGTAACAGTCACAATCTTCGATCGAGGTGAACCAATCGGGGTCGCGTGGATTATCTGTAAGGAACTGATGGTAGCCAAAATTATTGGTATGCGCGGTAGCCCGATCCTCCAGTAGATAGATATCGAAATCCAGAACTTCGGGCGGTGACGCTGCAACCGCCGAAGCGCTTGAGAACAATAAATAGTGAACTGAAATGAGAAAGAATACGCCAATCGCGCGCCATCGAAGGCCGGTGATAAATAGTGCATGCATGGTGTTCATCCTTGAATTGCAAACTGGTGGCTGGCAAAACAGGGAGACAGCAACGCGCAACAACACCGGTATCGGGTGGAGGTGTTGACATTGATTGATGAGTTTTCATGATTGCATCCTTGCAAATCATTGGTGACTAAAGCTTCCCTGCTCTATTAAAAAGTTAGCACAAAAAATTAGTTTGTAAAGAAAACTGGCAAATAAATAATGACGCCGTGTTTACTCGGCAGTGACCATACCGGCAGCCCTGAACATTGCGCGGGCCTTGTTCATGGTTTCCTCCCACTCAAGTGCTGGAACGGAATCTGCAACCACGCCACCGCCTGCCTGAATATAAAGCTTACCGTCTTTGATCACCGCGGTGCGAATGGCTATCGCCATATCCATATCGCCCGCCCATGAGATATAGCCCACGGCGCCGCCGTAAATACCTCGTTTTACAGTTTCGACTTCGTCGATGATTTCCATGGCTCGAATTTTTGGCGCACCACTCAAGGTACCAGCAGGTAGCGTGGCCCGCACCACATCCACCGCGCCGCGGCCGGCTTCCAGTGTACCGGTTACATTTGAGGTAATGTGCATGACGTGGGAATATCGCTCAACGACCATTTTTTCGGTCAGCTCAACGCTGCCAATATCGCAGATTCTACCCATGTCGTTGCGACCGAGATCGATTAGCATCAGGTGCTCGGCAATTTCTTTGGGGTCCGCCAGTAACTCGGCCTCCAGGGCCTTATCCTCTGCCTCCGAGTCGCCACGGTGCCGCGTTCCCGCGAGGGGCCGCACCGTAACCGCACCGTCTTGTAATCTCGCGAGAATTTCCGGTGAGCTACCAACGATGTGAAAGTCACCCATATGTAACATATACATATACGGTGATGGATTGAGGTTACGCAACGCCCGATACAGGTTAATGGGTTTAGCGGTGAAATCGATACTCATGCGCTGCGAGGGCACCACCTGCATAACATCGCCCGCAAGGGTGTACTCCTTGATACGTTCGACGGCGGCTTCGTACTCTTGCCGCGTAAAATTCGATTGGAATTTTTCTTCGTGAAGCTGCCCGCCATCGGCAGCGGCCAAATCGACGCCGCCCAGTGACGGAATCTCACCTTCCAAAATACTCTCCAATTCATCCAGCCGCCGCTCGGCCGCCTCGAGACTAGAATTCTCCCCGGGGTCGACGTGCACTACGATATGCAAAGTACCCGCGAGGTTGTCAAAAACGACCACCTCCTCGGAGAGCATGAACATAACATCTGGGGTTCCGAGTTCATCTTCGGGCGTGCTCTCGGCCAGACGCGGCTCCACGTAGCGCACCGCGTCGTAGGCGAAGTAACCAACCAGACCGCCGAAAAACACCGGTAGCGAGTCCAGGTCTGGACTGCGATAGCGAGCCTGAAATTCTTCTACAAAGGCCAGCGGGTCGGCGCTTTCCAGGCTTTCGATAATCTCGTTATCCCGCGAGATGTCGATGCGCTGACCGAACACCCGCAGCAAGGTACGACAGGGCAAACCTATAATCGAGTAACGCCCCCACTTCTCACCGCCCTGAACAGACTCAAGCAGATAGCTATAAGGTTGATCGGCCAGCTTGCGATAGGTGCTGAGCGGCGTATCCATGTCGGCGAGTACTTCGCGGCTGACGGGAATACGGTTGTAGTTCTGCCCGGCGAGTGCGGCAAATTGTTCGGGGGTCATATAAACGAGTAGCTCACTGTGAGAAATTCAGTTCTGATTGACCTGCGCAAGTTCAGAACGCATTGTCGTAATCGCAGAGGTATAACTGTCTGCATTAAAAATTGCAGAGCCCGCGACAAACGTGTCCGCTCCGGCATCCGCAATTTCTTTGATGTTAGCCGCGGTTACACCGCCATCAACCTCCAGACGAATCGAGTAGCCACTGTCATCGATTAACTGTCGGGCGCGCCGCAATTTGGTCAGGGTCGAAGGAATAAACGACTGACCGCCGAATCCCGGGTTAACCGACATCAGCAAGATCATATCGACCTTATCGAGTACGTACTCTAATTGCTCGAGCCCCATAGCGGGGTTAAACGCCAGGCCCGATTTACAACCGGCATCGCGAATCATTTGTAGGGTTCTGTCTACGTGGGTCGATGCATCGGGATGGAAACTGATGTATGTAGCGCCGGCGTCGGCAAAATCGCCGACCAGACGATCGACCGGGTCTACCATTAGGTGAACATCGATATCAGCGCTTACCCCGTGCTTGCGCAGCGCGGTACAAACCATGGGGCCAATGGTAAGGTTTGGAACGTAGTGGTTATCCATTACATCGAAATGCACCATATCGGCGCCAGCGGCAAGTACATCGTCAACCTCGGCTCCGAGTCGAGCAAAGTCGGCCGACAAGATTGATGGCGCGATCAGGTAGTCAGTCATAGGGGGTTATTCATAGAAAGTTATTCCCGATTTTTTGGCAGGCAGTTCCAACAATCTGTAGTTTAAAGCAAACGGCGATGCTAAACAGTATAGCGCGCGTCAATTTCACTCAAACGCTGGGGAGTACCAATGTCATACCAACTGCCAGCGTAACACTCTCCGCGCAGACGACCGGCGACAATGGCCCGATCCAATAAAGGCCGCATCGGCAGTGGGCCCGCTTCGACACCAGCAAAAAAATCCACACTGTACACGGCAATTCCAGCATAGGTGTAGGCTGGTTGGTCCGCATCCTTGGCGCTCGCGTGCAGCAGGCCCTCTCTGCTGAGACCAAAATCACCGGCGGTGTGATAGGCGGGGTTGGCCACCATTACAAGATGCCCGAGGGTGTCTGCCGGCAAGTGCAGCTGCCTCAATTGAGCAAAAGGGTAATCGGTAAACACGTCACCGTTAACAATGAGGAATGGTTCTTGATCCAAAAGGGGTAGTGCCTTAACTATCCCCCCGGCCGTTTCCAGCGGAGTATCTTCTGCGGAGTATATGAGCTGAAGCCCCCATTTTTCGCCGCTGCCCAGGGCGTCGATAATCTGCTGACCCAGGTGCGAAACATTAATCACCACCTGTTCAAAACCAGCGCTGGCAAGCGCTTCGAGATGATAGTGAATAAGCGGCTTTCCGGCCACCTGGAGAAGCGGTTTTGGGGTGACATCGGTCAAGGGTCGCATACGTGCGCCCACCCCGGCAGCGAGAATCATCGCCTTCACGAAAGCACATCCAACTGCCATTCATCCAACTGCTCCAGCAGCGATCTGAGCGCTACGAAGTCCGGGTAGCGCCTGGAGACTATCCGCAAGTACTCGAAAAAACGTGGTGTATCGCCCACGTAGCGTGGCTTTCCATCGCGATGACAGATTCTGGCAAAAATGCCGATTACCTTCAGGTGACGTTGCGCACCCATCAAGTCCGCCCAGCGCATAAATGTTACGAAATCCTCCGGCACCGACAAACCCGCGGCTTTTGCCTGACGCCAGTAGAGCTCGAGCCACGATCGTACTCGGGCTTCGGGCCAACTCAGAAAGGCGTCGCGAAACAGAGAGACAACGTCATAACAGATTGGCCCGAGCACAGCGTCCTGAAAATCAATTACGCCGGGATTGGGCTGGCTAACCATAAGGTTTCGCGGCATGTAATCACGATGGACCAGTACGGTGGGTTGCGCCAGGGCATTGGCCACTAACTGGTCATCGACGGCGGCCAGCGTGGCCAACAACTGTGCATCGGGCTCAAGTTGTAAGTGGCGACGGATATACCAATCCGGAAATAGTGAAAGCTCCCGACGCAACAAGGCCTGGTCATAGACGGGGAATTCCGCCGGTGGCTGAATTTGCTGGAGAGCGATGAGGGTGGCGATGGCTTTGCCAAACATTTCATCGGCATTGTCCGGCGAGAGCACATCCAACCAGATTTGCTCTCCCAGATCTTCCAGCAGCAAGTAGCCGCGCTCAATGTCGGCCAGTAGAATTTCCGGCACATTGATGCCGCCAGAAGCGAGCAACTGATCCACCTCCACAAAGGGTCGGCAATTTTCATTCAGCGGCGGAGCATCCATCGCGATCAGGCTGCGATCTTCGAAAATGACGCGGAAATAACGTCTGAAGCTGGCATCGCTGGATGCTGGTTCAACGGCGAGTGGCTCACCCAAATGGTCGCAAATCCACTGGATCAGCTCACTCTGTCGAGGATCGTTATCGAATGCTTTCATAACTTGCGTACACTTGCGTTAATTCTCATCTTTTGCATCCCCTAGCAGCTGCGTCTTTTGTAGGGCAATCGACCCCAGAATGCATTATCATCCACCCTCGCGACCACCAACGATTCATACCAGCACCTTTATTCATGGCGATTTTCCGACGATTCCCCGGCGCCTCCAGTCGGATCTTTCTAGGCACCCTTCTAGCCGGGCTTGCCGTGCCAGCGCTGGCGGGTACGGAATCACCTTGGGCGTGCCAAACCAGCGAAAAGGACGGCCTCTGGCGCTGCAAGGCGCACGATAACAGCGCTGGCCTCCAGAGGCCACAGGGGCCGTTACTCAACTTTCAGACCTTGCCGGCCGGACTCAGCAGCGGCGGCGCCTCGAGCCCAACAGACATTCCGCACAATCTCGACTGGATCCCAGCGGAACAGCTCAGTGAGGAACAGCGTTCGCAATTGAAAGACCAATGTCGCGGCGCTTATGTCGACCCGCTTGCCGGCGCTGACACCACAAAATCACTGGACGAATTCGCCATCGAGGCGTCGGCCGGAAGCTCCGAAATCGCCGGGGATGTGGCGCGCTTCGATGGGGTAGTCAGAATAAGCCAGGGCTATCGACAGCTGTCCAGCGGCACCGCCGTGGTCGATCGCGCGCAGAACCGTGCCGCACTGAGCCACAACGTCGTGGTACGCGAACCCGGTGTACTGATGCTCAGCGATAGCGCCGAGCTCGACACCGAGTCTGGCGAGGCCAGCCTTGAAAATACACGCTACGTCCTTCACGACGCCCACATGCGCGGAGGCGCCGGCAACCTTACCCGTCAGGAAAACGGCGATATGCTGCTACGGGACGCATACTTGACGTACTGTCCTCCCGGCAATAACAGCTGGCGCATCGCCGCCGACACGATTGAACTGGACTCCGAAGAAGGTCTGGGGATAGCACGTCAAGCCCGGGTTGAAGTCGGCGGGACACCTATTCTGTATACCCCGTGGCTGAGCTTCCCATTAGACGATCGCCGCGCTTCGGGCATTTTATGGCCGAGTGTTGGCTCCGACTCCGACGGTGGGCTCGACGTGGCCATCCCCTATTATTTCAATTTGGCGCCACACTACGACGCCACACTTACCCCAAGGGTCATCAGCGAGCGCGGTGTCAGCGCCGAGCTGGAACTTCGCCACCTCAGCGAGCAGGCCGGTATGTGGGCTGTTGGCGCAGCGTTCCTACCCAGCGATAAAGAGTACGCCTCCAAAAATCCGGGCGCGAACAACGACCGTTGGCTGAGCCGGGTAGAGCAGGACGGCTTATTCTCAGACAGGTGGCGAACTCACATTGACTATACCCGTGTGAGTGACGACGCATTTTTTCGCGATCTTGATACGACCAGCCTGGATGCGCGGCGCAGCACTCACCTTACCCAATTGGGCGAGGCAGACTACCTGGGCGATGACTGGACCTTCGGCGTGCGCGCGCAACAGTTTCAAACGATCGACAGCAAGACTGCTTTCACCAACCGGAATAGTTATAAAGTTTTACCAAAAATCCACGCTGCGAAGCGCAGGCTCACCACGCCTTTTGAGCCCGACATTCTGATCAATGCTGAGTACGTTAACTTTGATCATGATACTTTGTTAACCGGTCAGCGCGTCTATGCTGAAGCCGGCGTCGCTTATCCCATGAGCTGGGCCGCGGGGTTTGTCACCCCAACCGTCAAGTATCGCCACGTAGATTATACTTTGAACGACCCGGTCACCGAATTTGGCGATGAATCTCCCAGTACGGGTGCGGGGCTGTTCAGCCTCGACGCCGGACTGTTTTTCGAGCGCGACCTGGTATTTTCCGGTGAACAGTTCGTCAATACACTGGAGCCGCGAATATTCTACCTCTACAGCGAAGAAAAAGATCAAGCTGACCACCCGCTCTTCGACACTATTGAGCCGGCCTTCAGCTATGCTCGTTTGTTCCGAGACAGTCGCTTCATTGGCCACGATCGCATTGACGACGCCAATCAAGTGTCACTGGGTTTGACTTCGCGTCTCGTGGAAGGCAGCTCTGGCCGCGAAATGCTGACCGCGAGTGTCGGGCAGGTTTTCTACTTCGAAGACCGGTTGGTGGGGCTGCGCCAAACGGACTCTGACGTCGATGTATCCAACTCTGAAATCGCTGCAGAGCTTCGCTTTATGCCCACCACAGAGTGGACGCTGAACACAGCATTTTTATGGGACGGTCGCCAGGGGCAGATAAACGATGCCAACCTGGCTATCAATTACTCGCCAGAAAGTGGCGGCATATATAACCTGGGGTACAGCTATCGCCGGCCGGGTACTACCACCCTGCCGCTGCTGGATCCCGAACAGCTTGATTTCAGCGCATTCTGGCCGGTCAGCGATCGCTGGCGACTCTTCACTCGGCTGCGCTACAGCCTGGATCGTAGCGAACGTATCGAGGACAGCGTGGGGTTCGAGTACAATAGCTGCTGTTGGCGGGTACGAATCATGCACTCACGTAGTGTCGATCAGGATGATACACTCTTCACCAATAACCTGGATGATCTGGACGCGGATAACGTCACCCTACTAGAGTTTCAACTCAAAGGGCTGGGCAGTATCGGCAACCGGATAGGACATGCTTTGCAAGAACTAGTTTGGGGATACTCCGAAGATGATTATTAGTAAACGCTGGCCCGTCTGGCTGGCATCCTCCATGTTGATCATGGCGGTTAATTTTTCCCACGCAGAAACAGTGCTGCTGGATCAGGTTGTCGCCATTGTCGAGGACGACATCGTGCTCGCCAGCCAACTCCGCGAGCGGCTCGCGCGGGTCGTGGCCGGTATAGAGGCGCGCGGCGTTGAGGGCCCTCCGCAGGAAGAGCTGGTGCGAGAGACCCTGGATCAGCTGATTCTGGAAAATATTCAACTGCAGCGCGGAGTCCGTGCCGGGGTTCGTATCAGCGACGCACAACTTAATGCCTCCATGGGCAGATTGGCCGCCCAAAATCAGTTGAGCCTGGCTCAGTTCAGAACAGCCCTCGAGGCGGATGGCCAGTCCTACCAAACCACTCGCGAGGACATACGCCGCGAAATGATTCTACAGCGAATACAACAAGGTAGCGTCAACGGTCGTATCCAAATCACCGATCAAGAAATAAATAACTTTTTGCAATCCGAGGAGGGGAAATTTCTGGCCGAGGAGGAATACCACATCGTCCACGCCCTGCTGCCGCTGGCCGAAACAGCGACACAGTCCGAAACCGAGGCCGCTCGAGCCTATGTCGAAAAGCTTTATGCAGAAATCAGCAAGGACGGCGACCTTACGGGCGCGGTAAGCAAGACCGGGCCGTACACCTTTTCCGGTGGCGACCTGGGTTGGCGCAAGCGCGGCGCTCTGCCGAGCCTGTTCGCCGAAATCGTCCCGGATCTTGTCGTTGGTCAAATCGCGGAACCGATGCTGAGTGCTAGTGGCTTTCACTTAATCAAGCTGGTGAACATGCGTGGCGGAAAAACGGTGGTAGAGCAAACCCGGGCACGACATATTCTGGTCAAACCCTCTGCGATTCGCAATGAACAAGAGACGCAAGAATTTGCCGAGCAACTTCAGCAACGCGCCATCTCGGGCGAAGACTTCGCAGACATGGCCCGGGAGTACTCGGAGGATATTGGAACAGCAGCAGAAGGTGGTGATCTGGGTTGGATCAACCCTGGACAAATGGTTTCTGAGTTCGAAAATATGATGAACTCCACAGAGATTGATGCCATCAGCACCCCCTTCAAAAGCCAGTTTGGCTGGCACGTTTTGTCAGTAGTGGAGCGTCGCGACGAGGACGTTACCGATACCGTAATGCGCAATATGGCGGCGAACCGTTTGCACCAGCGCAAGTTTGACGCCGAGTTGCAGGTCTGGCTTCAGGAGATTCGCGACGAGGCCTTTGTCGACATGAAGTGATGGGCTCACTGAAAATCGCCATTACGCCCGGTGAGCCCGCCGGTATCGGACCAGAGCTGCTAATCCAGATTATCCAGCAGCCTGGCGACCACGCCCTCATAGCCATCGCGGACCCCGCCATGCTGGAGCAGCGAGCCAACATGTTGGGTTTACCCCTGACCCTCCGCGAATACACGCCGAACGACCGCCCATCATGCCAGCTGGCCGGCGAATTACTGTTCGTAGCCGAGCCGCTCGCGACCCCCAGTTCACCCGGCGTGCTGGATTGTACCAATGCCCCGTACATACTTAACACCCTGACCCGGGCAGTCAACGGCTGCCTGGATGGCTCCTTCGACGCCATGGTTACAGCGCCCGTACACAAGGCAGCTATCAACGATGCTGGAATCGAGTTCAGTGGACACACAGAGTTTCTGGCTAATATGGTCGCTGTGGAGTCTGTGGTAATGATGCTTGCCACGGCGCAAATGAAAGTTGCCTTGGTGACCACTCACCTACCTTTAAGCGCGGTGGCGGCTGCCATCACCCGGGAGACCCTGTCCCGCGTCATCAAGATCGTGCACTGTGAACTGCGGCTCAACTATGCGCTAGAGACACCTCGGCTGGCCGTGTTGGGACTAAACCCCCACGCGGGTGAGAACGGTTATCTGGGTCGCGAGGAAATAGACATAATCGAACCCGCGCTGGAACAGCTTAGAGCCGAGGGAATCGACATATTGGGCCCCCTGCCAGCGGACACCGCCTTCAACAGGAAGGTGCTGGATCAGGTTGATGTCGTCATCGCCATGTACCACGACCAGGGTTTGCCGGTGTTGAAGTACGCCGGTTTTGGACGAGCAGTGAACATAACCCTGGGGCTTCCCTTCATTCGTACCTCGGTTGACCACGGCACAGCGCTGGATCTGGCGGGCACTGGTAGCGCTGATGCGGGCAGTCTACGCTATGCTATCGACACAGCGGCCTCGATGGCGACCGCACGACAAACTGGACTGGGCTGAGCGACATGTCACAAGCTGAATATCAACACCGTGCCCGCAAACGCTTCGGTCAGAATTTTCTACACGATCAGGGCGTTATCGATCACATCGGAGCCGTAATAAACCCCAGAGCCGACGACAGGATGGTTGAAATTGGCCCGGGTAAAGGTGCACTTACCAGTCGACTGCTGGATAGCGGCTGTCATTTGGACGCCATCGAGCTCGATCGCGATTTGCTGGCGCTGCTACAAACACAAATGGGGGATAACGAGAATCTGGTGTTACACAGCGGCGACGCTCTGAAATTCGATTACACCAGCCTGGCTGTCAACGCCCGTAAACTTCGCGTAGTCGGTAACCTCCCGTACAACATTTCTACCCCTTTGTTGTTCAAGCTTTTGGCCGTTGCTCCGATCATAAAGGATATGCATTTCATGCTGCAGCTTGAAGTCGTGCAGCGACTCGCCAGCGCTCCCGGTAGCAAGCGCTGGGGCAGGCTGGGAGTAATGGCGCAATATTACTGCCGCGTCGATTCCTTGTTTGAGGTGCCGCCCGGCGCATTCTCACCCGCACCCAAGGTTCAGTCTGCCGTGGTACGATTAATTCCACACCCGGCTGTAGATCGCCCCAGAGTTGATCCGGGTCTACTTGGCAAAGTTGTGCAAACAGCCTTTAGCCAGCGCCGCAAGACCCTTCGCAATACCTTGCGTGATCTTGTCGATGAAGCATCGCTTGAGCAACTGGGTATCGACCCCTCGGCGCGGGCCGAAACTTTAGAGCTAGAGCAGTTCATCAAAATAACGGAGAGCTTGACCCAGAATGGAGACACCCATGGATAACAGCGCAGTCACAGTCGCAGTAGTCACTCAGTATTTGTCGGGGCAGTCCGATCCCGAACAACTACAATTCGCCTTCGCCTACACCATAACAATTAGCAACAGTGGCGAGGAGGCGGTACAACTGCTCTCCAGACACTGGATTATTACCGACGCCAACGCCAGTGTTCAAGAGGTCAAAGGCGATGGGGTTATCGGCGAACAACCGGTAATTTTGCCCGGAGAAAGTTTCACCTACACCAGCGGTGCGATGCTCAATACCGGCATTGGAGCCATGGAGGGAAGTTACACCATGCTCCTTCCCAGTGGCGACACGTTTGAAGCACCCGTTCAAGCCTTCTCGCTACACCAGCCGGGTACCTTGCACTAGGTGGCGAGCTACGCCGTTGGCGACCTACAGGGCTGTCTCGAGCCCCTGCTTTGCTTGCTCTCGGAGGTCAAGTTTGACGAGTCTCGGGACGAGTTGTGGCTCGCGGGAGACTTGGTTAACCGCGGCCCCAGCAGCCTCGAAACACTGCGCTTCGTATTCTCGCTACGCTCCCGGGTACGCATGGTGCTGGGCAATCACGATCTAAACTTGCTTGCGATCGCAGAGGGGGTAGGTCTACAGCACCCCAGCGATACACTGGAGGATATACTCGCTGCACCAGACCGGGACATCCTCCTGAACTGGCTGCGCGAACAGCCTTTGCTCTATCACGATCCTATTTTAGATTACACGATGGTGCACGCCGGCATACCGCCTCAATGGAGCGTCGAGCGAGCGGCGGAGCTCGCTGCCGAAGTGGAAGTGGTATTGCGAGGACCAGACTACCTCGAATTTTTAAACACAATGTACGGCAACCAACCATCGCGTTGGGATGAAGAGCTAAGCGGCACCACGCGGCTGCGGGTGATCACTAACTATCTGACGCGGATGCGATTTTGCAGCGAGGAGGGCGAGGTTGACCTCGACAGTAAAACGTCAGTCTCGTCTCGTGGCCCCGACTTTCAGCCCTGGTTCTCTCATCCCCAGCGGATGACCCGCGGCCAACCACTGATTTTCGGCCACTGGGCTGCTCTAAACGGCATCTGCGCAGAGGGCGACGTGTACGCCTTGGACACCGGTTGCGTCTGGGGTCGCTCGTTAACCATGATGCGACTGGAAGACAAGCAGATTTTTTCCTGCAGCTGCGCCAGCTGAGTCCGGTATACTTGCCACCAGTTTCCAACACTGTGTAAATTCATGGACGTCTATTTGGTGGGCGGCGCCGTCCGCGACAAACTTCTTAACTATCCCGTATACGAGCGGGACTGGGTAGTTGTGGGTGCCACTCCCGACCAATTGAGAGCGCAGGGATACCGACAGGTTGGTAAAGATTTCCCGGTTTTCCTTCACCCCAAAACCAACGAGGAATACGCACTGGCGCGGACCGAGCGTAAGGTTGGCCCGGGGTACACAGGATTCAGCTGCCACAGCGAGCCCACGGTGACCCTGGAGGAAGACCTGTTGCGACGCGATTTGACGATCAACGCGATCGCCGAGGACGCCGCCGGTGGGCTGATCGATCCGTATGGGGGGTGCGAGGACCTCGAACATAAACTCTTGCGTCACGTATCTACCGCTTTTACCGAAGACCCGCTAAGAGTCTTGCGTACAGCTCGCTTTGCCGCTCGCTACCACCATATGGGTTTTACTGTAGCGCCCGAGACCGAGCAACTAATGGCAGCGATTGTCGCCGCCGGTGAGCTACAACACCTGGCACGAGAGCGGGTCTGGGTCGAAATGGAGCGCGCCCTTGGCGAGCGCTCGCCCTGGATTTTCATCGAGGTATTACGTGCTTGCGGTGCCCTCGCCGCGCTACTGCCGGAAGTTGATGCGCTGTTCGGTGTTCCTCAGACAGAGAAACACCACCCGGAAATAGACACTGGCATCCACGTCATGATGGCTCTACAGCAAGCCGTTCGATTGAACGCTCCCACTACCGTCCGATTTGCGGTATTGCTCCACGATCTAGGCAAGGGAACAACGCCTCCCGACGAATGGCCGCGACATATCGCCCACGAGCATCGCGGCCTAAAGCTAGTGGAGCAAGTCTGTAAGCGCCTGCGAGTGCCAAACAAATATCGAGAGCTGGCTCTTCATGTATGCCAATACCACACCCATAGCCATAGAGCAGATGAGCTGAAGCCCTCTACCGTGCTGAAAACGCTGGAGGCGACCAATGCTCTCCGTCGCCCGGAGCGCTTCGCGGAGTTCCTGCTGGCGTGCGAAGCAGACGCCCGTGGCCGTCTGGGAAAAGAGGACCAGCCCTATCCACAGAAATTACGATTCGAGCGCGCTCAGGCCGCAGCTTCAGCTGTTGATACGACTCAATTGCAAGCTAGTGGGCTGGAGGGTCGCGAGTTTGGCAAGGCGCTAAGGGAACTACGCTTAGCTG
>JBLHKV010000047.1:0-17698 GCA_047618115.1 Halieaceae bacterium | reverse complement strand
CTTACAGCTCAAGCACGAAAGGAGTTGGCAATGGTAAAAAAGGTGAGGTGCATCCTGAAAATTACACAATGGAAATGCGTCAACGCTGATACGTGACATGGCGGCTTCCAACGCCGCTTGGATGCCCGCCTTGTTGGTTTTAGTCATTTCTCCCTTTTGTTAGGTACAGCGAAACAGAGCAAAACCTCGATTGTTCATGCGGTTCACGCGTAATTCATCCGAGTAGCGGTTACTGGCAAGTATTGTAGTCGCTCACGCTAAATACGCACAGTAGAGGACTGACTGCCGGTGTGTCGAGTCGGTTCGCGTTCTAGCTATGTGGGTGCTAGAGTGGGGGGTTAAAATCAAAGTAATCATGGTAGTAGGGCAACAAATTGCATACCAGAATCAATTTGAGCCTTGGACACAAGCCGGTCGCGACTCTCCTGGTATTTGGTTTGGGTAGCCGGTTTGGTTTTACCCATTCCAATACAAAAATCTACAGGGTCTGACGACATTTGATGGTGAGACACAGGTAGAAACCCTGTGAATGTTGTCAGTAAGGTAAGGGATAGATGAAATCTATCTGAGGTTTGAAAATGACACAAGATATCGAAGCGAAGCGGCTTGAAGAATTGCGTAAACGCGCGGATGTAGCGGCGAAGTTGCGCGCTGTTAAAGTCGGCGACTTGTCTGCAGTAGAGCATTCTGAGTTAGTTCACGAGTTGCAATCACATCAGATTGAACTAGAGCTCCAGAATGATGAGCTTTACAAAGCTCAAATAGGTCTTTCTGCGCTGCAGCAAAGCTATGCAGATCTGTACGATACTGCTCCGGTTGGCTACGTAACGCTTGACAGCAGCGGTGTAATAACCAAAGTGAATCTTACCCTGGCAGACATGTTGGGTGTTGAGCGCCCTGTGTTGCTAGGAAAAGACTTCCATGACTTTCTTGACAGGATGGATCAAGACAACTTTTTTCTGTACTTCCGCAAAGTCACCGTGGAACATCTGCATAGCGTTATTCGATTAAGAATACATAGCTGCAATGACAGGCCGGTCTGGGTCGAGCTGAGCTCAACTCCGATGCTCGTTGAGGGTGGGTGCTATGGGTCGCAGATAGTCATCACTGACATCAGTCAACGAATTGTGATGGAACAAGAGCTCATAACAAGTCACGACTACCTCAACTCGCTAGTCGACAATCTCACCGTTGGTGTTGGGATTCTGGTGGGCCCAGACTTTCGTTACTCTCGAGTCAATGCGACGCTAGCTGAAATGAATGGGATTTCAATCGAAGGTCATTTTGGCAAAAAATTTGTGGAAGTGCTTCCGCATGCCGCACCGAGCCTAATGCCCGAGTTGACTCATGTGTTTAACACGGGTAAGCCGTCAGCCCAACGAGACCACTGCACTAGGTTGCCGGACCAACCTGATAAGGATCGCTGGTTCCTCGATTCTTTTTTCCCAATTGCCGTTACAGAGGGGCAACCTAAGGCTGTCGGTTATATGTCTCTCGAAATAACCGAACGCAAAAATCTGGAACAAGAAATTCTTGACATCAGTGAGCAAGAGCGACGGCGTCTTGGCATTGAAATTCACGACGACCTGGGCCAGTTGCTGACCGGGATTGGGTTTATGGCGGAAGAACTGGCGCAAACCCTTGGTAAAAAAGGATTGAAGCTTGAAGCCGAACGAGTAAATTTGATGGCCAACCTCATTGCTGACGCAACAAAAAAAGCTCGCAATCTCTCCCAGTCTTTTTATCCCGTCGAGCTAGAGTCCGTCAGCTTTGCATCGACTCTTACTGCACTGGCCCTTCGTACTGAGGAAATGTACGACGTGCGCTGTGTTGTCCAGATTGGAGAGCCAATTGATATTCTCTCGAAAGCGTCGATTCTATCGTTGTACCACATCGTCCGGGAGGCGGTAAGCAATGCGGTGCGACATGCGAGTCCTACCCGAATCGATATCAATGTTACGCTCGAAAGAGACCTACTGCTAGTGTCTGTCAAAGACGACGGTAGCCTAAAGCCTCAAACTTTATCGCGATCAGAGGGAATCGGACGGAGAATCATGCAGTACCGGGCGGACTTACTTTCGGCAACTCTCGATAGCAGTCACGTGGCCGGACGGGGGACTATAGTGAGCTGTTATATGAAATTACCTTACTTCCCTCATTCACCCTCACCAGAAGTAAACGGATAACAGCGTCAGTTACACCGATAACGGCAACCACGGCCAAATTGGGAGTATTATGTAACGCTCTATAGGAGTTTCCCCTATTCGGTCTTAAGCCTAATTACGAATTTCGCGATTGGATTCAAACGGTTATCTTGGATAGTATTTAGTAGTCTCGAAGCTATGATCACTGGTGGCTGGTGGCTGGTGGCTGGTGGCTGGTGGTGGGCTCGCTTCGGGACGCCTTTCGCTTGCAGTAGACCGTTTAACGGAGAATATTTTAATGCCCAACGCGCTCCAAAAATTGCCTGGCCACAACCCATTAGCGTCGCGGAGCCGCGTGATCCTGGTGGCCGAGGATAATCCGCTCAATCAGAAGTTGATTATGCACCAGCTTAGCAGGCTCGGTCATAGCTCCGATCTTGTCTGTGACGGATTACAAGCCTTGCATGCGTGGCGCGAGTTTGATTATGGGCTACTGCTCAGTGATATCCACATGCCTTTGATGGATGGTTATCAATTGACTAGGGCGATCCGCGCAGAAGAAGTGGAATCCGAGCACCTACCTATATTGGCATTGACTGCCAATGCCATGCACGGCGAGGACAAACGTTGTATCGCGGCTGGCATGGATGACTTCCTGACGAAGCCGGTCTCACTTGAAATTCTGGCGAACCTTGTCGACACCTGGCTGCCTCCTGCCGAGTCGGAATTCAAGGTGGAACCTTAAATAGCAATGGTCTTATTGGACAGTAAATCACTAAAAATTCATCGAGGATCACCTTTTGTGAATACCGAAAAGTGCTGGTGCAAGGATGGAACGAGCTTTGCCGTTGAGTGCTCGAGTATGCCTGCTCTGTACGAATCGGGCCGAGTAAACGGCGCGGTGGTGCTATCTCGCGATATTACCGAACGCGAGAGCGCCGACGATGCCGTACGCTCGCTGAATATCGAATATTCTAGTGATAGTACTAATCATTTTTCGTTCAGAAGCGAAATTTTCAGATCCCTTTATCGAAGCGGTTAGCTCGATGGAACAGGTCCGGTTTATGATTAATAGGTGAGTATTATGAATGACACGACAGTAGACAAAATTGATCCGTATAACATGTTGGTAGAGGAGATTGAAGGACTTAAAATCTTACTTGTCGACGATGAAGAGTTCGTGATCAGCGTTATTGAACAGATACTTTCCGATTTCGGTTTTGAAAATATAAGGTGCGCGGCGAACGGTAAGGAGGCCCTGGAAATTATCAATAGCGAGAAGATTGATTTGTTATTGACCGACATTCAGATGCCCATGATGAATGGTCTTGAATTGTTGAAGCAGATACGATCTGGTCATACGAAAGCTCCTCGAGGTCTCCTAACCATCGTTGTTACATCGTTGGACAATCCCGAGAGTTTTGGCTCGGCAATGTCGCTCGACGTGAATGCTTTTCTGACGAAACCGTTCAAGCGTCTTACGATCATGAAAAAAATAGTGCAAGCCCTTGCTGATAATAATTTCCAACTGAGGGACGAACGGGATTATGAAGGAATAGACGTTGTTCTGGGTCGAACCGAAGTGGAAGTCGTATCGCCCGAGTCCGAAGCAGACTACGGTGTGCAGACCACTGACAGGATTGTTCTCCTGCATGAGCTCGAGTCAGGTATGTGTTTGGCCGCGAATGTTGTGACAAATAACGGCGTGCTAGTATTGGCAAAGGGGTTTATGCTGAGTAAAACAACAATTAGAAGGCTACATGAGCTAGGGGAAGGTTTTGTGGGTAAAGAATATTTAATTAGTCAGTCTGACTAGACTTATTCCAGGTAAACACCACACCCGGAAAAATCTTTCTCATGATAGGCCCCGTAGATAGCGTGATAGAGTTCATGCCCAGCGACACAGGCTGACCAATCGTGGTTGGCCCGCATGAAAGGAGGTACCAGCACGGTGGCTCCTTCTTCCCCCGGTATTGCCAGTCCCACCAAGTTTAAAGACGACAGGTCGGATACGACCACTGTTATTTTTGGCTGCATGTTGGCTTCACTCTTGTCAAACTCCGGCGTGTCAAAAGTAGCACAACCTGTCAACAGCAAGGCGAGTAGGTATCTCACATTGCCACCGGATGATGTTCAGCGCGTTGAGTGCCGCCTTTTTTGTACAATTGCTGATCCACACGCAGTTGCCATTCTGCCATCCAGGAGCCTAAATCAGCGGCAGGCATCGGTCGAGCGATGAAATACCCTTGGGCGATGTCACATTTGGTTCGTAAAAGCAGTTCCCAGTCTTCACGGGTTTCGACGCCTTCTGCCACGACTTCCATGCCTAATTGTTTGCCGAGTTTCAAACTCGCGGTATAGATAGCCAGTGCCGCCGGGTCGGAACAAGCACTACCGACAAAACTCTGATCTATTTTTAGCTGGTCGAAAGGGATGTCGTGTAACTGTCTCAACGAAGAATGCCCGGTGCCGAAATCGTCGATAGACAGGCCGAAGCGTTTTAGACGTAAACGTGTGAGGATGTCGAGTACTAGACCCGCGTCTTGCATTAAGCTGCTCTCTGTTATCTCCAGAATCACGTTGTGATTTGGCACCCCTGACTTCTCAGTGAGTTCGGCAACAACGTCGGGGAAGTCCAGAGATACAAGGTTATCCATTGACACATTAACAGCAATTTGCAGTGCTATTCCCGCCTCTCGCCAGAGGTTGGCCTGGTTAAGCGCTTCGCTCAGTACTGCGAAAGTGAGTTCATTTATTAGGCCATGTTTCTCTGCCAGGCTAATGAATTCGTCCGGGTACACGATGCCGTCCACGGGGTGTTGCCAGCGCACCAAGGCCTCTACCCCAATTGTATGCCCGGTTGAAACATCTACTTTAGGTTGGTAGTAATTGATCAATTCACCGTTGTTAATGGCTCTGTGAAGTTCACTGGCTCGGTATGCTTTCTTGTCTGGCTTCGACGGAGTCTTTTTTTCCGAGGCTGTCCAGGTTTTAACAATGGCTTGCAGCGCCTGTTGCGTAACAGGTTTAAGCAGGTGACCGAGCACCTGGATTTGATGTGAGGTGGCAAGTTTTTCAACGGTTTTTACAATCCGCGCGCCCTCGCCAGTCACGAAAATCAGGCTACCCTTGAACTGTGTTTTTGTGAGTTTGCGAATAAATTCTATGCCATCCATCTTGGGCATATTGAGATCTAGCATAATCAAATTGGGTTGTGTGTTGGTTGAAACTATTTCCTGGAGCGCTTCCTCACCACTGGTTGCCGTTCTGACCGCGGTGAAGTCCAGTTTGTTGAGCATGTGACTGAGGAGCTTGAGCATAAATGGCTCGTCATCCACCAGTAGAATATCGATAGCGGTCGCCGTTCTCATAGTCTTCTAGAGCTCCTGTATCGGTTGAAGGATGCGTGCTGATTTCCCCCGTTCCCGCTTCTCGAGATAGCTATCGACTGCTGCCAGTTCCGCGTTGAAGCTGGGTAGCAATACCATTAAATCGGTTATCGAGGTGTCATCACCTCTTTCCGCCTGTTCCATAGCCTCACACAACTCTCCAAGTACGATTGCTCCGACACTGCGCGCCGAAGACTTTAATTTGTGCGCCGCTTCACTGGCCTTTTTTGCTTTTTTCGCATGGCACGCGGCTCGCAATTCTGACGCGGTGGTAGCTGAAGATGTGCGGAAAATCTGCAAGAGCTCATCGATGATTTCCGGGTCGTCTCCAACCAGTTCCTCGAGCACGCTAACGTCTACCGGCGGCTCGGTATAGGTGGTCTGAGAGTTTGACGCGGGCATCCAGCGTTCGATTTTCTCCCTCAGAATATTTATCAACATGGGTTTGGACAGATAATCATCCATACCGGCGAAAACGCAGCGGTCGATTTCCCCTTTCATTACATTAGCTGTTACTGCAATGATTGGAATCCGGCTGTTGGTACCTATTTCTTCATTTCGGATGCGCCTTGCTAGTTCCAGGCCATCCATCTCCGGCATATGTATATCAGTTAGTATTAGCGCGTAGCGACCACTTTGCCAAAGCTCGAGCGCTTCATGGCCGTCTGCTACCACATCCGCGGCATAACCCAGTGTTTGCAATTGGCAGAGTATTACGCGCTGGTTGATCTCGTTATCGTCAGCCAGCAGAATCAACTGTCCGCTGGCTGCAGCCTCCTCGATGGTGGGCACAGTTACAGCCACTATCGATACTTGTGGAAGTGAGTCGGTTCGCTCCGGCGCGGATCTTCCGGCGGCGACCGTGATGCTATGTAGAAAAGTGTCGCGACGCATTGCATTCAGATCCAAGCCAACGGTCTGGTCGTCGTGGACGCGGCAATATCCGCGGTGTCCCCGGTCCAATACTACACAGTGGAAATTATTCGAGCGGTAGTGTCGCTGGCGAAATTGCAGCAACTCATTTGACAGTGCGTCGTCGCCCTGGTTGTCGAAAACAACGATCACCTGGTCTTCCGGTACTCCGATCAAGTGTTCTAGCAGGGCCGGCAGTTCATCAACGCTTTTAGTTAAAAATGTCTCTGCACCGGCGGCGCTCAAGTATTTTTCAAGGACTTCGGCTATATCGGCATCCTGCGCCAGAATCACGGTGCTCAGTCCGCTCAGATCGATAAGCGTTGATGCCGTCTCTGCCGGTGAGGTAGTTTCGCCAGTGTGAGGAAGGTTGAGGTTGAACGCGAATGTCGATCCCTCGTCAGGCTCGCTATCAATTATTAGTGCACTGCTCATCATTTCTAGTAGCTTGGATACAATTGAAAGACCAAGGCCCGTGCCACCGAACATGCGAGTTGTCGAAGACTCTGCCTGGGTAAAAGGTTTTAGAATGCTCGACATCACCTCGGATGACATACCAATTCCATTGTCGATCACTCGGAAGCGAATTCCGGTTGCGTCTGTGCCGGCGGTTTCCATGTCAGCGCGAATCATTACCCGACCGCGTTGCTTCGCTTTGCGACCACTGAACTTAATGGCATTGCCAAGCAGATTCAATAATATTTGGCGCAGTCGTACAGAGTCGGCTTCCAGTCTTGCCGGAATCATCGGATCACAGAACGAAATTATCTCGACATCATTGTCCGCTGCCACTGATTGCATCGTAGAGGTGATGCTCTGTATCAGTTCCTCGACCGATATCGGGACCATATCGAGCTCCAGATTACCGGACTCGATCTTTGAGAAGTCTAATACGTCGTCGATCACTCTGAGCAAGGAGAAAGCAGATTCTTTGACGGTTTCCATCATTTGATGCTGGGAGGATCCCAGTCGGGTTCCCATCAGCACGTCAATCAAGCCGATTACTCCGTTCATGGGTGTTCTAATTTCATGGCTCATTGTAGCGAGAAAGTTACTTTTGGCCGCGCTGGAAGCTTCTGCAACTTGTCGCGCTATACGATCGGTCTGAGATAGTTCGCGTTCGATCGCTAGTTTGGTATAACTGGATGTCGATTCCATGTACTGCAAGTCATGTGCTGTTGGCTCGAAAGGTTTTCGATGATAAATCGCAATAATACCTAATAAGCCGCCGCCGGCTGCTATGATAGGCTCGAACCAACCGGAGCGTAGGTCGGCCCTGGCAGCGAGATCGCGGTACCAGCTATTGCAGGAAGGATGGGTAGTTATATCGGAGATTACCCGCGACAGTATCGAGGTGCCCGAAGCATCTCCGTATTCCAGGAAGTCATCAATATTGATGACGGTCATCGCCGCGTTAAAATAATTGGGTAGACTGGGCGCGATACCCTCACGCAGACGGCTACCGGAATCGTCGACCAAGTAGATAGCGCAGATGGCTGAAGGGTCTTCAGTTTCTACCATATGGATGATCATCTCCAGACTCTGTTCCAGCGAATTATCCGAGGTTAGCGATTCCAGAGTCTGAATTTGAAGCCGGTTACGTTTTGTCGCATTCCTTCGTGCGGTGATGTCTCGCAATGTCAGAAAATGCGCGGGTTGTTCTTCCCACACGATAGAGGCGGCACTCAATTCAACGATTCGAATTGGACCATCCGAGTGCTGTACCTCTAACTCGGTTGCTTCATCAGCGACTATAGGCAAGCCTAAGGGCTGATTCAACATTTCGGCTGCTGTATGCCCGAACAATCGCTCCGCAGCTGGGTTGAATAGCTTGATGATGCCGTTTTGGTTTACCACCACCATCGCATCGTGACTGGCGTCGAAAATACCATTTAGTCGGTGCTCGCTGTGCTGCAACTGCTGTGTACGAAATTTTAGTTCGACAATGGCGGCCTGCCGGTCGATGGCAAAGCGAATTGTTCTGGCTAGTTCAAGTGTCAAAATCTCTCGTTTCGGTATGAAATCCTGTGCTCCGACTAGAAGAAGGCGAGAAACAAGCGATTCGTCAGTGTGTCCGGTCAATACGATTACGGGCACCTCGGGGTGTGCCTTGTGTATCCTCTCGAAGCTTGCCAGACTGCTACAGTCGGGCAAGTTGATGTCTAGTAATACGACGTCGATTTTGTTCTCAGCCAGCCGTGCGAGCCCGTCGGCGAGTCGTGCTGCGTGTAAGAGCTTTATGGTCAGCGACTTCACATCTTCCAGTGCGGCTGTGATCAACATATCATCAGTCGGGTTGTTCTCGATAAGCAGTGCCACCAACGTTATCGGGCTCAAGTTCGAACTCTGAGTTTTGACCTGTGGTTGCTCCCTTTTGAATTCATATAGCGGAGCCTTTAACTCATTCATCTGTAGACATCTCGGCCCGCTGATTCACGAAATAGCATAATCGTTTTTCGTGTCACGGCTGATTTTTTGTGAGTTGAAGTACTGAAGTGCTTGATTGAATGAGCCGTGGCGCGGCAACACCAAGCCAAGGGTGACAGCCATATAGGCGGTAAGCTTGGATAGGTGAGCCTGTGGGCTTCGGGACTATATTGGAAGGACAACATAAGACTCACCGAAGCACTCCACTGCCTACCAGGTGTGACAGTTTGTGACGAGATAGTGGGCGTCGTGTGCTGGCAGTATCAATCGACATCAACAAGGGTCTCTCAAGCTTGATCATTACGAATTTAGAATACCGTTATGGTCAGAGGCTACAATTGTCGACATTTCTTAAATTTGACTAGGAGATTCCCCTAATCGATGTACGCAATTACATTAAAGAGTGGCCGAACAATCATCGGAGCTGGAGAGCTGGAGAGCTGGAGAGCTGGAGCTTACCGCGCGCCGGTCTCATTCCTGAGCCACTCGATGGCGTACTGGAACAGAGACCTGGCGTCTTTCAGTTTTAGTTTTTTCTTGATGTGAGTTCGGTGGGCATCTACGGTCCGGATACTGATACTGAGTTCATCGGCAATGTCCTTCGGTCCTTTTCCCTCTCCGATCAAAGTAAGAACCTCGAGTTCACGGTTACTCAAACTTAATATCGGGGAGGTGGACGACACGTCTTTACTGGTGTCGATTCTTGACAAGATATGAGTGGTCATCGTGTCACTAAGCCAGATTCCTCCATTGAGGATTTTCCGAATCGCCAATAAAATATTGCCTCGTACTTCTTGCTTCATGATGTAGCCATGGGCGCCAGCGCGCAGTACTCTCTCTGCATAGATGGACTCGTCGTGCATAGATAGCACCAGAACAAGGCACATTTCGTCCTGATTGCGCAGGCGCTTGACCAACTCAATACCATCCATGCCCGGGAGGGAGACATCAACTATTGCAAGCTGCGGCTTAGCACTTGGTAAAGCTTCCAATGCCGCATTACCATCCTCAGCATCGGCACAGACGACCATATCACTCTGTCTGTTTATCAGGGCTGCCAACCCTTGGCGGAGGATGGGGTGGTCATCGACGATGAGTATTCTGGCTTTGGCGCCATTTTTCAGGTTATTGGTGTCCATCTCTTGTTCAACTCATTCGGTTGCTACGTATGTCGGCCCTATTGCGCAGCAAGAATACCGTTATGGTCATTGGGAGCAATTGTTGGTATCGCTTAAATCAGACTACGCAATCCCCCTAAGCGAGGTACGAAAATACACTAATGAGGTAAAGAATCGCGGGTAGTTATCGGGAGTGGAGAGTTGGAGGTTGCCGCGCGCTCGTCTCATTCCTGAGCCACTCGATGGCGTACTGGAACAATGACCTGGCGTCTTTCAGGTTGAGTTTTTTCTTGATGTGAGCTCGGTGGGCATCTACGGTCCGGATACTGATGCTGAGTTCAACGGCGATATCTTTTGGCCCTTTGCCCTCTCCGATCAGAGTAAGTACCTCGAGTTCACGGTTACTTAGACTTGATATGGGAGAGGTGGACGACACGTCTCTACTGGTGTCGATTCTTGACAAAATTTGAGTGGTCATAGCGTCACTGAGCCAGATTCCTCCATCGAGGATTTTCCGAATCGCCGATAAAATATTACCTCGTACCTCTTGCTTCATAATGTAGCCACGGGCGCCAGCGCCCAGTACTCTCTCTGCATAGATGGACTCGTCGTGCATAGACAGCACTAGAATAAGACACCGCTCGTCCTGCTTGCGCAGGCGCTTAATCAATTCAATACCATCCATGCCCGGAAGGGAGATATCAATTACTGCGAGCTGGGGCTTAGCACTCGGCAGGGCTGTTATTGCGGCATGGCCATCCTCAACATCAGCACAGACCACCATATCGCTTTGCATGTTTATCAGGTCGGCCAGCCCTTGGCGTAGGATGGGGTGGTCATCGACGATGAGGATTCTAGCTTCGGAGTCATTCTCCAGATTTGTGGCGTCTATCACTCGTTTCGTATTTCAACGTTGTGCGTGGTGCCCCACGGTAACACGGTGCAGGAGGTTCCTGCCAATATTCTGACGGTCTGAAATTGCTGTAATCTGCGCATGATCGAGTACAAATGGTAAACAGTTTCAAAAGCGGTCTATTTGTAGCAGTTACGTCCGTTATCTTTGGCCCTGTACAGTGCTACATCGGCGCGGTTTACCAGGTCCTGGGTAGTATCGCCTTTTACCAGGCTGGCGGCACCGATACTGACACTGGGTGACAGAGATTGTGCATCGGGTTCTGCCCCGATTTTTTTCATGGCGGCGATGATCTGGTCAGCTACCGTATGAGCGCCGTTGATATCGGTATTTGGCAGTATGACCAGAAACTCGTCACCGCCATAGCGAAATGACAGATCTGAATTGCGCAATACGGCTGAAATGGTCTGCGCGATCAGTTGCAGTATTCTATCGCCGCCGCTGTGACCAAGGTGGTCATTGACATATTTGAATTTGTCGACATCTATCATCAGTACGGAGAGGCCTGTTCCGTGGCGGTGTGCGCGATCGGTTTCGCGAAGTAATAATTCGTCCAGCGCGGTACGGTTCATCATGTTCGTGAGGGAGTCCAGCAGGGCGACTTTGTGCAGATTGTCGTATTCGATGGCGTTCTTCAGATACAGCGCCAGAACGCTAATATACGTCTCCAGGGTAGCTAATTCGCTGTCGTCATACTTGCAGCGACGATTGACGGTGATTGTGCCAAGATCGTGCCTGTCGTCCAGGCTTATAACATACTGAGCCAAGTGATGCTTACCTGAGCCTTCTATAAGATCCAAGCTTTCCTGTGGGTGTTGGTAGACGATACCATCAGCCATTTTTTTCGCTTTCAACCACTCAAAAAAGCGATGTACCAGAATACTGTGATCCAGGGTGGCCTGTAGCTTTTGGTGAAGGCTCAGCAGGCAACTGTCTGAGGGGGATGGCAGCGTGGTTTTTTCACGAGTGAGTTTCCTTTGCGTCATAGTGCTTGCAGGGCGGTTACTGGATTGGACCAGGGCAATTTTGTTCACGATTTGGCTCACTTTCTAATTATTGATTACTTAGTACCTTGCAAACGCTGTGCCAATTTTATTCAGATCAAGTAATAAGGGGGCTGTGGGGGGGGTGAAAGATTTTTGAGTAGGGTTTTATTGAGCTTACGCCGAGTTAATGACGCTTCCCAAGGACGGTTTCTAACAAATTGTGGAGAAATTGGCGTTTTAAATCGTGATCGGTATCGGGCTACTGGTTGAGCAGGTGTAACGAGGGGAACTCTACGATCTCACGCTTTTCCAAGGGAGCGACTAGAGTGTGCGGTCGCCGCATTGCCCTGGTTTGAGTAGGTGTCGGGTTGGTTGTCTGTTTGGCGGATGATGGCCAGTGCGCCACGTGTATGTGCTTGTTTTTGTACAATCAAACGGCCATTACGATGATTCGCCTCGCGACACTGTCCCGCCAGCGCAGTCAGCTCTGAGAAGCTGACGGCCAGAGGGTCAGTACTATCCCTGTCGGCCATGAACTGTTGTAGGTCTGCAGATGAACCGGCCAAATTGGCGGTGGTGAAGGCCTGCCGTGCCTGCGTGGCTGCGGTTTGGGCGTTAAGAGCTTGATTTTTGGCTTTTGTCGCGGCCTCGATTACATCTATATCGCCGTTCAATAGGGCGTCATACTCGAGCTGTAAAACG
Source organism: Halieaceae bacterium (assembly GCA_047618115.1). Classification (GTDB taxonomy): domain Bacteria; phylum Pseudomonadota; class Gammaproteobacteria; order Pseudomonadales; family Halieaceae; genus CALJGI01. The sequence goes on along the minus strand of JBLHKV010000047.1, from coordinate 5,107 downwards.
TCCACTAGCTGCTGTAGACAACTGGATTCCTGGTTGAGCCAAGTGGAAAGTTGCTGGTCGAAGTCCATAGCCATGGCTTTAGCCCAAGTCTCGGTCACTACTCAACAGTTTGTCTACTAATTTGTCCATGTCGACCTCGTAAGTTCCCTCCGCCAGTGATGCCTTAATGGCTGCAACCTTGCTGCTGTCAACATCGGGCAGTGCCGCCAGGTTCACTTCCAGCTTCTGCATTTCCGCCATGAAGTTGGTGAGTGTCACCGTGTCCCTGTCTGTAGTGGTTGCGCCCGCAGCAGACGCCGATTTTCCGCCGGGTGCCTCCACCGCTTGAGTGGTGCGCTGCGCGACCTGGTCGAGGTCTGTTCTTGTCGGTTTGATGTCCATTGTATTATTTACCGGTTTCATGTTTTCTACTTCGCCTGTATATAGTTGGCGGCAGATTTTCGGAAATCTTTAGCCCTATATTCGCTTATTATGGCACGCTTACCGTTCCATCGGTATTTACCACGCCCTCAATTTTTCTCCCCGAACTTGTATTGGATACTACAACCCGCTCGCCCGCGGTTGCATCCGCCAGTGCCGTGCCCTTGGCGCTTACCTCCAGGCCCTTGTGTTTAGACACAATGATGACTTGCTGGCCCCGGTTTATCAGCCTTGGTTGGCGTAACTGATTAAATCTGAGCGGAGAGCCCGCCTTTACTGCCTGGGTGAGTTCCATACCCACTATTTGATCGAGCTTCAGTACCAGGTCATCGTCGGTTTGCAGCAGTGCCTGGCTAACCATCATCAGGTCGTTTGTGGCGATAATTGAATGGCGGGGCAGGGCATCCACCAACACCGGCAGTACCTGTTGTGCAAAGACGTTGGCCCGGACATAGATGGTCCACGGTTTGGGAGCTGCGCAACGGACACCGATGCTAACAGGGCCCAGTACGCGGCTGGCACGGGAGGGGATGATGGACAGCGGTTCGCTGCACAGGGCCAGATTCAACCGCCTGTCCAGTGGGCGTGTCTCGGCGGTGACATCCTTATAACCTTGTTGTTGTGCGCTCTTAATACCCGCGGCAGCTGCCGCGGCTGTAATTGAAGCGATAGGCTGCTGATCAGTACTGGCGACTGACGCCATCGCGCTCAGAAGTACTCCTATTGAACATGCCGTACGCCAAAAAATTGTCATTATCGACTCGAATTACCCGTTTACCTCATACGCTGCATGTTTCATGCCAACCTGTGGTCGGCCATCTTCCGTGGGTGGCAAGTGTTGCCGCTTGGGCCATTCGTTGCCGCTCAAATGGGTGAAATATGGATAGAAAAGTATGTTAACTAACTGAAATATATAATATATAAATTATTGGCACGTATTGTGTATGTAATAGGGGAAAGGAGCACCACAATGACTATGATCGACAGAGCCTTTGGCATTTCACCGCACGTACTTGGCATACGGTCCGACCGCTTTGGACTGATTACCTCTAATTTGGCCAATGCCGATACTCCGGGTTACAAAGCGGTCGATATTGATTTCCAGGCCGCCATGACGCGCGCCGTCGGCACACAAGATGGGCTACAACGCAGTCATGACCGCCACCTTGGTATCTCCCGCCTCGGTGGAGATGTCAGCTATCGCACGCCTACGCAGCGCTCGCTAAATGGCAATACAGTCGAAACAGATTTTGAACATTCCGAATTTATGGATAACGCCATTCGCTACCAGGCCAGCCTAAATTTTCTCAATGGCAGTATCAAATCCATGTTACTCGCATTGAAGGGAGAGTGATCGTGAGCTTATTCAGTGTATTTGATATATCGATGTCGGCAATGTCCGCGCAGAGTGTGCGGCTTAACACCATTTCCAGCAACCTGGCCAATGCTGAGGTTATCAGTAGCGATCCGGAATCTACCTATAAGGCCAAGTATCCGATTTTTTCTACGGTTTATAGCGACTCCATTAGCGGGGCCGAATCGATGGGTGTCAAGGTTACCGATATTATGGAGAGCACCCTGGCGCCGCAAAAGCGCTATTCACCCGGGCACCCCAGCGCCGATGCTGAAGGGTACATATACCAATCCAACGTCAACACCGTCGACGAGATGGCTAACATGATCTCAGCGTCGCGTTCTTACCAAAGCAGCGTGGAAGCGATGAACGCGACCAAGCAACTGATTATGCGAACCCTTAGTCTGGGCAGCTGATAGACAGGAGTCAAAAACAATGGAATTAGCTACAAGTATTTCGGAACTCTTTCCCTCGAGTGCCAACTCAGTAAACACCCAGGCGGCGCCTCGTAGCGAATTGGGCCAGGAAGATTTTTTCAAATTGATGGTGGCACAGCTGGAGAATCAGGATCCTTCAAAGCCGATGGATAATTTTGAATTTCTGTCGCAGATTGCCCAGTTCGGCACCGTTGACGGTATTCAGGGTTTGAACGAAGGGTTCAGCAATATATCCAGTGTGCTCTATGCCAACCAGGCCGTTGAAGCAGCGGGGCTGGTAGGCCGCAGCGTGGTTACCGACTCCAACGTGGGTTTGCTGGGGGCGAGTGGTTCGCTCGGTGCAACCATAGATATACCGCAGACGGCAACCGAAGTGGCGTTGTATATACAGGACATGAGCGGGCGCCTGGTGCACACCGAGTTACTGGGGTCTGCGGGCGCTGGTGAGTTGAAAATTCAGTGGGATGGCACAGATGCTAGCGGCAACGCAGTGTCTCCGGGTCAGTACCGGATAAGTGCCGAGGCAGTTGTTGCCGGCCAGAACCAGGTGGCGCAGGTGTATGCACACAGCGTGGTGGATTCGGTCACCGTTGACGGTAATGGCAATGGCGTGCTGTTAAATCTGGCCGGAGGCGAGCAAGTGCCTGTGACCGGTGTAAAGAGCTTTTTGTAGAAAGAATTTTTGTAAATTTTAGATTAAACCTTCAGGAGTAACACCATGGCATTTGATACAGCAGTCTCAGGAATCAAAGCAGCTTCATCAGAACTGAGCATCATAGGCAACAATATAGCAAACAGCTCAACAGCCGGATTCAAGCAGTCCCGTGCCGAGTTTGCCGATGTTTACGCAACCAGCTTGCTGGGAACGGGAAGCAATGCGATTGGTAAGGGTGTGAGGTTGTCCGGGGTCACGCAACAGTTTACCCAGGGCAATATTGGCTTTACCAATAACGCGTTGGATCTGGCGATCAGTGGCAACGGCTTTTTCCAACTCGACGATGATGGCGCAGCGCTATACACCCGGGCGGGTAATTTTCAGGTGGACCGAGAGGGTTTCCTGGTTTCAAACGGGGGGCTCAAGCTCCAGGGTTACGAGATTAGTTCAGCTGGTGCTATTACCGGTCAGCTCGGTGATCTGCAACTGGACACCGCACTGGTAGATCCGAATGCTACCGCGGAGATGAGTTTGACGGCCAATCTGGATTCCCGCCAAACAGCGCCACCGCTTCCCTTCGGTGGACCTTTCGACGCATTTGCATTGACACCCACGGCACCCGACAGCGACTCATTTAATGGGACGACCTCTACGACTGTTTACGATGGTCTGGGTAATTCACACGTGCTGAGTATGTTTTTTGTCAAGACAGCGACTACCAATGAATGGAATGTGCACAGCATGATCGATGGTGTTACCACCTCGGGACCCGACACGATCACCTTCCAGTCCAATGGACAGTTTGATCCGCTGGCGTTGCCCATTGAGGTCAATGTTGTCGGCTGGGCGCCGTTGAATTCATCTGGCGCGGCCACTGGCGCGGCAGCTCAGAGTTTAACTATCGATATATCCAGTAGCACGCAGTTTGGCTCGAATTTCGCGGTAAGCAGTATTGCACAAGATGGTTTTACCACCGGTCAGTTACGTGGCCTTGAAATAGACGACACCGGCATTGCGTTTGCTCGGTACACGAATGGTCAGTCGAAGCCGCTGGGCCAGGTAGCCCTCGCCGGGTTTGCTAATCAGAATGGTTTGCAGCCACTGGGTGATACCACCTGGTCGGAAACCTTTGCGTCTGGAGCTGCAACACTGGGCGAGCCAGGTAACGCAGGCCTCGGGGTGATTCAATCGGGAGCACTGGAGGACTCCAACGTGGAAATTACCCAGCAACTGGTGGAAATCATCGTGGCGCAGCGGAACTTTCAGGCTAATGCCCAGGTGATCCAGGCGGAAGACGCCGTCACCCAAACCGTTATTAACTTACGCTAAAACTTACGGACTTAACTGATGGATGCATTCGTTCACATTGCAGCCTCCGGGGCGCGGGAAACCATGCTCGCCCAGGCGGCCAATACGCACAATCTGGCCAATGCGTCGACGCCTGGTTTTCGTGGCGATCTGGTTTTGGCCCGGAGTGTGTATTTTACCGGCCAGGAACTGGACAGTCGCGCAGTCACCGGTATGCAGAACCAAGGTGTAGATTTTTCAGCAGGCGCCATCACGACCACGGGCCGGAAACTGGATGTTGCCGTCAATGGTCAGGGTTGGATAGCCATTGTTGCGCCCGACGGAACCGAGGCATACAGCCGGCGTGGTGATCTGCGAGTGGACGAATTTGGCCTGCTGCTGGATGGGGCGGGAAAACAGATCGCCGGTAACAACGGCCCGATAGCGCTGCCACCATTCTCGGAACTTGCCGTGGGTGCGGATGGCACCATATCCATTGTCCCCCTCGGTGAAGACCCTAATACGCTGGCAGTAATAGATCGTATCAAGTTGGTGAATCCAGACACTGCTCTGCTTGGCAAGGACGACACTGGCCTGCTCAAGATGAAAAACGGCGAGGATGTGGCGTCAGATGCGGCGGTAAGGTTGGTCTCCGGATCGCTGGAGGCCAGTAATGTGAATTCTGTGGATGCAATGGTGAGGATGATCGAATTGGCGAGACAATTCGAAACTCACGTGAAAATGATGAAAACCGCCGAGAAAATAGATAACTCATCATCCGAATTGATGAAAATTAATTGAGGATTTAAGACATGAACCAGTCCTTATGGATAGCAAAAACCGGTTTGGATGCACAGCAGACCAAAATGGCCAATATTTCTAATAACCTGGCGAACGTTGGCACCACCGGCTTTAAGCGCAGTCGCGCGGTATTTGCGGACTTGCTTTACCAGA
>JBLHKV010000046.1:0-17769 GCA_047618115.1 Halieaceae bacterium | reverse complement strand
ATAGCTCACTGCTTTAACGCCGTGCTTGATTACCAGGGAGACGATATCCTCGGCGTTGGGTTGGTACATGTGGAAGTTTACGCCAAAGTTGGCGCTGGTCAGTTCCTTGACCCTGAGAATATCCGCTTCGAGTTGGGCTGGGGGAATGGTGGCCCCGGCCAGAAAACCAAATGCTCCGGCATTGCCGCTGGCGGCCACCAGTATCGGATCAGCTACCCAGCCCATGGCGGTCTGTACGATGGGATATCGACAGCCGAGCAATTCGGTCAGCGCAGTTTTCATAATCTCAGGACCGGTAGCCGACTGGGTTATCGCGCAATTGTTTGGCGCGTAGCTGGTGTGGATCAAGCACAGCAATCAGCGCCAATTGTGCTTGGGTAGGCGCGGCTGTGGTGGGCAGATCTGCTGCAATGGCGAGTTCAAAACCGGTGTTCTCCACCACCTGCTCCACACTGATTCCAGGGTGTAGCGAGACTACTCTCATTTGGTGATCTGGCCCGCCAAAATCCATCACGCAGAGATCGGTGATAACTTTACGCAGATCGATATCGTCCATGACGTAACCGCGCGGCAAGCGCTGTGGATTGTAACCAATGGTGCACACCATATCGCACTCGGTCTCGACAAAGACCCTGTTGCTGTGAGCGGGTACCATAAAGGAATTGGCGTGGCAGATTGAGTTTCCCGGGAAGCCTCGGGCGCCCAGCATCTGCACCTTGGGCTTAGCGTGGGTGCCACCAATTGCAGAGATGTTCGATTGGCCGTAGCGGTCCATCTGGGTGGGTCCGCCGGTGATATGGCGCTTACCGCTCCAGACGTTATCAAAGATTCGTGAGAACCCCATCCAACTTTCATTCTGCTGCTGAAAATTCTCGGGGCGCGGGCCGACCGGGTTTGGCTCGGATAAAATCCACGCCTCGGAGTCCGTCATCATGATGTCGGTATTACAGGTTTTCATGGCAAGACTGGCGGCGATACGCGGCAGTACGCCGATGCCGGTTACGAGGATTTCGCCATCGTCGGCGTAGATCGAGGCATTGGCGCAAATCATCAGCTCGGCCAAGCTGTATTGGGTGGCACTCATTGCATTCTCCATTAATAAACCGGCAGCGGTAATTGCCGAATTGCATCCAGACCGCCGACGGCGAGTTGGTAGTCGGCCTCGCTCATGCCATTGACATATTTGTCGGCGTACTCGCTAAACCCCCCTGCCTTGGCGCTGGCGTTGTACTCCTGAAAATGAGGAACATCAAAACCGTACAGCGGGCTGCATGAACTCGGGTGCGCGCCGCCGGGCATGTGCACTACGCCGGTGGTCATGGAGCGTTCCCAAAACACAAAGCGCGCCTCTGCCTCGTCTGCAAAAAAGCTGTTGTCTACTATTTCGTCGCAACTGACATAGGTGCTTGTTGCGGCGCGGGCGAACCAGTCATCCATGTAGTGATCCGGCCCTTTGATCTGGCAGACACCGCGACTGCTGGCCCGGTCGACATGGATTAAAGAGGCGTCCAGGTTCAGCGCCGGCATGGCCACCCACTCTTTATCGTCGTAGGGGCTGTCGATAATGGCGAGCTCCGGATTGACAGTTATGATGTCGGTGCCGAGGCCAATTTTGGTGGGAATAAACGGCGCGCCCATAGCCGCTGCGCGAAGGCCCAACAGCATCATGCCCTCGTCGATTTCCATCACCTCGAGTTCACCGGCCTGTCGCGCTTTGCGAAAGTAGGGTTCCAGGGGGATGAAGTCGAGGGTGACGAAAGCAAAGACCAATTTCCGGACTTTACCTGCTGCACATAGCATTCCCACATCGGCGCCGCCGTAGGCAACGATAGTCAGATCGGTGAGATCAGAGCGCAGTATCTCCCTGACCAAAGCCATGGGTTTACGCCTGGGCCCCCAACCACCGATGCCGATAGTCATGCCGCTTTCCAGTCGGCTCACCACATCGGCTGCCGCCATTGTTTTATCCACTGCGTCGTTCTCCTTAATCAGTTGTCACTTTCTGTAGTTGCTATGGCCCGTTTGGGCACGATCCGGCTCATCCGGTAATCGTGTTTTACAAATTTCACACCGAGGGTGCTTTCCGTGTGCCTAACGCCCTCGATGGACGAGATATGTTTATGTACAAAGCCCGCCAGCTCGTCGTTACTCTGCACCATGGTGATGGCGAGGATATCGAAGCGCCCCAGCATCATGCCAACAAAACCAATTTCAGCCTTGTCTGCCAACTCGCTAGCCACCGCCTGCGCGCGACTACTGCGATCGAGGCTGATCCAGATATAGCCCAGCGAAGGATTGGGAAAATAGTCGATATTGGTAACCGCGGTAATGCGGATGAGGTTTTCTTCTTCCATGCGCTTGATGCGACCCCGCACGGTGCCCTCGGTCACACCGAGTTCCGCAGCTATCTTGCGATTGCTGGTTCTCGCGTCACGCGACAGCCACTCCATAATGCGGCGATCCACCTGGTCCAACTGACGCCTGCTCATGACGGGTCGGCGCCGCCGTTGTGAAAGGGAATCCAGGCCGGTTGATTCTTCAGCACGTTAACCGCCAGCGATGGAATCACCCGGCGCACCCCTGGCAAGTCGGCAAGTCGATGGGAGATCAACTCACCCAGGGAATCGAGGTCGCGGGTTACTACAAGGGTTTGAATATCGTGGGTACCCACCACCACAGTGATAGAAAAAACCTCGGGGATCAGCGCAAGATCCTCCGCGACTTCCGCTGGAGATCGATTCTCCACTTCGATGCCTATCGCCAGCATCATGCCATAGCCCAGGGCCTCAAAGTCTGTGACCGCAACCACCTTCATTAGATTACTGTCCTCCAGGCGGCGTACTCGCGCTCTGATGGTGGTCTCGGTTAAACCCAAATCCTGCGCCATGGTCCGGTAGGGCATGCGCCCGTCACGACGCAGCAACGCAATAATCCGACTGTCGATGTCGTCCATCTCCAGACGTTCACCACGCTCGGCGTTATTCACCCCAGCTCCTCCGCAGCCCTGCGTCGCAACTCGGGCTTGAGCACTTTTCCAGAAGCGTTCAGCGGCAGTGCAGCGACGAAACAAACGCTGCGCGGCACTTTGTAATTCGACATGGTATCCCGTGCCCAGGCAATAACTTGCGCCTCGTCTATTTGAGTCTCGGCGCTGGGTATAATATAGGCTCTGGGTACTTCGCCCATGCGCTCGTCCGGCACGCCTATAACGGCAGCCTGAGCTACGCCGTTCATACTGCACAGCATATTTTCAATCTCCGCCGGGTAGCAGTTGAAGCCGCCGACGATAAACATATCCTTGATCCGATCCGTAATACGAATATAGCCGCGCTCGTTCATGACACCGATGTCACCGGTTTTAAGCCAGCCATCGGCGGTGATCGTATTGGCGGTTTCCTCGGGATTGTTGAAATAGCCCTGCATGACGTTATAGCCACGAAACCAGATTTCGCCCGGCTCGCCGCGCTCAATTTCGCGACCTTCGCTACTCTTGCCATCCACACATTTTAGCTCGACACCCGGCATCGCAGCACCGGATGTGGTCGATATAGTTTCGGGGTCATCGTCGGCGCGGCAGATAGAAACCGCACCGCAACTTTCGGTGAGACCGTAGGCGGTTACCACCGATGCAAAGCCCAGCTCGCTGCGCATTTTATTGATCAACTCTACCGGTACCGCCGCCGCACCGGTTACTGCCAGCCGCAGACTACTCAAGTCGTAATCTCCACGATTTGGATGGGCCAACAATGAATGGTAAATAGTCGGTGGGCCGGGAATCATGGTGATGCGATCGCGGCCGATCTGGGCGAGTACGTCATCCAGGTCAAAGGTCCTTACCGGGAAAATATGCGCACCGCTGATAATGGCGGCGAGCCACCCTGCCTTGTAACCAAAAGAATGGAAAAAGGGATTGATGACCAGGTAATTGTCATCATGACGCAGCCCCACAGTCTGGCTCCAGGTCTCAAAGACCCGGATGTTCTGGCCGTGACTGGTCACCACGCCCTTTGGTTTACCAGTAGTGCCCGAGGTAAACATAATGTCCAGAGTGCTTTGCGGGCTGAGTGCAGCCTGGCGCCGAGCTACGTCGGCCAACTCAACCGACTCGCCGCTGGCCAGAAACGCATCCCAGCTTTGACAGTTGGCTGCCTCACCCTCAAACAAGATGATCCGCTCCAGGTCTGGCAGGTCCTGGTCGGCGAGTAATTGCGGGTAGTTAACGCCGACAAAGTCGGTCACGGTAAACAATAAGCGGGCGCCGCTAGCCTGGAGTTGATAGGCGGCTTCTGTACCCTTCATCCTTGTGCTCAACGGAACCAGCACGGCGCCTATACTTTGCGCGCCGGTGGCGGCAATCACCCACTGGTAGATATTCGGTGCCCAGATAGAAATCCGCTCGCCAGCCTCTATACCCGCGGCGCAAAAGGCCCGGGCTGCCTGGAGTCGCGCCTCGTTGAGGCCGGAAAAGCTGAGTTCGACGTCGCCATCGGTTATATAGGGCGCAGAACCGTAGCGCTCAGCGGCGGCCTCTACCACTTCCGGCAGGGTTTTTTCTCGGTAACTGTCGCTGCTCATAGTCACTAGCTCCATCAAGGCCACTGATTCTAGTGAATATGTTAGATAAACTCAAGTTACGCGTAATTTAATTAGTAAATAAATACGAATAACGGTAGTTCACGGTAACTTATACAAATTTCCAATGAGCACAGCCGGGTATCAACCATTTTGCATCGCTTTATGGCTGATTGAAAAGGATCCCTTACCTAGCGCAGAAGGACCCAACGATCATTAGCAGAGGAAACACGAGCTTCCTTTTGTAGCTTGATCAAGTGCGCGCAGAGTGACAACTTGGCCATGCTATGCAGCCCCTTATCCACATCGTCGTATACCGACACTACCAGGGTATCGAGATCACACTCACCCAGAACACCCAGCCTCTCAACGACCTTGCGTTCGCGCTGCAGGCGGTGATCGACAATCCACTGCACCACGGCTTCGGGGTTATCCATTAGCTTACCGTGTCCCGGAGCAATGGCCTGCAAGGGATAGTCGAGCAACAGTTGCAGCGATTCGATATAGGCCTTCATATCACCGCTGGGAGGCACGATCACTACGGTTGAACCGTTCATAATATGATCACCGGTGAGCAGCACGCCCTCCTCCTCAATCAGATAGCAAAAGTGATTGCCGACGTGACCCGGGGTATGGATGCCACGCAGCGTAAATTCATCTGTCTTTAGCAGCCAGTCGTGGGTGACTTCAATATCGGGAACAAAGGTCTCGTCCTGGAACATTTTGTCCTGGGCGGTAGCGCCGATAACTTGAGCACCAGAGGCCTCGGCCAAAGGCGCCCAGGCTGGCGAGTGATCTGGATGGGTGTGGGTGGCAATTATCCAGCGCAGGCGATCGCCGCAGGCATCTAGCAGCGCGTCGACGTGAGCCGGTTCCAGCGGACCGGGATCGACCAGCGCTATTTCCCGGTGCCCCAAAAGATAGGTGTTGGTGCCCGGCCCCGTCATAATGCCGGGGTTGGGCGCGGTTATTCTGGCCACTCGTTCGGTTAGCTGGTAGCGCTCACCGGGGATTATGTCTCCATCGATCTCGCCAATGGCGCCATCATAGACCTTGGTCATCAGACTACGCCGGCAATAGGGACGTTGGGGTTGACGTCGGCTTGGTAGTCCACGCCGTCTATTTCAAAACCAAACAGACGCAGGAACTCGCGCTTGTAACTGACGAAATCGGTCAGCTCATAGAGGTTTTCCGCTGTAACCTGGGGCCAGAGTTCTTCAATTTCCCGTTGCACCTCGGGCAGTAGTTCTTTGCCGTCGGCTCGCAGGCGACCCTCTTCGTCGTGACCGGGAGCACTGCCATAGAGGCTGTCTCGAAACAAACCGTAAACCTGCTCAATGCACCCCTCGTGGGTACCGGCGGCCTTCATCACTTTGAACAGTATCGCCAGATACAATGGCATAGCCGGAATAGCGGAGCTCGCCTGGGTCACCACCGCTTTTAGCACAGATACCCGCGCGTCGCCGCCTTTAGCCGATAAGCGCTCGCGCAGGCCAACGACCCGTTGATCCAGATCCTTTTTGGCTGCACCGATGGTACCGTTCCAGTAGATATCCTGGGTTACTTTGTCGCCAAGATAGGTATAGGCGGTGGTTTTGGCGCCCTCGGCCAATACGTCAGCGGCATCCAGGGCGTCTATCCACATTTGCCAATCTTCGCCACCCATAACCGCCACGGTATTGGCTATCTCTTCTTCGCTGGCCGCAACCATGCTGTATTCGGTGATAATTTCTTTATCGGTATTGAGCATCCGACCGCTGATATCCTGGCCGATGGGTTTGAGGGTTGAATTAAATACCTCACCGGTCTTGGGGTGCTGCCGGCGCGGCGAAGCAAGGCTGTAGACCACCAGGTCGACCTGCCCCAGATCAGCCTTGATGAGGTCGATTGTTTTGCTCTTTATTTCGTCTGAAAATGCATCGCCATTGATACTACGCGCATACAAACCGGCTTCCTCGGCGCACTTATGGTAGGCCGCGGAGTTGTACCAGCCCGCGGTACCTGGCTTTCTGTCGCTGCCTTCCTTCTCAAAGAAGATCCCTATTGTAGAGGCACCGCAGCCAAAACCGGCGCTAATGCGCGATGCCAGGCCGTAGCCGGTCGACGCACCAATCACCAATACTCGCTTGGGACCATCGGCTATCGCTCCCTGGCCCTGCACATATTCAATTTGCTGACGAACATTAGCTTCACAGCCGGCGGGATGAGAGGTAATACACATAAAGCCGCGCACGCGGGGTTTGATAATCATGCCATGGAATTCCTGTCTGTAGGCGCCTGCGCCGGGTTGTAAAAAGACGCGAAATTATATCACAGCTGAACTCAGGCTATGACTTGCTCAGCTCGCCAGGCTGCAATCTGAGCATGGTCGAAACCGGCCTCCAGCAACAGCTCTTCTGTGTGCTCACCATAACGGGGCGGGTGGCGTCGCAGGGTAGCGGGCGTCTGCGGATAAATTCCGGGGTGACGAATATAGCGGGTCGTGCCCCCCTGGGGATCTTCGGCCAAAAAGACCGTACGGTTGTGCTGTACCTGTGGATCGGCAATAAAGTCGTCGACATCGTATATCGGTGCAAAGGGCACGTCGTGTTCGTGCAACGCCTCGAGCAGATCACGCCAGGGCCACTTGATAAACTCTTCGTCCAGTAATTCGTTCATGAGGCGATTGTTGGGCATGCGAGCACCTATGGTCTTAAAACGCTCGTCCTCGGCGAGGTCTTCACGGCCCAGACACAAGCATAGATTTCGGTACTGCCGATCCTCGATGGGCATACCCACCAGGTGACCATCGGCACACTGCCAGGTTCTGTACATGTCGGGAACCTCGCCGGCAAAGTCAGGTTTAGGCTCAAAGGATTCGGTAGCGAGGACATCTGGCAAGGCGAGTTGGGCGTAGGCGTTGATCATGGGTACCTGCACGTGCTGCCCCCGACCGTCGTTGCGCTCGCGCGCCAATAGCGCAGCCAGCGCGCAGGAGGCTGCCGTAATAGCGGCATTTTTGTCGGCAATAACACTGCGGTTCATTTGCGGGGGTCCGTCGCCACCCTGGACCGGCATCATTCCCGACATGCCCTGAATGACCAGATCGTACACCGGTTGCCCCGCATAGGGACCATCGGGACCAAAACCGGAGATCGATACGTAAACCAGACCCGGGTTATCGCGACTCAACCGTTGGTAGCCAATGCCCAGACGATCGGCCACTCCGGGCCGGAAATTTTCGATAACAACATCGGCATCGCGGGCCAGGGTCTGCGCTATTTCCTTGCCAGCAGCAGACTTCAGGTCTATCGATATTGCGCGCTTGTTTCTATTGAACTGGGTAAAAAAACCATTCAGGCCGGCGCGTTCAGGAGGGCCTACCCACCTTGCGGTATCGCCAAACAGTGTTTCAATCTTAATGACATCGGCGCCCAGATCGCCGAGGTTCTGACCCGCCAAAGGTCCCGACACCATGGTCGAGAAATCAAGTACCCGAAAACCGGCGCAAGGCCCGATTTGTTCCTCCGGCGAAGCTATGTCCATGGCAAAAACTCCTGACTTTTCGTTAAACTAGTGTACCCGGGGGCTGGTATAGTTACCCCTCGCTACCAGCCAACCCAGTATACGGACATCTATCATGCCAGAGCTTTTGCGATTCAGCACCAGTGAGGAATGGTGCGAGACCGTCCTGAATAATTTTGACCAGTTTCTGCTGGATCACGCAGCCGCGGAAAAAAAGGCATCGGGCATGGCAATCTCCATGTTATCCCACTATCCCGATCGCGTGGAGTTGGTAACCGCTATGACCGATCTGGCCATAGAGGAGCTAAGCCACTACCGCGAAGTTGTGAAACTGATCCACCAGCGTGGCCACATTACCGCCGCGGACAGCAAAGATGTCTATGTGGTGGAATTCAGAAAGGCACTACGCAAGGGACGCGACGAATATCTGCTGGACAGATTACTCACCGCAGGTATTATCGAGGCGCGTGGCGCCGAGCGTTTTGGGCTGATCGCCGCCGCCCTCCCGGCTGGAAACCTGAAAAATTTTTATCAATCCCTCACTCGTTCGGAAGAGCGCCACCACCAATTATTCTTTGATCTGGCAAAACTGTATATGAACGATGACACCGTCGCCGACAGGTTGGATCAACTGCTGGATATCGAGGCAGACATCGTTCGCAAGTTGCCGATCAGGGCGGCCCTGCATTGAACGGATCAGAGCGCTCCGCAGGAAACTTGTCACATCATCTCCAGCGCGCCCAAACCAAGTATCTGAGCCGCTACGCCGAACCGCTTGCCGCCGAACTGGTGGAACTCACATGGCCGGTAAAGTGGCAACATACGCTGGTTATTCCTGCTTTTCGCGAGTCGGCGACACTACTCGACCGCATCGCAAACAGCTCGACAGGAGGCGAGTCACTAATAGTAATTCTCGTGGTCAACCGTCCCGACCGCGGCTCGAGCGCAAAAGATAATCACGATTTACTGCACGCTGTGAAGTCACTTGAGGAATACTGGGTTTACGATTCCGGGGTCGCCCGCCTCGCAGCTGTATCCCCTCTCATCGATCTGCTGTGTATAGATAGAGACGGTATCGGCGCTCTGATCCCACGCAGCCAAGGCGTGGGGCTTGCACGTAAATTGGGAGCAGACATCGCCGCTGCGCTGATCGCCGCACAGATCGTCAGCAGTCCCTGGATACATTGCACCGATGCCGACGCCAAGCTGCCAGCTGATTATTATCAAAGGGTTTACGACGTCACCGCAAAGAGCCCAGCTGCGCTGGTTCACCCCTTCATTCACTGCTCGTGTAAGGGTGGCGAACCCGGCGTCGCCACCCAGGTTTACGACGCCTTCCTGCGCCAGTATCCCTGCGAACTGGAACTGGCCGGTTCCCCCTACGGTTATCACACGCTTGGCAGCTGCCTGTCTGCGCATAGCGCCCACTACTGCGCAGTACGCGGTTTTCCGCGCCGCTCGGCAGCGGAAGATTTTTATCTACTTAACAAACTCGCGAAGACTGGCAGCGTCGAATTGACCGCCGGGGAGCCCATCCGCATCACCGAGCGCATCTCCGATCGGGTTCCCTTCGGTACCGGCCCAGCTGTGGAAAAACTCAGCCAGTCGCCAGATCCCCGCAAAGAGTTGTTGTTCTACCACCCCGATTGCTACACCGCGCTGCGCCGATGGTTGCAATCCTGGCCGGCGCTGTACGCACTTGGACAGGTTCCGAGTAGCGATCAAATGCTGGAATTACTGGAGGATACAGGCGCGAAATCAACGCCTGCACAGTGGATTTTACCGGCGCAAATCGCCGTCGCACTGCGTCAACTCAAGGTTGAGAGCGCTATCGCCCACAGCTTGCGCCAGTCGAGTGACTACGCCGGTTTTGAGCGACAGATGCACACTTGGTTCGATGGTTTCAGAACGCTGAAACTGATCCGGATGCTGCCTTTGCCCAGGCTAAGCTACAACGATCTTTAAAATAGCAGCCGGCGAATATCCGTTAAATTAGCCACCATTTCTGTCAGGAATCCGCCACCGTCGGCGCCGTTGATTACTCGGTGATCGTAGGACAGGGCCAGTGGCAACATCTTTCTGGGCAAAAATTCGCTGCCATTCCACAGCGGTTTCACCGCCAGTTTAGAGACACCGAGGATGGCTACTTCAGGCGCGTTAACTATGGGCGTAAAGCCCGTGCCGCCGATACCGCCCAGGCTGGATATAGTGAAGCCACCGCCCTGCATATCATCGGGTCGCAGCTTGCGA
The DNA here is from genome assembly GCA_047618115.1 of Halieaceae bacterium. Taxonomy (GTDB): domain Bacteria; phylum Pseudomonadota; class Gammaproteobacteria; order Pseudomonadales; family Halieaceae; genus CALJGI01. Next base: position 7,443 of record JBLHKV010000046.1, on the reverse strand, counting down.
GACTTGGCCTTACCGGCGAGCTCTGCGGTTTCGGCCGCAAGATCCCACAGCGACTTTTTGTCGACATCTCGAATCACCGGCACCACCAATCCCGCGGGTGTGGCTACCGCCATGCCGATATTAATATATTTTTTGTATACAATTTTCTCGCCGTCGGCGGTAATCGAGGCATTCACCATTGCGTGGTTGCGCAGTGAAACGGCGGCAGCCTTGAGTAGAAAAGGCAGCGGGGTGAGCTTGACGCCTCGCCTTTCTGCCTCTGTCTTCATTTGTTTGCGCAGCTCTTCCAGCTCAGTTATATCGGCGTCGTCAAACTGCGTGACATGTGGCACGTTGAGCCAGTTGCGGCTCATATTGGCCGCCGTCAGTTTGTCGAGACGCGACCGGTCCTGAACATCGATGTCGCCAAACTGCGAGAAGTCGATATCGGGTATCGCGGGAATTCCCGCTCCCGAAGTTGCGCCCGCTGCCGGTTTCGCCAGCGCCACCTTAACGAAGCCCTGCACGTCCTCCTTCAATATCCGTCCACGAGGACCGCTGCCAGTGACTTGCGCCAGGCTGACACCCAGTTCGCGGGCGGTCTTACGCACCGCGGGTCCGGCATAGATCGTATCGTCGGTAGTCGCGGCAACGCTGGCCGGACTAGCCGGCATCTCAACAATTCTGGGGGACCGCGATGACCCGTCTACAGCGCTTGCGGGAGCGGGAGCAGGCGCAGCGGAGGCAGGAGCAGAAACCGGGGCTGGCTCTGCCGTGCCAGTAGCCAATAACCGTAAAATCGGATCGCCATTAGAAACCTGGTCGCCCTCTTTGACCAACATCTCCAGGACCTCGCCAGCGGCTGATGAAGGAACTTCCATGGAGGCTTTATCTGATTCGAGCACGATCAGCGAATCGCCCTCGGACACGATATCGCCAACGGCGACCATTATCTCGATGACTTCGACATCATCGGATCCGCCGGTGTCGGGTACCGTCACGATCTCTTCCGCAGGCGCGGCAGATGCGGTTTTCGGGGCCGCAGGTTTATCGTCGACCGCTGGACTCTCGACAACTACCGGGCTCTCGACATCCACCGGGGAAGCGACAACCACTTCGGGAGCTGGCTCTGGTGAGCTGGCCGCTACCGCGGTGCTTTCCAGTACCACAACAGCGGAGCCCTCGGCGACTGTGTCGCCTTCCTTGACCAGTATCTCAACGACCGTACCGGCGTGGCTGGAGGGAACTTCCATAGAGGCCTTATCGGACTCCAGTACCACCAGCGCCTGCTCGACCTCGACCACATCCCCCACCGCAATACAAAGCTCGATCACTTCGACGCCGTCGGCGCCACCAATATCGGGAACTACTACTTTGATTTTACTCATCACAGCGTTACCGGATCTATTTTCTCGGGGTCTATTCCCAGGTCCTTGATAGCCTTGGTAACCACGCTCGCCTCCACCTTGCCTTCATCGGCCAGCGATTTAAGCGTCGCTATCACCACAAATTCGCGACTCACTTCAAAGAACTGGCGAAGTTTGCTGCGCGTGTCACTGCGCCCATAGCCATCGGTACCCAGTACCATATAGTTTTGTGGAATCAGACTACGCAGCTGATCCATCGATACCTGCATATAGTCACTGGCGGCTATTACCGGCCCCGAGCGACCATCGAGCAAGCCGGTGAGATAGGACATCTTTGGCGACTCTTCAGGGTGCAGCGTATTCCAGCGCGCCACGCTGCGACCCTCCCGATACAGTTCAGTGCTACTGGTGACACTCCAAATATCGGCTGCCACCTGATACTCATTTTCGAGAATTTCGGCGGCGGCCTCGACCTCACGCAAAATGGTGCCAGCGCCCATCAACTGCACGCGGTGCTCGGCCTTCTTCAATTTCGATTCGTGGAACAGATACATCCCCTTGATGATGCCCTCCTCCACGCCAATCGGCATTTCGGGTTGCCGATAGTTTTCGTTCATCACTGAGATGTAGTAAAACTTGTTCTCTTTTTCAGTGAACATCCGCCGCAAACCGTCCTGGACAATTACCGCCAGTTCGTAGGCATAGGTCGGGTCGTAGCTGACGCAGTTTGGAATGGTCGCCGCCATCAAATGGCTGTGCCCATCCTGGTGCTGTAAACCCTCGCCGTTCAGTGTGGTTCTGCCGGCAGTACCACCGATCAAAAAGCCCCGGGCCTGACTGTCACCAGCGGCCCAGGCCAGGTCACCAATACGCTGAAAGCCAAACATAGAGTAGTAAATATAAAAGGGAACCATCGGATAACTGCTGGTGCTGTACGATGTCGCAGCCGCCAGCCAGGCCGAAAATGCCCCGGCTTCATTGATGCCTTCCTCGAGTATCTGGCCCTGCTTGTCCTCGCGATAGAACATCATCTGCCCGGAATCGTGGGGCGTGTACTTCTGTCCTGCCGAGGTGTAAATACCCAGCTGGCGAAACATACCTTCCATGCCAAAAGTCCGCGCCTCGTCGGGCACGATGGGTACCACTCGCGTGCCTATCTCCTTATCCTTCACCAGCGTCGACAAGAGCCGCACAAAAGACATGGTAGTGGAGATCTCGCGCTTACCACTGCCCTTTAACTGCGAGTTGAAAGCCTGCAAGTCTGGGGTTTTCAGCGCCTCGAAATCGCTGTTGCGAAAGGGAATAGGGCCATCGAGCTTTTCCCGGCGCGCGCGCATATAGCGCATCTCAGGGGAATCTGGTGACGGTCGATAATAGGGAACATTTTCCAATTCAGAATCGCTGATCGGCACCCCAAAGCGGTCGCGAAATGCGCGCAGGCTGGCAATATCCAATTTCTTCAGCGAGTGGGTTTCATTGTTGGCCTCGCCAGCCTCTCCGGTGCCATAGCCTTTGACCGTCATCGCTAAAATGACGGTGGGCTTGCCGGTGTTCTGCGCCGCTCTTTCATAGGCAGCGTAAACTTTGTAGGGATCGTGGCCGCCCCGATTAAGGTACATGATGTCGTCGTCGGAGAGGTGCTCTACCAACTCCAGCAATTCGGGGTATTTGCCAAAGAAATGTTCCCGGGTATAGGCACCGCCATTGTATTTGTAATTCTGCAGCTCGCCGTCGCAGACTTCATCCATGCGCTTTTGCAGTAATCCGGTTTTGTCCTTTTCCAGAAGGGGATCCCACAACCTGCCCCAGATCACCTTGATCACGTCCCAACCGGCACCACGAAACGCGCCTTCGAGTTCCTGGATGATTTTACCGTTGCCACGCACCGGACCGTCCAGACGCTGCAGATTACAGTTCACTACGAAGGTCAGGTTGTCGAGGTGCTCGCGTCCGGCAAGTGAAATGGCCCCCAGCGACTCGGGTTCATCGCTCTCGCCATCGCCCATAAAGCACCAGACCTGGCGATCGCCGTGATCGACCAAGCCGCGACTCTGTTGGTACTTCATCACATGAGCCTGATAGATGGCCTGGATAGGACCGAGACCCATAGACACCGTGGGGAACTGCCAGTAGTCGGGCATCAACCAGGGGTGCGGATAGGATGACAGCCCATTGCCATCGACTTCCCGCCGGAAATTGTCCAACTGCTCCTCGCTGAGTCGCCCCTCGAGATAGGAACGCGCATACATGCCCGGCGCACTATGGCCTTGATAAAACACCAGATCGGCCAAGCGACCGTTTTCATAGCCGCGGAAGAAATAGTTATAGCCAATATCGTAGAGCGTAGCGCTGGAGGAAAAACTGGAAATATGGCCACCGAGGGCGTCGTCGTTGTCGTTGGCTCGCATCACCATAGCCAGCGCATTCCAACGCACCAGCGAGCGGATCCGGCGCTCCATAAACAAATCGCCGGGCATGCGTTTTTCTTCAGTTGGAGGAATGGTATTACGAAAAGACGTAGTGATTGCCGCGGGAAGATTGGCGCCGTTATCGACGGCGTGTTCGCCAAGTTGCTGCAGTAGAAACCCGGCGCGCTTTGCTCCGCCGTGCTTTATAACCGCATCGAATGCGTCCATCCACTCTTGAGTTTCTGTTGGGTCCAGGTCTTGAATCATGCTCTGCCCTCTGCCAGAAATCGCGTTAACGACGCGGCGCTGACTTATTATTAGCGAGCAGACATTGTAATCTTTGGGGGTTGATTCGGCAAATTTCTATCGATCAATTGATTAGATCGACTTGTATTATATGGTTTCACCAAACATGACCTTCAATCTCAAAGCCTTCAGCTCACGGCATTTCATACCAGGGAGAGTCGGCCTTAAGCTGCAGATAGTCAGTCACGGGCTGTCTATCCCCGGCAACCGCTTCGTCCTCGGCGGGCGCGTCAAATCTTCCCGAGGTATACACCAACACACTCCGCGGATTCTCTATAAGACTATCGCGGAAGTGAGCGTCCCAGGCGGCAAGATCAATGCCTTGCAGTGCCGCGGTCATGTTTTCAATGCCGTTGAAATCATATTGCTTGCGAGAAATATCGCGCCAGTAACGACCGGCTTGATCAAAAATGTTTTTCGGCGACTGATTCAGTTCCATGATCAGAGCATCGCGGTGCCGATTGAAGACCTCCTCGGTAACGCGCCCCTCCACCGCCATCCCGGAAATGAACTCAGCGATATCTGCGCTCAGCTGAGCGGGGCCAGATGATGAAGATTGCACCACAAAAACCACACCGGGAACCCGCATCATTGGCAGGGCCGAGGCAAACACAATATAGCCACGTTGCTTCTCGGTGCGTATCTCCTCAAAAAAATCGCTTTGCAAAACTTGCGCAGTGAGTGCTGCCTGGGCACGCTCCAGCCAGCTATTGGCACCTCCTTGATAGTATAGTGAAACCACAGAATCCTGATGATCAATAGCAACCTTTTCCACCAATTCCTGCCCGGCTGCCAGTTTCAGCACGCGCATTTTCGGCAGTTCAGCAATTGGCTCTGTGGGTAACATACCGTTCAGCAGCCCTGCGAGTTTATCTATATCCGCTTGCCGATAGTTGCCGAACATTAATACCTCGGCCTTAACCGCCGCCCAGAAGCGGTCGTGATAAGCCATTACCTGATCCAGCTCGATATCGGCAACCGTAGCGGCCATTACCAATTCATCCCAATCGTGGTGCTGAAACAGCTCACGGCTGTCATCGATCAACTGTGAATAGGGGCGCGCTTTCTTGCTGTTGGCGTAGTCTCGCTCCAATTTTTCCCGAAGATCGTGATAGCGGCCTGCATTAAAGCCTCGTGCTTGCACCTGGGCCAAAACCCGCTCTAACAACATCAGCTGCTTATCGTTATAGCCACCCAGGCTTAAGGCGAAACCACGAGTGTGACCCGCAACCGACAAGTTCACCCCCGCGAGACTCGCCGGGTAGACATACTCATTGATAGCATCGCCGAGCAGGCGCATATACAACTCGCTCAACACCGCCTCACGCGGCGTGCCAATCGCAGCAGGTGAGCGCAAATTGACGTAAATTCCGCCTTTAGGCACCTTGAATTGATCGTCCTGCCGGAACCAGATATCGAGATTTTCACGCTCGACTACCTTGATCGGCAATACGCCATTGCCGGCATAAGGCAGGCGCTGCTCCAGGTCTTCGGCGATAAATTCGTTGGCCGCGGGCATGGTCAGCCTGGGGTCAGTAGCTCCGTTAATCCACTTGGCCAACTGATCTTGACCGATGGGGTTGGTACGGTAGGGAGTGCTATAAAAATTGGACTGTTGATCGGTCTCGACGCCCTTGGCAATCTGCACAACAAAAGCTCGCTCTGGTTGCAGGTGATCTACCAAATCTACCAGCAGGTCAGGTCGATAATCATCCATCACGTAATCGCCCCACAGGGTGTCCTCGGGTGCGTAGTACTGCATGGCGGTAGCTATGCCGCGCACATTACTGGCCGGAGCCGACTCCCCTCTGAACCGGAACGCCTGCGCCGCCAGCTTACCCTGCTCTTCGTACAGCGCCTTACTGGGCCCCTCGCGACGCAATAGTTCTATGGCCTGGAACAACTTGCTGATAACCACATCGCGCTGCTCCATACCACCCTGGGTAAGGCCAATCGAGATACTCATGAGCGAACCACCGCGATAGCTAAGCCCGGCACCCGCGCCAAGAGACTCAGCGAGACCATCGGATTTTAAAACCGATAGCAGGCTCCCCTGACCCTCGTGCCCCAGAATGCTCCCCAAGTAGGCTTCTGGCTTGCTGTGGTAATACTTGCTGTAATCGGGAATTGGGTAGAAAACCTGCAACTGACGCACATCGGCCTCGGGCTCAATAGCCACTTCCAGCGGCAGCGTGCCGTCCACGAACAAAGGCTCTTTGACCTGTTCCAGCTTGGTATTTTGGTTGGGGACCGCGCTGAACTTCGCCTCGACTATGGCCTGCATTTCATCCAGAGACTCACGCCCTATAACTGCCAGTGTCATGATATTGGCTGAGTACCAACGCTGGTAAAAGTCGAGTAGATCACCGCGTATGGTGGCGCCTTCCCGGTCCGACAAAGTCTCCAGACTGCCAACGGAAAACTTGGTCATGGGGTGCGCGGGATTGAATACCTCTCGGAAAACGTCCAAATTACGACGAGCGTCGCCCTTGATACCCATTTGATATTCGGAGTCTACGGCGTTTTTTTCTCGATCGACATAAACTTCATCGAAGTTAGGCGAGGTGAAAAACTGTGCAAATCGATCCAGCGCCGGCTCCAGGTAGGCGTGATCGATGTCAAAGAAATAATTGGTATGTGCATAGGAGGTGTAGGCATTGCGAAAACCGCCATGCTCTGTAATGTAGCGTTCGTACTCAGAAGAATCTGGGTATTTTTCCGTCCCCAAAAACAACATATGCTCTAAAAAGTGGGGGAGTCCCTCGCGACTGCGTGGACTGTCTCCCGAACCGACGTTGACGTCCAGAGAGGCGGCCGCTTTATCGGCATCTGGATCCGATACCAACATGACCCGCAGGCCATTGTCGAGCGTCAGGTAGCGATATTCATCGCTGTCATTGGGACTTTTGATCGGTCCAGATTGTTGCGGCTGGTTGGCACAGGCCAGCAACACCAGGCACAGTGAAAGCAGGCAAAGTCGTATTTTTGCCGTGGTCAAAAAAGAAGTCATTTATGTCTCCAGACTAGCCTCTTGCTTGGGCCAGGCATCCAGTACCGCTTTGACCAAAGTCGCCAGCGGTATCGCGAAAAACACACCCCACAAGCCCCATAAGCCACCGAACAGGACAACGGCAAAAATAATAGCCACCGGGTGCAGATCAACCGCTTCGGAAAACAAAAGCGGCACCAGGACATTGCCATCTAATGCCTGGATCACTAAGTAGACAAACAAAAGCGTCAGAAATTCCGGACTAATACCCCATTGAACCAACGCGATGAGCGCCACGGGGATTGTCACCACTGTGGCGCCGATATAGGGAATCACTACAGATACCCCCACCAACAGCGCCAACAGGGCTGCGTAGTTGAGCCCCATCCAGGTA